>CAJWVJ010000081.1 GCA_913048595.1 uncultured Alphaproteobacteria bacterium | reverse complement strand
CGTTTTCCCTGGGGAGATGCCGAGCCGGACGACCATGCGCATTTTCCCTGCAATATCTGGCAGGGACGTTTCCCGCAGGTGAACAGCGCTGCCGACGGCTATGCCAACACGGCGCCGGCGCACGCCTTCGCGCCGAACGGCTATGGTCTGTACAACATGGTTGGCAATGTCTGGGAATGGACGCATGAGGAATTCCGCATCCGTTCGCTGAAGAAGCGGGTTCAGGACCGGCTCAAGGCCATGCAGGGTTTCCGGCTGTCAAAAGGCGGATCGTTCCTCTGTCACAAGAGCTACTGCTACCGCTACCGGATCGCCGCGAGGTCTGGTATCTCGCCGGATTCGACGGCGGCGCATCAGGGCTTCCGCGTGGTCTGGGACGTCTGAGGCGGGCGCAGATTGACGAAGCGGCACCCTGATTGCTAGCGTCGCGCCATGACTGATTTCGACCATGGCGGGTTTATGGCCGCCCGCGAATTTCTGGACGGCCGGGTGATCCGCACACCGGTCCTTCCGCTGCGCAGCAGCAAGATTGCCCCCTATATCCCGGCGGGAAGCGAGCTGTTCCTGAAACTTGAGCTGTTTCAGCATACAGGGTCCTTCAAGGCGCGTGGTGCCTGCCTTGGCGTCGACTGGCTTGATGACGCGCAGCGCCGCCTCGGGGTCGCCGGGTTCTCCGGTGGCAATTTCGCGCTGGCCCTCGCCTGGGCGGCGCAGGGTGCCGATGTGCCGGCCAAGGTGGTGATGTCAAAGACAGCCGATCCCTACCGCATCCAGGGGTGTCGCGACCTCGGGGCCGAAGTGGTGCTTGTTGACGGCATCGCGGCGGCGCTGCCCATGCTCGACCGGATCGAAGCCGAGGAGGGTCGTCGTATCCTGCACCCGTTCAACGATTTGAACATGGCCTATGGCGCGGCAAGCTGCGGTGCCGAGATGGTTGAGGACATGCCGCCGCTGGATATGGTGGTGATCCCTGTCGGGGGCGGCGGGTTGATTGCCGGCATGGCGGCGGCGATCCGTATGATGAGCCCGCAGACAACCATCATCGGCGTGGAGCCGGAAGGCGCCGACAGCCTGTCGCGAAGCTTCGCCTCGGGCAAGACGGAGACGCTCGAGAGCATCGACACAATCGCCGAAAGCCTTGGCGCGCCCATGGCGATGGCACAATCGCTGGCGCTGGCGCGGCAGAATGTCGACGAGCTGATCACCATTCCGGATTCGCTGATGGCAGATACGATGCTGCTGATGCAGCATACGCTGAACCTTGTCGCCGAGCCAGCCTGCACGGCCTCGCTGGCCGCCACGCTTGGCCCACTTCGGGACCGCGCCGCCGGCAAGCGGATCGGTGTTCTGGCCTGTGGATCCAACATCGGACAGGACAGGTTCGACAGCTACACAAGCAGGGCGAGCCTGCCGCTTCCCCCTGGCTGAAGGCCGCCCATTAAAGACTTTTGCCTAATTCGTTAATTAAATTAGTTTTCCCGCATGTTCAGGATTTTGAACAGGGTCGGGATGGCCATGATACTGGCGGCGTGCCTTGTCGCGCCGTCCGTCGTGTCGTCGGTCATGCTGTCGTCTGCCGCGCTGGCGTCGTCCGTTGGCCTTGTCTGCGACGGCGAATACCGCACCCAGGCGGAAAGCGTTGATTCGGTCGCCGAGAATATGTTCGGCGGCACCATGCATGTGGCCCTTGTCGAAAATGAAGGCCGATTCGTCGAGGTGCGGCTCCAGCCCTATGAGGGCGATGTCAGGATGCCGGTTCAGAACTATGCGCTGACGGAGGTGCGGGATGATGCGCCGGCAGATGAGTCGGGCGGCGATGTGGCGGCCATCCCCGGTCTGGTGACATCCGGCAAGCTTGCCGGAGCCGACAATGCGGCGCAACAAATGCCGGCCGACGACCTTCGGATCGATGCCACAGCCGATGCCATCACCCTGAGCCAGTCGACCGAACGTGGCCCGATCATCCGCGCGCGTGTCGATGGAAAGCCACAGGTGCCGACACGCGAGGTGGTGGCCACCGTGACCATGCGGCTCGACCGGATCGACGGCAGCCTCAGCCTTGTCTGGGGGAAAGCCGGGTGAAGGACCACAAGATTCCCGGGGCCATCAGGCCAAGCAAGATTCAGGTTCGTGACGAGAAAAGCTACGACGCTGTCTGCATGCCTGTGCGCCAGCGCACATTCTGATCCCTCTCATGATCTGAATGAACTCAGGCCTGCTGGCGGCTTGCGAGAAGCAATCTGTCGATCAGGGTAGTCAGCCCCGATTCAAGGCTGGCATCGGCAAGCCTGCCGCGCGGCGTAAACGCCTCGCCCGCCTGCGGGACCGTGGTGAATCCCGGAACTGCGACCATGCCAAGGTCCGCCACCACATCGCGAAGCCGCGGGATCACGCGCACGCCGCCAAGCCGCCCCGGGCTCGAGGCCAGCAGCGCCACCGGCTTGTTCGGGAAGACAGCACCGAAATCATCCGCCAGCGAGGGCCGCGAGGCCCAGCACAGCATGTTGAGAAGCAAAGGCGTCACGAAGCCGTTATATTCCGGCGTGGCGATGATCATACCCTGATGCGTCGCCACAAGCCGGCGAAATTCGACGACGGGGTGCGGGATGCCGCTGCCATCCTCGATGTCGGCATTATAGAGAGGCACATCGAAATCGGCGAGATTGACAAGGGTCGCCTTGCCGCTGGCCTCGCCGACGATGGTGGTCGCGGCCGCGGTGAGCTGCCGCGAAAAGGCGCCGCGCCGCGCCGATCCGGCATAAATCAGGATGGAAGTCATTGCGCCAGTCCCGTGTTCTCCGGTCACGTTGGTCTGTATGTCTGCCGCAGTGGCAAACATGCAGTTTAGCGCAGTGGGGTAAACGGTCCGTTAACGAGGCACAAAAAGAGGGCCTAGCTGGCGGCACCGTCGGCGGTGGCATGGATCAGCGCCTCGATGAACATTTCCTTGCCGCCCCCAAGCGGAACAAGCTTGATGTCTTCGCTGATGTCGATTGTCACGGCGCTGGCGCCGGCCTTGCGGGCCCGGTCTTCGGCGAGCTGGCTGGCGGCGTCGCGCGCCTGTGCCAGCGCGTCCTCCATAACGCCGAGGTCCTTTGGTCCGCCGGGAAGATGTATCCGGTATCTGCCCTCGGCAGGCTGTGTCACCGAGATCATCACCCGCTGGCGTATTGATCCGGCGGCGGCGCCGACGGCACCTGCCACCTCGGCGTGGCCAGGCACGGTCAAATCCACCCCCATGCGACGGGCGACATGCGGATAATGTGTCGCCGCCGAGGCGCCAAGCGCGACAAGCCCGGCCCCGAGCGACAGGGACAGCGTCACGAGCCCGGCGGAGCCGGCGGGCTCTTCGCGGTAGAGATCGGCAAGAAGCGGATTGGTGCTGGCCTGTCCTTCGCCGGCCCCGTCATGCGCCAGCGCCGCATCCATCAGCGCCAGTCCGGTGCGGCGATGAAGTTCGGACAGGGTACGGGCGGCAAGCTCTTCAGGCGTGTCGGCGATGGGCTGGCCGACGCCGGTCTTCTGGCGGGCCATCAGCCACGCGCCGAGACCGGCCGCTTCGGCATCAAAACCGGTGAAATCCCCGGTCACATGCAGCGCGTCTGTCGGGGTGAAGGCGGCGAGGGTCAGAAGCCCGCGCCCGATCAGCCTGTCGACAGCGCCAAGGGCGAGCTGCGTGCCGGCGATCTCGGCGATGCTGGCAGGCCCCGTCTCGATGGCCTTGGCGGCAAGCCTCGCCTCGGAGCGGGTCAGCCAGGACGGCACCCCGTTCGGCATCAACGGCATGACAAATCGCCCGTCGGTCGCCATGGGCACGACAACGGCAAGCTGCTCGGCAAGCTTGTCCTTCACCTCGGGCCATTGCGTTGCCAGCAGTGACAGCGGCACGGCCCGTCGTGGCCCCAGGGTGAGGCCGCCCAAAGTGCCGCGCCCGACCGGCCGCACCTCGCTGTCGCCGCCGAGCCCGCAGGTGCGGATATCGGCCGCCTCGACCATCGTCTGCCATCCGCCGACAAGCGCGCCATCCGGTTTCAGCCGCGGCGCACCATTCTGCAAAAGCGCGATGTCAGTTGTTGTGCCGCCGATATCGGCCACCATGGCGGTATCGGTGCCGGCAAGGAAGGCGGCGCCGGCAAGGCTGGCCGCCGGTCCGGACAGCACCGTTTCCACCGGGCGCGAGCGCGCATATCCCGATTCCAGAAGCGAGCCGTCACCCTTGACCACCATCAGCTGGCAGGACAGCCCTTCGCCCTTCATGATGGTTTCGGTGGCGGCGACAAGCCTGTCCAGCAGGTTGATCAGCCGTGCATTCAGCACCGCGGTCAGGGCACGGCGCGGGCCGCCAAGCGAGGATGACAGCTCGTGGCTGCAGGTCACGGGTGCGCCTGTCAGTTCGCGAACAAGGTCACGGGTCCGGTTTTCATGCGCCGGGTTGCGGGTGGCAAAATGCCCGGCGACGGCAAAGGCCGATACCTCGCCCTCGGTGGCCTTGACCGCCTCGCGGATGGCAGCCTCGTCCAGCGGCGTGTGCTGCCCGCCATCGGCGGCATGGCCGCCGGCGATGAAAAAGGCCGGGTCCTGGCCAAGGGCGCGGGCCAGATCAGCGCGTTGCAGCGCCGCCTCGTCGAACCCGATCATCATCAGCGCCACCCGCCCGCCAACACCCTCGACAATGGCATTGGTGTCCAGGGTGGTCGATAGCGAGACCAGGCCGATATCACTGGCATCGCCGTCAAAATCCGCAAGCACGCGGCGGATGGCGCCGCCGACGCCAATCGATAGATCGTCACGGGTGGTCAGGGATTTGCCGGTGGCCCGGACAGTGCCGCTGGCGGTGTCGAGAAGCGCGGCGTCGGTGTAGGTGCCGCCTGTATCAAGCCCGATCACAAGAGTCATGGTACTGGTCCTGGCTGGGGTTCGGAATGTCGGGTGCCTAGGCCGCCATGCGGGCCTCGGCATGCTGCCGGAAGAAATCCGTGATCCAGCCGGCGATGGCAATCCCTTCATGGTTGCCTGCGAGGGTCGCCATTGCGTGATCCACCCGGTCCGATCCCATGCTGTCACGGCGTGCGTCCATCAGCGCGGCGGTATAGTCAGGGGTGAATTCGGGGTGTCCCTGCATGCAGAACACATTGTCGCCGATATGGAACATGGCGTTTCTGCAGAAGGATGTGCTGCCGATCAGCCTGGCCGTCTCGGGAAGGGTGATGACCTGGTCCTGATGGATATGGATCAGGCGCGCGCTGTCGCGCGCCGGCATCCATGGGGGCGTGTCATCCAGCGAAAGGTCGTACACGCCAAGGCCCCAGCCGTCATGCCATTTCACGGTATGGCCGCCAAGCGCATGGGCAATCACCTGATGCCCAAAACAGACACCGACAAGGGGCTTGTCAGCGGCATGGGCATCGCGGATGAATTCCATCAGCGGTGGAATCCAGTCAAAGTCGTCATAGACGCCTGCCGCCGAACCGGTGACGAGATAGCCGTCGTAATCATCCACATGCGCGGGAAGGTCCCCGTCCACCACCGGCACCGTCGTCAGCTCGAAACCGGTCGCGCCGGCGGCCGCGAACATGGTGCGGAACATTTCCGGATAGCGGTCGAATCTGTGGGCGATGGCCTCGTTGATGCGGCCTGTTTCTAGAATGGCGATTTGCATGGGTTTGTCCTCTGGCACGGGACGGATGTCTGTCCTGCGCGTCACGCTATCAATCTAGGGATGAAGCCTTTGTCCTGCAAGCGGCGGCCTCTTGCCTGAGCGTATCAAGGACGAACAGCCGCACGGCCGATGACAGGCCGCCCGACCTGTCGCTGTCGATCGCGCTGATCAGCCCTGCCACCGAGGTGCCGCGGTCGCCGGCAATGCGCGCCAGCTCGTCCCAGAACCCGTCTTCAAGCGACAGGCTGGTGCGGTGCCCGCGGATGCTGACGGATCGCTTCTTCATAGGATGTCACCTGCAGGATTTCGCCGGCCAAATCGCGCCGGTCAGTCACGGATGAAGCCGGCGACAAGTTCAACATGGCTGCTGAAACGGAACTGGTCAATTACCTGAAGGCTGGACATGCGGTAGCCGCCGGCGACAAGGTTTGCCGCGTCGCGGGCAAAGCTTGGCGGGCTGCAGGACACCATGGCGATGGCCGGCACGGATGTGGCGGCCAGAATTTCGCATTGCGCGGCGGCACCGGCCCGCGGCGGGTCGATGATCACCGCATCGACACCGGCGAAAATGTCGGCTGTCAGCGGCGCGCGCATCAGGTCTGCTTCGACACATTCCAGCTGCGCCCCGCGTCCGGCGGAATCCACCGCCGCCTTCATCGCGGCAAGCGCGGCGGCATCGGATTCAACGGCCGTCAGCCGTGACAGGCGGTCAAGACGCGGCAGGCTTAACGTGCCACAGCCGGCAAACAGGTCGATCACCCGCGCCGCATCGCCAAGAATGTCGGCCACGGTGTGCTGCAGCACGGCTTCGGATTCGCGTGTGGCCTGCAGAAAGGCGCCGGGCGGCGGCGTCACGGTGATCCCGCCAAACTGCAGAACGGGCGGTGCCGGTGCCAGAAGCGTCAGCGGTTCCGCATCACCTTTGGCAACCGACAGGCGGGACAGGCCGCGATCCGAAGCCCAGCCGGCAAGATCCTCAAGCAGCCGGTCGTGCCAGCCTTCAGGCCCGCGAAGAAGAAGGCAGATGCCGTTATCCAGCATATTGGCCTGCGCATCGACCGGCACACCGACCGGAAAACGTGTGGCGGTCAGATCGGCAAGCTGGTTGAGAAGGGCTGTCAGGGCCGGATCAAGGACACTGCAGCCGGCCGGGGTGACAATCCGGTCAGAGCCGCGCTCGAGAAACCCGGCGGCCACCCCGCCGGTCAGCCTTTTCAGATGAAACCCGGCTCGCCGCCGTGACTGGCGCGGCGCGACATGCGGCGGTGTCACCTGCGGGACCGGCACATCCGCGCGCGCCAGAAAGCCAAGAACCATCTCCTGCTTCCAGCCGGTCACGGCGTCGTCCTGCCAATGCTGGAAGCTGCAGCCGCCACAGGCCGGAAAGGCGTCGCAATCGGGTTCACGGCGCTCGGGCGAGGCTGTCACGATCTCATGAAGCATGGCGCGGATACCCTGGCCGCTGATCGCCTGCGGCTGGGCCACCACCTGTTCGCCAGGAAGGGTTGCCGGCACGAAGACCGCGTGTTCCTCGGTGACGTGATTATGTTTGTAGGCGGCGCGCCCGACACCGTCACCACGTCCGCCAACATGGCTGATGGTCAGTTCGACCGGTGGCGCATTACGTGGCAGCCTGCCGGCGCGGCCACGGCGATGATCGGATCTGCGGCGGTTCATGATGGCAAAATCCTTTCAGGTCGGGTCCTAGAGGCTGCGTGCGAACCAGACGACACGGCCGAGAATTCGGACCTCGTCGATCCGACGCTGATAGTTGCTGTAGGCCGGGTTGTCGGATGACAGGCGCAGCATCTGCGGGCGGGTGTTCGGGATGGCGTCAACACGCTTCGCCACGAGACCCACACCATCATCAAGAATGAAAATGCCAGGCGGAGACGGGACCGTCCGGTTGGTGTCAATCATCACCATGTCCCCATGCTCCAGCGTTGGCGCCATTGAATCGCCGCTGATGGAGATCAGGCGCAGGCCGTTCGCCGGTGCCGCCGTGATCTGGCGGAGAAGGGAAGGAGGAAAGGACAGCGCCGCAGAGCTGGCCGGTTCCTCGCCGGTGCGTCCGCCGCCTGCCGCCGCGCTCACCTCGAACAGCGGCACGGTGATGCCGGATGGCGCCAACTCGTCATGAAGGGTACGAAGATCACGGTCTAGAAACATGTCACCATCTGTGCCGGTGATGGCGGCAAGACGCAGCCGCACCGCTTCGGGAAGCCGGCGGGGCGATCCGCGATAGAGAAATTGCTGCAGATAGGCGTCATTGCGGCCAAGCGCCCGCGACGCCTGCTTCAGCGTCAACCCGGCCGCGTCAAGCGCGCCGCGAACCGTGCGGCGCACCGGGTCCGTCGTCAGCGCGCCGGCATCTGTCGTATGATCCGCCATAATGATCCTTTTGCATAATGGTCCCTTGCCGGTAAATCATGTTAGGAAATTTCCTCTATCAGGGCAAGGGAGAGAGACATGACAGCAAATCCGCGACAAAACCGGCCGGCGACGGGCATTGCGGCGATTGGCAAGCCGCGTCTTGACGAGCTTGCGCTGCGGCTTGAGCGCGCCGTAGATACCGTGCTGAGGCTGCCGCGGGACGCGGGGACAGGGCCGGCGGGGCTGCGAAGCGCCTGGCCCGAGATGATCCGCAAGAGCCGCTTCACGATCGAGGTAACGCGCCGCGCAAGCCTTTCATTGCCATCCCGTGAGGCGATCGACGATCTGGACAGGCTGTCCATGCTGATGTGGGACGTGAGCCCGCGACAGCGCCAGCTTCTATGGGCGCGGGCCTGCCGTATACGCTGGGCCGAACTGTGCCAACGCCAGCGGCGAAGCCGCACAACCCTTGCCCGCGACCACCGTCAGGCGCTTGTGGCGCTCGCCCTCGCTGAGGTGGCTGCAGTTTCATCTTGACATCTGGCACAAAATAGGATATTTCCTATTATACGCTGCGGCGTAGACTGGATCACCCACAAGACAGGCAGAAGACCCCGTATGACAGCCCACCGCACGCCAGCAGATGCCGGCATCGCGGGAGATGGCTGGCAGGCGGGCTTTCTGCATGCGCTTCGTGCCAGCGGCAATGTCAGTGCGGCGGCGCGCGCCGCCGGCACCTGCCGGTCGCGATGCTACGAGGCGCGCCGGCGTGATCCCGGGTTCGCCGCCGCCT
>CAJWVJ010000080.1 GCA_913048595.1 uncultured Alphaproteobacteria bacterium | reverse complement strand
TCATCAGCGACGACACACCCAGAACAATCAGCACCATCACCATGCCGGCATCTGCGGCGCCCACCATCAGCATGAATTTCGACCAGCTGCCTCCCGCCGGCGGAATGCCGATGATCGACAGCGCACCGATGAAGAAGGCGGCGAAAGCCAGCTTCATTTCAGGCCCCTGCCCGTCAAGCTGCGATATCTTGGTGATATGCGCCTGCACATAGATCGCCCCAGCGACAAAGAACAGGGTGATCTTGCCGACAGCGTGCATGATGATGTGGAGTGCCGCGCCCTCGGCGGCCATCTTCGTCGCGATGGCCGCGCCAAGCACCACATAGGACAGCTGGCTGATCGTCGAATAGGCAAGCCGCGCCTTCAGATCGTCCTTGGTAATGGCCACGCAGCTCGAGGCTAGAATGGTGAAGCATGTCGCCCAGACAAGCCATGTCGAGGCCCCCGTATCGGCAAGATAGTCAATGCCGAAGATATAGACCGCCACCGTCAGCAGCGTGAACACCCCGGCCTTGACCACGGCAACAGCGTGAAGAAGCGCCGAGACCGGGGTCGGGGCCACCATGGCCGCCGGAAGCCACCGATGAAGCGGCATGATCGCCGCCTTTCCGACACCAAAGGCGAAGGCCGCCAGAAGCCATGGCGCGACAGATGCCGGAACAGCGCCGGCCAGGATGCCGCCCGCCACAAAATCCAGGCGTCCGGTCATCATCCAGACATAGATCACCGCCGGCAGCAGCAGGATCACGGAACTGCCGACAAGGATGCTCATATACAGCCGGCCGGCATCGCGCGCCGCCTTGCTGTCCTTGTGAGTGACAAGCGGGAATGTCGAGAAGGTCAGGATTTCATAGAAGACGAACAGAACCAGCAGATTACCGGACCAGGCGACACCAAGCGCCGCATGGACCGCCACAGCATAGAAGGCGGCAAACCGCGTCTGATGCTTTTCATGATTGCCGCGCATATAGCCGGTGGAATAGATCGCGGCGAGAATCCACAGCCCGGAGGCGACAAGCCCGAAGATCGCGCCAAGCGGAGTCACCCGGAAGCCGAGCTCGATCCCCGGGGCCAGTTCGGCGAGAATCCAGGACGGCATGCCGCCGGCCAGCACATCCCGCGCCACCTCGATGGCGGCAATGAAGGTGATGACGGCGCCAACAGGCCCGGCAAGATCACGCCAGTTGGCGCGGACTGCCAGGAACGGCACAAGAAAGCCGGTCACAAGCGGCGCGAACAGGCCGACGATAAGGGCTGTCTGCGGGGTCATCACCATGATCACAGCCCCCCTGTCAGATACATCGCGGCGCGCTGCGCCCCGTCAACAATCGGCGCCGGCGCCACACCGAACCACAGGTTGGCGATGGCGATGATCCACAAGGGCATGTAAAGCGCAGGCTGTTCGGCCACGGCGCTGTCATTCTCGGTCTTGTGCCACAGCACTTCGACGATCTTCCACAGATAGACGACGGACAGCGCGCTGCTGGCCATCACCAGAAGCAGGACGGCGATCATATCTGCCTCGAGAAGCGCGCGTACCAGATAGAGCTTGGAGATGAAGCCGGCGGTCAGAGGCAGCCCTACAAGGCTGAGACCACAGATCAGGAAGCCCGTGGTGGTCACCGGCATGCGCCTGCCAAGCCCGGCCATGCTGCCAAGATTGACCCGGCTGCCAAGCGCTACGGCATAGCCACCGACGGCCAGGAACAGCCCGCCTTTGATCAGCGCGTGATTGCCGATATGGATGAATCCGGCAGCCAGACCGGCGGTGCTGGCAAGGCCGAAGCCAAGCGCGATATAGCCGATCTGCGCCACCGAACTGAAGGCCAGCAGTTTCTTGATGTCCTTTTCATAGATGGCGAGGATCGTACCAAGGAAAATGCCGGCAAGGGCCAGCGGCACCAGGATGAACTCTGCGGCGAACCCGGCAAGGTCGGGAAGGCCCGCAAAGACACCGAACATCACCCGGGCAATGACATAAAGCGACGCCTTCGTCGCAATCGCCGCCAGAAGCGCGGACACGGCGGACGGCGCAAAGGCATAGGAGGCCGGCAGCCAGACATGCACCGGGAAGATCGCCGCCTTCACCAGCAGCCCTGCCATCATGAAGCCGAACCCGACCATCACCACGGTGGTCTGTGGCACCTGCGGGATACGATCTGCCAGATCTGCCATGTTCAGCGAGCCTGTCACCGCATAGATGAACCCGACGCCGATGACGTAGAATGTCGCCCCGACAGCCCCGATGACAAGATAGTTATAGCCCGCGATCAGCGCGCGCCTGTCCCGTCCGGCACCAAGGGCGATCAGGATCACCGAGGACAGGGCCGAAATTTCAAGGAAGACGAACAGGTTGAAAGCATCGCCCGTCATTACCAGGCCGGACAAGCCGCCACAGGCGAGAAGCCAGGCGGAATAGGCCTTGCCGGCATCCTCTTCGGCGATTTCCGCAAGCAGCGCGGTGCGCGCGAACAATGTCGTGACAAAGGCAAGCGCCGACATCACCAGAACGGTGAAGGCCGACACCGGATCGACAACGAATTCAATGCCCCATGGCGGCGGCCAGCTGCCAAGGAAATAGCTGAAGCTCTTGCCGCCGGTTGTCGCGCCCATCAGCATCACGGCGCTGAACAGCGCCCCGCCGGTGCCGAGAACCGCCAGCAGCCAGCCAAGACCGGCGACCGGGGCCAGCGCGGCGACAGGCGCAAGCAGCAGCGGAATGGCGACAACAAGCGCCGGAAGGTTGGCGATCACCTGGGCGAGGGTCATTGCTGATCCTCCGCATCATCCTCGCCACGGCGGCCACGCGGCTCACCATCGGCAGCCTTCATCGCCAGAACCTCGTCATCCTCGATGCTGCCGAAAGCAGCATTGATCCGCAGCACAAGCGCGAGACCAAGCGCAGTGGTGGCGACGCCGACAACAATGGCCGTCAGGATCAGCACATGCGGCAGCGGGTTGGAATAGGCCGCATCGCCAGATTTCATCAGGATCGGCGCAGTGCCGCCCGCCATCTTGCCGACGCTGATGTAGAACAGGAAGACGGATGTCTGGAAAATGGCCAGCCCGACAAGCTTCTTCACCAGGTTGTTCTGCGAGATCACAATGAACAGTCCGCCCATCATCAGGCAGATAACGACAAGGTAGTTCCAGCTGTCGAGGATCACAGAAACCGGCGCGGACATCAGCTTTCCTCGCCTGACTTGTAGTGGGATTCCATAAAGCCGGCAAAGGCATGGAACAGCGCCAGCATCACGCCCGTAACCGTCAGCCCGACCCCGAACTCCACAAGAAGGATGCCGTAATGCTGGCCCTTGGAGGCGTCATAGGCCAGCACGTTGTAATCAAGAAACAGCCCGTCGAGCATCATCCCGGCCACGCCGACGGCGCCATAGACGATCACCCCGCCCGCCAGCATCACCAGATTAGCCCATGCCGGCACCAGGCGACGCCCGGCCTCGAGACCGAAGATCAGCGCATGGAGGATAAAGGCGGCGGCGATGATCACCCCGGCCTGGAACCCGCCTCCGGGGCCATAGTCTCCGTGGAACTGCACATATAGCCCGAAGACGATGATCGGGGCGAACAGGATCTTGGCCGTTACCCTCAGGATGGGATTGTCACGCATCGGATCCCTCCCCCGTGTCGGCGTCGTCCGCATCCTTGCGGCGGCGAAGCGCCGTGCGCGTGCGGCCCGCCAGAAGCACAAGAACGCCAAGGCCGGCAGTGAAGACCACCACTGTCTCGCCAAAGGTATCGAAGCCGCGATAGCTTGCAAGCACCGTTGTGACCACATTCGGGATATGAAGGATGGACCCGCTTTCCTCAAGATAGCGCGGCGCGACATGAACATGCGCCGGCGCGTTCGGATCGCCAATCGCCGGAAGCTCGACCGCCGCCAGGATCAGCAACGCCCCGCCGACAACACAGACGATCAGCGCAGGCAGGATATGCAGCAGGCCGCGCGCCTCGGGCGGTTCTTTCTCGGTGCCGGGCAGATAGGCCATCGCCGCCAGAAACAGCACCGTCGAAATCCCCGCGCCGACAGCCGCCTCGGTAAAGGCCACATCGACCGCGTCAAGATTTACGAACATCGCCGCTGATACCAGCGAGTAGGCCCCGGCAAGCACAACCACCGGGAACAGCCTACGGGTGCGGATCACCAGCACAAGAATGAACACGAGAAGCGCCAGCAGCAGAATGTTGGTCAGCGATCCGGCCATCACCGCGTCCCTCCGGTCTTCTTTCGGGCAGCGGCTTTTGCCTTTGGCGCGGGCTTTGGCGTTGTCCTGTCATCCTCGACCAAAGGTTTCAGCCCGGCACGATAGGCCACCTGCGCCACCGCGTGGGTGGCGATGGGGCTGGTGAAAAACAGGAAGATGCCGACAAGCGCCAGCTTCACGCTGATCAGGGTGAAGCCTTCATGGATGATCAGGCCGAGAATGATGAACCCGACCCCGGCCGTATCCATCATGCCGACGGCATGGGTGCGGCTGAACAGGTCGGGAAGCCGCACGAGGCCGATGGCGCCGGTGATCAGCGCGACGATGCCGGCGGCGATGCACAGGCCGGAAAGGATGCCGGTGACCATCTCCATCACTTGCCCTCCTCGCCCGGCGGCAGTTCGGGGCGGGCGCGTCCGCCCCTGTCGCCAAGGCCGCCCGTATCGAACAGCTTGAGAACGGCAAAGGTTCCGATAAAATTGATGATGGCGTAGAGGATCGAGATATCGACAAATTCCGGCCGCCCCATGACATAGCCGTGAAGCGCAATCCCGAGGATCACCGTGGTGCCGATGGCATTAACCGACAGCAGCCTGTCGAAGGCCGTCGGACCGCGCATTGCACGGACAAGCGCAAGCACAAGCGCCACGGCACAGGCCGCCAGTCCAGCCGCAAACATCATGCGCCGCCCCTGCCCGCAGGTGATGTTTCCAGCGCCGTGACACGGCGGTCCATCTCGCCGCTCTCGACATCCTCGGCAAAGCTGGCATCCACAGCGTGAACAAGAAAGCTTGTGCCCCCCTTGCCGTCTTCCACCTCGATGGTGACAGTGCCCGGGGTCAGGGTGATTGAATTGGCGTAGGTGACAATGCCGCCGGCGGTCGCCTGGGTGGCCGGGGTATTGAACATCACCGGTCGCGCCCGGCCAAACAGGATCAGCCTGCCGGTGGCGATGTTCGACATGATGATTTCCTTGATCAGCCAGGCCAGATAGGCAGGCAATCGGGCCATGATGTGAAGCGGCAGCCCTTCTTCGTCAGTACCGCCGATCTGGTCGGCAAGTACCGCAGCAAGCGCGCAGCTGACAACGCCAAGCAAGATAAGCAAAGGCGTGTAATGACCTGACATCAGGAGCCAGGCACCAAACAATATGGCGAACAGCAGCAGGCTACGAACAAGGCGCTTCACGAAAGTCTCCCCAACTCGCGAAATACTAGAACGGCGGCACTGCCACTTCAATCTGAATTCGACAATTTTGGTGCGCTCCAGCCGGTTGAAACGTCACGACGATGGATGTAATACAGAGAACAGGTCACCACAACCGGTTTCCGGAAGTTTGACGGGGGAGAATCGTCATGGGAGACACCAAGCCGCGCCCGGCCAATGTGCCGGAAGAGAATGAGTATCACACCATCCACTGGCTGGTGATCGTCACCTATGCCGCCGCGATTGCAGGCGTCGCCATGCTGATCATCAGTGCCGGCTGACGACAGCGCTGCCGCGGACACTTCGGCGCATTGACGGAGCAGACCAGCTCCTGCTAACCGAGCCGTATGGACCAGCTTTACCAAGATCGTATCCTCGCCTATGCCCGTGCCATCCGCATGGCGGACTCCCTTGCCGCGCCAAGCCATCAGGCCAGCGTGTCAAATCCGACTTGCGGCGATCGCGCTGATGTCACGCTGCTGATCGAGAATGAGGTGATTGCCGGGGCAAGTGCAAAGGTCCGCGGCTGCGCCCTGTGCGAAGCCGGGGCGGGCCTGTTTATCAATCTTGTGCCACAACGCCCGCAACAGGACCTGGCCCGCATGCGCGACTCGCTCACCGCCTGGCTGGCCGGAGATGACTCGGCGGATATCGATGAAGAGATGAACACCTTCGCGCCTGTCCGTGCCATCAAGAACCGGCACAAATGCGTAACGCTGGCTTTCGAGGCCGCCGTCAAGGCGGCAGCAGATCAGGGGCAATCAGTCGGGACGGACTGAAACCTTGCCGAATAGCCAGAGGGTCAGGCACAGCGCCAGCGGAAACCCGATCACCAGGATCAAACCGATTGTCGCGTTCATGGTAGCTCCCCCTTCGTGAACGATATCTGTGGCGGTTATACCGTCTGCCTGTGATCACGCAAGGTGAAAACAGGTCGCAGCCCCGCTCAATCTGTTTCGCAGACCGCCCCGTCGCAGCAGGGCATCACATTCATACGACAATGGGCGCACTGGCCATGGCCATGAACCCAGACAAGCTGCTCGGGCTTGCCGCAGGCCGGACAGCGCGGCATGACATGCGCCGTCGCCTTGGCGGCATCATCCTGATGCGGTTTGTCTTTGACTGCTGTCATCACGGGCCAAGCCTTTCCTTCAGACGCCGCCGCGCCGCGGGCGTCCCGTCATGAAACGTTCCGAACCAGACATCGAGCGGGAAATCGACACTGCCGTAATTACATTCGAAATACCGGTGATGAAGCTGGTGGTGGAAATGGCCAAGCATCATCCGGCGGCTCTTGCCAAGAAGCATCTCATGGAAGCCGGTGTGGCCAAAAATGGCGGACAGCGCCAGCATGTAGCCATGGAACATGATCAGCACCGGATGCGACGGCACCACCAGGTGGATCAGCATCGAGCTGAAATAGATGACATGTTCGACAGGATGCATCGAAATGCCCGACCAGGGGCCTACATTCACATTGCGATGGTGCAGCGAATGGACATGGCGGTAGAGCGGACCGACATGAAGAAGCCGGTGCCCCCAGTAGAAATGAAACGCAACCCAGATGCCGGTGCAAAACGCAACCGCCGAGAATACCCACGGGTTGGCGCCGAACGTGATGGTCTGTATCACCGCATTGGCATGCGCCCAGAGCAGAAACACCAGATAGGCCGTCCAGACGGTCACACCACTGGCCAGCGACCAGAACATATTGTCATGGACCTGACTGCCAAAGGTGAAGCGTCCGCCGCCCCGGTGCCCGAATTGCGGCACATATTTGCGATCATCGCCCTGCCGGCGCAGCGTGTAGAAGAACAGGTGGAAGCCTCCTGCAAACAGCAGGACCATGGCGAAATTCAGCGCATAGACGATGCCGATCCAGCCCGCCGCGAAGACCGACATGTCACCGAGCGGGCCACGAAGAAGGCCCCAGCCGCCGAGTGCCAGCGCCATGAAGATCACCGCCTCTGACAGGCTCAGCCAGTAATCCCGGTGGTAGCTCATGATGCGGTCGGCACGCCAGGGGAATTCAAACAGCGGATTGTTGCCGATCGGCAGGTCAGGCGCATAATGCCACTCCGATGCCGGTATCCGGGTGACGGCTTCGCCATTCGAAGTCATATGTTCAGTCATCACCCTGCTCTCTTCATGACGTTGCGCTGATCCGGCCCATTGTCACCGTGGCAGAAAATCCGTCAGGCGACAATGGCGGGGATCACCCTGCTGGACGCAGGCATCGGCTGTGCTTTTCAAGCCCGGCAATTGCTGGCATCCTGACGGACATTGGTGGTTTGATGTGTGTCGGGAGAACAGCTATGGAAGGCATTATTGATCTGACGTTCGAGGCCCATACCGACCTCGATAATCTGCCAAGCGCGGCCGGTCATGGCTGGCTGGCAGCCGACCTGTCACCCGCTGACTGGACCGTGCCGCTTGACGACACAGCGCTTGCGGAATTGCGTGCGATGGTTACCGCCTTGAAGCAGCAACCGCTTCCCACCCTTCTGCGCCGCCCGCAGCAATTCGACATACCGGCCCTGACAAAGGCCTATGGCGCAGCCAAGGACATCTGTGACAAGGGTGTCGGCTTTGCCGTCATCGACCGGCTGCCGATGGACGCTTTAGATCTGGATGACATGGTTGATGTCTACTGGACACTCGGCCAGTTGATGGCCCCCAATGTGGCCCAGAAATGGGACGGCACGATGATCTATGACGTGACCGATACCGGCAAGACATACGGCTATGGGGTGCGGGGCTCGACCACCAATGTCGAGCTTGTTTTCCATACCGACAATGCCTTTGCGGTGAAGGTTCCGGATTATGTCGGGCTGCTCTGCCGCTATCCTGCCAGACAGGGCGGACTGAGCCGGTTCTGCAGCCTCTACACGGTTCATGAGCGGATGGAAACCCGCTATCCGGACGCGCTTCGGCGCCTGTATCAGCCGATGCATTTCGACCGCCAGGCCGAACATGCCGACGGGGCCGCCAAGACGTCCCTGGCGCCGTTCTTTTCATGGGCCGGTGGCAAGCTGCGGTGCCGCGCCAACAGCTCGCTCGTCCGTAAGGGCTACAAGGTGCACGGGACCGAGATGGACAGCGCCCTGATCGACGCGCTTGGCGCAGTCGATGACGTCACGTCATCGGCAGACCTGTGGATCGAGGCACCGCTGGAGCGGGGCCAGATTCAGTATCTGAACAATCATGAGCTTGGCCATTACCGCTCGGAGTTCGAGGATAGTGACGACCCGGCGACAAAGCGGCATCTGTACCGCTTGTGGCACCGGTCAGAAGGCGGAATCAATTACGACGGATGACCGGTGGCACTAAAATTTTTCCTACTATTTTCATGTAGGTAGAGATTTTACCTAACATTTTCCGCACCCCGTCGTTGGAGGGGCTGTACAGTATACGCATGTATTCCTCCCTAGACTCGGGCCGGCGCTGCCGGCCCTTTTTTTAACATGACGACACTAAAAAACCCCTGAAACCAGATGGTTCCAGAGGCGTGACTGGCATCCCGTAGGGGATTCGAACCCCTGTTGCCGCCGTGAAAGGGCGGTGTCCT
>CAJWVJ010000079.1 GCA_913048595.1 uncultured Alphaproteobacteria bacterium | reverse complement strand
GTTCGGTGCCGCGCGGCACGGTGGGATAGTTGATCGGCTGCACATAGATGCCGTGATCATCCAGCAGAAGCTGGCAGATGCGCATGGCCGCCGCCGCGTCGCCCACCATCACCGGCACGATATGCGTGTCGCCTTCAAGGATCGGGATGCCGGCGGCGCGCGCGCCAGCCTTCAGCCGGGACGCCTGGCGCTGCTGCGCGGCGCGAAGGTCGCGGGCATTGCGAAGATGGCGCACCGCCGCATGCGCCGCCGCGGCCACGGCCGGGGGAAGGGCGGTGGTGAAGATGAAGCCGGAGCCGTTGCTGCGAACCGTGTCGCAGATCACGTCGCTTGCGGCGATATAGCCGCCGGCGGCGCCGAAGGCCTTGCCAAGCGTGCCCTGGATGATGTCGATCTCGCCGTCAAGCCCGCGCATCGCGGCGATGCCGCCGCCCTGCTCGCCATACATGCCGACGGCGTGAACCTCGTCAAGATAGGTCAGCGCGTTGTACTGGCGGGCCAGCGCCGCGATGTCGGCGATCGGGCTGGTATCGCCATCCATCGAATAGACGGATTCGAAGATGATGATCTTGGCGCGGTCCCGTGGCTGGGCGGCAAGAAGGTCCTCGAGATGCGCCAGGTCGTTATGCCGGAAAATGGCCTTCTCGGCGCGTGACAGCTTGATGCCTGAGATGATCGAGGCGTGATTCATCGCGTCCGACAGCAGCAGCACATCCGGAAGCTGCGCGACAAGGGCCGACAGGCTGGCCTCGTTGGCGACATAGCCGCTGGTGAAGGTCAGGGCGCGGTCCTTGTTGTGAAGGGCGGCAAGCTCTTCCTCCAGCGCCACCAGCGCGTGGCTGGTGCCGGAGATGTTGCGGGTGCCGCCGGCGCCGGTGCCGCCGGTCGCCGCCGCCGTGCGCATCGCCGCGATCACATCGGCATGCTGGCCCATGCCCAGATAATCGTTGGAACACCAGACCGTGACTTCCTGAACCGCGCCGCGGTGATGGTGTAGGGCCACGGGATGCCGGCCAACAACCCGCTCAAGCTCGACAAAATGCCGGTAGCGGTTCTCGTTCTTCAGGCGGTTCAGCTGCGCACGGAAATGCGCGGTGTAGTCCCCGTGGAATGTCATGGTCGCTCTGGCAGCTTTTATGCGCGCACCCTAGACGATCGCGCCAGCAAAGGAAATGCCCGGTCACGGTGATGTGACATCGTGCAGCACAGGGCGTGGACGGCGGCCCTATTCGGCGGCGGTGGCCGGAACCTCGATCCGCGCGGCGGCGAATTTCAGCTCGGGAATCTTGCCGTAAGGGTCGAGCGCCGGATTGGTCAGATAGTTCGCCGGTGCCTCGTAGAAGCAGAAGGGAACAAAGATCAGACCGCTTGGCAGCTTCGGGTCGATCCGCGCCGCCAGCTCGATCTCGCCGCGGCGGGTGACCACGCGCACAAGCGCGCCAGGCTCGACCTGCAGACCTGCCAGCGTTTCGGGCGCCATATGCACTTCCGGTTCGGGCTCCAGCGCGTCAAGCACGGAACTGCGGCGGGTCATCGACCCGGTGTGCCAATGTTCCAGCAGGCGGCCGGTGGTCAGCACGATCGGATAGTCCTCGTCCGGCGTCTCGTCCGGTGGCAGCACTTCGGCGGGTGTCATACGCCCGCGGCCGCTTTCCGTCGGGAAGCCTTCGCCGAAGATCACCTCGCGGCCGCCGCTGCTCTCGTCGGCGCAGGGGTAGGTGACGGCCCCTTCGGTTTCCAGCCGCTGCCAGCTGATGCCGGTGAGGGACGGCATCACAAGCCGCATCTCGGCAAAGACATCGCGCGGGTGGCTGTAGCTCCAGCCAAGCCCCATGCGGTTGGCAAGCTCCTGGATGATCCACCAGTCCTGACGCGCCTCGCCGGGCATCGGCACGGCGGCGCGTCCCATCTGCACGCGGCGGTCTGTGTTGGTGACGGTGCCGTCCTTCTCGGGAAAGGCCGAGGCCGGCAGGATGACATCGGCGAAGGCCGCCGTCTCGGTCATGAAGATGTCCTGGACCACAAGGATATCGAGATTGGCGAGGGCGGCGCGGGCATGTTCCTGGTCCGGGTCGGACATGGCCGGGTTCTCGCCCATGATGTACATCGCCTTGATGTCGCCGTCATAGGCGGCGTCGGTGATTTCGACAACGGTCAGGCCGCGCTCGGGATCGAGGCTCTTGCCCCAGAGATTTTCGTATTGCGCGCGGGTGTCGGGATCGGTGACAGGCCTGTAGTCAGGGAAGAACATCGGGATCAGACCGGCGTCCGAGGCCCCCTGGACGTTATTCTGGCCGCGAAGCGGATGAAGGCCGGTGCCGGCCCGCCCGACATTGCCGGTCAGCAGCGCCAGCGAGATCAGGCAGCGTGAATTGTCCGTGCCATGGGTGTGCTGCGAGATTCCCATGCCCCAGAAAATCATCGCGCTCTTCGCCGTCGCATATCCGCGCGCGACGCTGCGAAGCGTTTCGGGATCGACCCCGCAGATGGGCGCCATGGCTTCCGGCGTGGTGTACGCCGTGCGCGCCTTCAGATCCTCGAAGCCCTCGGTCTGCTTCGCCACATAATCGGCGTCATACAGTTCTTCGGTGATGATCACATTGATCATCGCGTTCAGCATGGCAACATCGCTTCCTGGTGAAAAGCGAAGGGATTCAGTGGTATATCGGTCGAGGTGCTGGCCGCGCGGGTCCAAGACATAAAGCCGCGCGCCGCGCTGTGCCGCGTTCTTGATAAAGGTGGCGGCGACCGGGTGGTTCACCGTCGGGTTGGCGCCGATGACGATGATCGCCTCGGCGTTTCGACATTCGGCAAAGGAGGCGGTGACTGCGCCGGATCCGATATTTTCCAGAAGCGCCGCCACCGACGAGGCGTGGCACAGCCGCGTGCAATGGTCGACATTGTTGGTGCCGAAGCCGGTGCGGACAAGCTTCTGCACCAGATAGGCCTCTTCATTCGTCCCCTTGGCGGACCCGAAGCCGGCCATGGCCGACGGCCCGTGCGTGTCGCGCACCGCGGTCAGGCGGCTGGCGGCAAGCTCAAGCGCCTCGTCCCAGCTTGCCTCGCGGAAATGGGTCAGAGGATTCGCCGGGTCAAACGGCATGGAGGCGGATTTCGGCACATCATCGCGGCGGATCAGCGGCGCGGTCAGCCGTTCCGGGTTGTCGATATAGTCAAAGCCGTAGCGGCCCTTGACGCACAGCCTGCCGGCATTGGCCGGGCCCTGGCGGCCGGAAACGGCGACAATCTTCTCGTCCTTGACCGAAAAAGTCAGCTGGCAGCCGACACCGCAATAGGGGCAGACGGAATCAACCTGCCGGTCGGGTGTGATGGCCAGCGCCTGTGACTCGTCGAGAAGCGTTTTCGGCATCAGCGCGCCGGTCGGACAGGCCTGGACACATTCGCCGCATCCGACACAGGTGGACGCGCCCATGTCATCGCCGAAATCGAAGACGATATGCGCGTCGGCCCCGCGGCCGGCGAGGCCGATCACGTCATTCACCTGCACCTCGCGGCAGGCGCGAACGCACAGATTGCACTGGATGCAGGCGTCCATATTGACGGCGATGGCGGGATGGCTGCTGTCGGGGGCGGGGGCGGCCTTCGCCGGAAAGCGCGCTTCGCCGACATCCTGTGTCTCAGCATAGTGCCAGAGCTCGGATTGCGGATCATGTGCGTCGGCGCGCGGCGGCTGGTCCGCCACCAGAAGTTCCATCACCATCTTGCGGGCTGTTTTCGCGCGATGGTTGTCGCTATGCACCACCATGCCTTCGCTCGGGGTGCGGATACAGCTAGCAGCCAGAACGCGCTCTCCCTCGATTTCCACCATGCAGGCGCGGCAGTTGCCGTCAGCGCGGTAGCCATCGCTGTCGCGGTAGCAGAGATGCGGAATGTCGGTGCCATGGCGGGCCGCTGCCTGCCAGATGGTCTCGCCGGGGGCCGCCTCGATGGTCTTGCCGTCAAGGCTGAAGCTGACCGGTTTGCCCGCGCCGTTCGTCATCTCGTTCATTTGCCTCTCCGCCCGATATCCTCGGGAAAATGCGTCATGACGCTGACAAGCGGGTTGGAGGCCGCCTGCCCAAGCCCGCATATGCTGGCATCCGCCATGGTGACGGACAGCTCGCCAAGAAGGTCCGTGTCGGGCTCTGCCGTGCCCATCATGCTGACCGCCTTTTCCGTGCCGTTGCGGCACGGGGTGCATTGCCCGCAGCTTTCATGCGCGAAGAATTTCATCAGATTCGTGGCAGCGTCCCACATATTGTCCTGGTCCGACAGGACAACCACCGCATGAGACCCGACGAAACAGCCTTCCTCAGCCAGTTTTCCTCCGAAATCCAGTGGGATGTCACCCTTGGACGCCGGCAGGATGCCGCCAGAGGCCCCGCCCGGAAGATAGCCCTTGAAGCTGTGTCCCTCGGCCATGCCGCCGCAGCGCTCGATCAATTCCATGACGGTCGAACCGGCCGGCGCGACGATCACGCTGGGGGATTTCACGCGGCCGGAGACAGAATAGCTTCGCGGTCCCGGATGGCCGTCCCGGCCCTGCTGGTTGAACCAGTCGGCACCATGGGTGAGGATGTCGCGGATCCAGTGAAGCGTCTCGACATTATTGACCAGCGTGGGCCGGCCGAAGATGCCGACCTCGGCAACATAGGGCGGGCGGTGACGCGGCAGCCCGCGCTTGCCTTCGATGGACTCGATCATCGCCGACTCCTCGCCGCAGATATAGGCGCCCGCGCCGCGGCGGAGCTCGATCGCGACATGATCGGCAAGCCCGGCGGCGCGCACCTTGTCCAGCTCCTGGCGGAGAAGGGCGATGATCTCGGGATATTCATCCCGCATATAGATGTAGCAGGTCTCGACGCCGACGATATGCGCGGCGATCAGGATGCCTTCAACCATGCGATGCGGGTCGGTGGACAGATACAGCCGGTCCTTGAAGGTGCCCGGCTCGCCCTCATCGCCATTGACCGCCATCAGGCGCGGTCCCGGCTGGCCGCTGACAATCCGCCATTTGCGCCCTGTCGGGAAGCCGGCACCGCCAAGCCCTCGAAGCGCGGCCTCGTCAAGGATCGACAACGCATCCTCGCTGCTTGTCTTCCCGCTCAGCAGGTCGCGAAGCAGATCATAACCGCCTTCGGCACAATAGGCATCGAACTGGCGCGCACCGGCGGGTATTTCGGCATGGCCGGCCTCGCTAACCGCCGACAGGGTGGCCAGATCGGCATGTTCGACAAGCTGGTGGCCGATGGCGGCGGCCGGCGCCTTGTCACAGGCACCAATGCAGGGTGCCCCCACAAACCGGACATTTTCAGAAGCATGCGCCTGAAGCTCCCGGAGAAGCTCTTCGCCGCCGGCCATCATGCAGGACAGCGAGGTGCAGACCCGCACGGTGCAGGGGGCGGGGGCGTCCTCGCCCTCGCGGACAAGGTCGAAATGGTCGTAGAAGCTTGCGACTTCCCAAATCTCGGCCATCGGAAGGCGCATCCAGTCGGCAAGCGCGGCAAGGTGGCGCGCCGAAAGATGGCGGTAATGATCCTGGATGAGGTGAAGGCTTTCGATCAGCAGGTCGCGGCGGGGCGGCTCGCTGCCAAGCAATGCCTCAATCTCGGCGCGTGCCGACGGATCGACAAGCCGGCCCTTCGGCTTGTATTTGCCCTTGCCGCGACTTGATTTCGAGCCTTGCTGACGCTGGCCCGGAATGCCTGCTTCGTCCACCTGACACTCCCCCGAAGTGCTGTGTGCGGTCGGGCGCTGCGCGTTCCAGACCCGGCCGTCACGTTAAGTGTAGCCCACTATCCGTCCTTGGGGGACCGATGACCCTGCCAGAACCGTCATCGTGTGACGCAATCAGGACGTTATCCGGCAAGAGGCCGTCCCCGTCGGAGGCTGGCAGGCCGACAGTCCGGGACGAGGCTAAGGCCGCTTCGGGTCCCCGGGACGGTCGACCTTGACCAGTTCCACTATGGCACAATTGATCATTTGCTTGCCAGCATGCGGGAAGTTCACGGTGACATTCTGGCCGACGATGGATTGCACCTGGCCGATGCCCCAGTCCGGTTGCTGCGGGTGTGTCACAAAGTCGCCAAGGGTGAAATAGAGCATGGATCGGGTGCCTGTGCTGGATTGCTTGGTGGCCGCGGCGCATAAATGAACAGGAAATGTAACAGCTTCAAAAAAACGGGGGGTTTTCACCCCCCGCTTTCGTATTCCGTGATGCGCGTCCCTTGTGGTCAGCTGCTGGCCGACATCTGATGGCGGGTGCCGACCGCGTGGCGCTTGGCCACAGTCTTGGCCATCGGCTCGTCGAGCTCGGCATCCTCGATCGAACTCGGCAGGGCAGCCGGGGTCTGGCCCACAGCCTCGGTCTCGCGCAGGATATAGCCCTGACCCCAGACCGTGTCGATGCTCACACCGCGAGCGCCGGCGACTTCCAGCTTGCGGCGAAGCTTGCAGATGAAGACGTCGATGATCTTCGGCTCGGGCTCGTCCATGCCCCCATAGAGATGGCTCAGGAACGCGGTCTTGCTGAGCACCGACCCCTTGCGAAGCGCCAGGAATTCGACAATGCGGAATTCCTTGCCCGTCAGGGGCAGGGATTCGCCATCGACAAGCGCCAGATGACGGTTGAGGTCAACCTCGAGATTGCCAACAGACACCGTGGCAGAGCTGTGGCCGTGGGTGCGGCGGATTATGGCATCCAGATTGGCCAGAAGTTCAAACCTGTCGAACGGCTTGGTCAGATACCCATCGGCACCGGCACCAAGCGCGGCGATCTTGTCGTCAGTGCTGGCATTGCCGGACACCACAAGGATCGGCACAGGCATGTGGTTCTTGCGAATCAGCCTGGCAAGACGCGGGCCGTCCCCGTCGGGAAGGTTGATGTCCAGAAGAACGGCATCAATGGTGTTATGCTTCAGTTCGGCCAAGGCTGTTTCAATATTATGCGCGATGGACTGATGGTGGCCCGCCTCTTCGAGGGTCATGCCCAGAACATCTGCTACGACCGGATCATCTTCTACGATCAGAATATGCATGGCTTCGATTCCCACAACTTACGTTTCAATTCTGCCGATTCTGTGTGCGGGGTGGTCATAATTGATCGCCATTAGGCAACCCTGAACACGAATCAGTCATTAAGCAAACGGTAATTTACTCCGTTAAATCCCTCAATTCACGTATGCGTGATTTACTTTTTAGTAACAATAATCAAACGTTAAAAGCCTTTTTTTAAGAAAACGCATGATAAAACACCTCTTGAAGCTGTTTCCTTTTTTGTGTAACTCCATGCCGACCTTGTCGGGGTGATCTTCTATGACTCGCGCTGTGTCTCAAATTTTGGTTGTAGAGTCAGGCGTCTGTCGAGAAGAAAATTCCGGCCTTAAATCAGTCTTAGAAATGGGACCTCACATGGCCGAAAAGACAAAAAAACCTGTTTCCGGTGCCACCAAAGCAAAAAAATCCAGTGCCAAGGCCGACACATCCGCCAAAGGCGCCGCCGAACCCATCCTTCTTCCCGAGGGCTATCGCCCGAGTGAGGACGAGGAATTCATGAACCCGATGCAGCTTGCCTATTTCCGGCAGAAGCTGGAGATCTGGCGCGCCGAGCTGCTGAACGAGGCGTCGGAGACGATCACCGATCTGTCGCAGGAAAACCTGCACCGCCCGGACCAGATGGACCGGGCCCAGATCGAGAGCAACGCCGCCATCGACCTGCGCACCCGTGACCGCGAACGCAAGCTGTTGCAGAAGATCGAGGCGGCGCTGCGCCGAATCGAGGACGGCTCCTACGGCTATTGCGTCGAGACCGACGAGCCGATCAACCTGCGCCGCCTCGAGGCGCGGCCGATTGCCTCTCTCAGCCTCCACGCGCAGGAACGGCATGAGCGGATGGAGCGGATCCACCGCGACGACTGACATCGGCCCTTGATGGGATTGCAAGACGGTCTGCCGGCCAAGCTGGCAGGCCGTTTTTGTTTTGTTCGCGCCAGGTTCTGCATGAAAGGTGAACAAAACAGGAAAATATACTTGAAAAAAGAACAAATCAGGTACATCATGCTGTCAGTTTTCAACCTCAGCCACATCGTCTGACCGGAGAAGTTCCACATGGACAGGGTCAGGTGGCTGTGCCAGAAGGAGGACAGACATGACCGGAGTCGTGGTGGACCTGAAAATGAAAAACGAAGACAAGGCCAAGGCGCTCGAAGCCGCCATCGGCCAGATCGAAAAGGCATTTGGCAAGGGCTCAGTGATGAAGCTTGGCCAGCGGGAATCCGCGGTTGACGTCCAGGCGATCTCGACCGGCTCGCTGGGTCTTGACATCGGCCTTGGCATCGGCGGCTTCCCGAAAGGCCGCATCATCGAGATTTACGGGCCGGAATCCTCCGGCAAGACGACGCTGGCGCTTCATGCGGTGGCCGAGGCGCAGAAGGAAGGCGGCAATTGTGCCTTCGTCGATGCCGAGCATGCGCTCGATCCGGTCTATGCCCGCAAGCTTGGCGTCGATATCGATGATCTTCTGATCTCGCAGCCCGATGCCGGTGAACAGGCGCTGGAAATCGCCGACACGCTGGTGCGCTCGGGCGCCATCGATGTTCTGGTGGTCGATTCCGTGGCCGCGCTGGTGCCGCGGGCCGAACTCGAGGGCGAGATGGGCGACACCCATGTCGGCCTTCAGGCCCGCCTGATGAGCCAGGCGCTTCGCAAGCTGACATCATCGATCGCGCGCAGCAACTGCTTGGTCATCTTCATCAACCAGATCCGCCTGAAGATCGGCGTGATGTTCGGCAATCCGGAAACCACCACGGGCGGCAACGCGCTGAAGTTCTATGCGTCTGTCCGGCTTGATATCCGGCGCATCGGCGCCATCAAGGACCGTGACGAGGTGATCGGTAACCAGACCCGCGTGAAAGTGGTGAAGAACAAGGTGGCGGCGCCCTTCCGCACCGTCGAGTTCGACATCATGTATGGCGAGGGCATCTCGAAGATGGGCGAGCTTC
>CAJWVJ010000078.1 GCA_913048595.1 uncultured Alphaproteobacteria bacterium | reverse complement strand
GTGATGTCCTGCTGATCCAGGAAACCAAGACACAAGACGTGAATTTCCCGGTCGAGGCCTATCAGGAGCTTGGCTGGCACGTCGCCTTTCACGGGCAGAAAAGCTATAACGGCGTCGCCATCGCCGCGCGGCAACCGCTGGAAGATGTGGTGACCGGGCTTACCGGCGATGACGCGGACGAGCAGGCCCGCTATATGGAGGCCACGGTCGGCGGCGTTCGCGTTGCCACCATCTATCTTCCCAATGGCAACCCGGCCCCCGGACCGAAATTCGATTACAAGATCGCCTGGATGCTCCGGCTACGCGCCCGCGCCGCCGCCCTTCTGGACAGTGAAATGCCGGTGGTGCTTGGCGGCGACTTCAATATCATCCCGCAGGATATCGACTGTTACGACCCGCCGGGGTGGGAGGGCGACGCACTCACCAGGCCGGAGTCCCGCGCCGCCTTCTTCAGCCTGTGCCATGACGGCTATACCGACGCGCTGCGCGCCTGCCATCCGTCGGATGTGCTCTACAGCTACTGGGATTATCAGGCTGGGGCCTGGCAGAAGGACAATGGTGTGCGGATCGACCACCTGCTGGTCTCGCCGGAAGCGGCAGACCGCCTCACCGGCGCCGGCGTCGACAGGGGGCCGCGTGGCGAGGAAAAACCCTCCGACCACACGCCCGTCTGGGTGGAGCTTGCCGACTAGAGGCCAGCAGGCCCCTATCCTACCGGTGCCGGTTCGTCGGGGTGAAGCCGGGCTTCACCGGCGCGCGGGGCTCATTCACCCACAGCTGCCCCCCGGGATGCATGCCGGCGCCATGCACCGCCGACACGGCCGAACAACGCATGCGGTTTAGAAGCCGCGTATCGGCATCGCCGACAGACGGATGCGTGCCGCCATTGGACGCCACCGCCACATCCCATGCCGCCTTGCGCTCGGCCATAACCGCGGCATCCTCAAGCTGCTTGCAGCCGAGGGTGTTGTTGTTGAGATCGACAAGGATGTCGTCCCCCTGCTCGATCAGGCCGATCGGCCCGCCAACGGCGGCTTCCGGACCGACATGGCCGATCACCAGACCGACAGACCCGCCGGAGAAGCGGCCATCGGTCATCAGGCCGACGACAATGCCGCGCTCGCGGCACAGCGCGGTGATGCGCGATGTGGAATCCAGCATTTCCGGCATGCCGGGGCCGCCGACCGGCCCCTCATAGCGGACGACGATCATGTCGCCATCCTCGAAATGGTCCGGGTTGCCGTCAAGCATCTCGAGAAGCTTCTGCTCGCCGTCGAAGACCTTGGCCCGACCGGCGAAGATATTGTTGTCCAGACCGCTCTCGACACCGGCAAGCTTCAGCACGGCGCTGAATTCCGGCGACAGGTTGCCGCCAAGGACCCGCAGGCCGCCGGTCGGCTTATAGGGGCTGGCGACGCTGTGGATCACATCGCCGTCAGGTGCCGGCGGGTCGAGGCGCGCAAGCTGTTCGGACAGGGTCTCGCCGGTACAGGTCAGCACATCGCCATTCAGCAGGCCGGCATCGAGAAGGTCCTTCACGAAGACCTGGATACCGCCCTTGTCGTCGATGTCCACCATCGAGAAGCGGCCGAACGGACGCGCATCGACAATCACCGGCACGACATCACGTGACAGATGGTTGAATTCCTCGGCGCTAATCACCTCTTCGGAGAAGTTGCGATAGCCGGCGGCGCGCGCGATTTCCGGCGCATGGAGCATGACATTGGTCGACCCGCCAACCGCCATGGCCACGATGATGGCGTTGCGGATGGATTCGGTGGTGACGATGTCGCGCGGCTTGATGTCGTTCGCCACCATGTTGTCGAGACAGTCGATCAGCTGATCCGGAAATTCGGTCAGGCGGCGATCATCCTGCGAGGCCGGAGAGACCATGTGAAGCGGCTGCATGCCGACAACGCCGATAAAGGTCTGCATGGTGTTGTAGGTGAACATGCCGCCGCAGCTGCCGAACCCGGGGCAGGATTCGAGCGCGATGCGGCGCTTCAGATCGTCATCGTCGCTTCCGGCAAGCTGGTAGCTCGTGATGATGTCGATCGGATCACCCGTGGCGGAATCGGTGCCCGGGCGTATGGAGCCGTCAGACATGATGATCGCCGGACGGTTATGTTCCAGGATCGCGGCAAGCGTGCCGACAGGCGGCTTGTCACAGGCGACAACGGCGATCACGCCCTCAAGGCCCGAGGCGCTCAGATGCTCGCACAGGGAATCATTCGTCACCTCGCGGCCGATCAGCGAATAGCGCATTTCCTTGGTGCCGTTGCGGATGCCGTCGGAGGTGGCAATGGTGAATTCAGGCTGGACAAGCCGCATCGACAGTTTGTCGGATTCCGTCCCGATCCGCGCCAGAAGCGCCTGATGTATGGTTTCGACCTTGGGGCGTACGCCAAGATAGCACTGCGAGTCACCCTTGTTCCCGACAACGCCGATGGACGGCTCGTGGATCAGGTCCACGGACGTGCCAAGTTCACGGGCAACCCCGAAAGTCTGGCAGTTACGGCCTGGATTCTTGTCGATAAGGACGGTCTTGGAATTTTTCATATCAACCCCGGGGTGTGATGTGATGGTGCGAATTTCTAGTCTGTGCGGTCCCCCAGCTTAATGCAGGTATCCGGCGGACTGCAAAATGAAAACACAGCTGGAGTGTAGTCACCCAAGACGGGCAAGCGCGGCCTCCAGCGCCACGCGCCGTGTCTGTTCCTCCTCAAGCCGCCGCCGGTTTTCCTCAACCACCTCTTCCGGTGCCTTGGCGATGAAGCCCGGATTGTCCAGCTTGCGCGCAATCTTGTCGATCTCGGAGCCGACACCGGCGATGGCCTTTTCAAGCCGCGCCCGTTCCGCATCCAGATCAAGGATGTCGGCAAGCGGCAGCCCGATATCGACACCATCGACGGTGCCGCGGGCGGTGCCGCTTCCAAAGTTCTCGACAGTCTCGATATCATCAAGTCGCGCCAGGCGCAGCAGCGCCGCCCTGTTCACCTCGACGGACCGCGTCTGCAGCGCCGAGGCACCGCGAATCTGCAGCACAGGCTTAGCTGAAAGCGGTACATTCATTTCAGACCGTATATATCTGATATCACTAATAAGGTTGATCAGAAACGCGATCGCTTTCGGTGAATCGGACGCCGGCAGCCCGACCTGTTCCGGCCAGGACTGGGTGATCATCATGTCGGCACTGCCGAAAATCTTCTCGTTCAGCTCTTCGGTCAGATACGGCATGATCGGATGCAGAAGGCGAAGCGATCCGGCCAGAATGGCGGCCGCGGTGGCGCGGGTCTCGGCGGCATCGCCGGTCAGCTGCGGCTTGATCAGCTCAACATACCAGTCGCAATAGGAATGCCAGACAAAGCTGTAGAGCGCGTCCGCCGCCTCGTTGAAGCGGTAGGCCTCGATCGCGGCTGTGGTCCTGGCAATGGCCTCGTTATATTCGGCCACGATCCAGCGGTTCACCGGCTCCTTCACCGTGGCGAGGTCGATCTCGCCGGCCCCGCCGGTACATCCGTTCATCTGCAGGAAGCGGCAGGCGTTCCAGATCTTGGTGGCGAAGTTGCGGTAGCTTTCAAGACGCGTAGTCGACATCTTGATGTCGCGGCCCTGCGCCGCCATCGCGGTCAGGGTGAAGCGAAGCGGATCCGCCCCGTACTGGTCGATTAGATCCAGGGGGTCCATGACATTGCCCTTGGATTTCGACATCTTCTGGCCCTTCTCGTCGCGGACAAGGGCGTGGATATAGACATCGCGGAACGGCACTTCGCCATCCATGGCGTACATGCTCATCATCATCATCCTGGCGACCCAGAAGAAAATGATGTCAAAACCCGTCACCAAGACCGAGCCGGGATAATAACGCGCCAGATCGCGGCTGACATCGGCGGTCTGGTCCGGCCAGCCAAGGGTGGAGAACGGCCACAACCCGCTGGAGAACCAGGTATCCAGCACGTCATCATCACGGCGAAGTTCGGTGTCCTTGCCGTAATGGGCGGCGGCGGCGGCAAGGGCGGCCTCCTCGGTTTCCTCGACGAAGATATGGTCGTCCGGCCCGTACCACGCAGGAATCCGATGCCCCCACCAGAGCTGGCGCGATATGCACCAGGGCTGGATATTGCGCATCCATTCGAAATAGGTCTTCGACCAGCGCTCCGGCACGAAACGGGTGCGCCCGTCCTCGACAGCGGCGATGGCCGGCTTGGCAAGCTCGGCAGCGTTCACATACCACTGGTCCATCAGCCACGGTTCGATGACAATGCCCGAACGGTCGCCATGCGGGACGCTGTTCAGAACCTTCTCTTCCCGCTCGACAAGCCCCTCTTCGGCCAGATCGGCCAGAATCTGCCTTCGCGCCTCATAGCGGTCCATCCCCTGGTATTTCTCGGGAATTTCCGGAATGGCTTCCATTGCGGCGGTCGCCGTCATCAGATTGATCAGCGGCAGATCGTGGCGGCGGCCCACCTCGAAATCGTTGAAGTCATGCGCCGGCGTGATCTTCACCGCGCCCGACCCTTTTTCGGGATCGGGATATTCATCCGCGATGATCGGGATCGGACGGTTCGACAGGGGCAGGATGCACATGCGGCCCACAAGATGCCTGTAGCGATCATCATCGGGGTGAACGGCCACCGCGCCATCGCCAAGCATGGTTTCCGGCCGGGTCGTGGCGATCAAGATATATTCGTCCTGCGATCCCTCGAGCCGGTATTTCAGGTGCCACATAGAGCTTTCCTGCTCGCGCTGCTCCACCTCGAGATCGGAGATCGCGGTCAGAAGCTTGGGGTCCCAGTTGACAAGGCGCTTGTCTCGATAGATCAGCCCGTCGCGATGCATCTGGACGAAGATTTTCACAACGGCGCGCGACAGCCCGTCATCAAGCGTGAAGCGGTTGCGCTCCCAGTCCGGCGACGCGCCGAGACGGCGCATCTGACGCTGGATCGTCCCGCCAGATTCGGCCTTCCATTCCCACATGCGCTCGAGGAATGTCTCGCGGCCCATGTCACGCCGGTCGATACCCTTTTCGGCAAGCTGGCGCTCGACCACCATCTGGGTGGCGATGCCGGCATGGTCCTGCCCGGGCTGCCACAGCGTGTCGCGCCCCTTCATGCGGTTGAAGCGGATCAGCAGATCCTGGAGCGTAAAGGTCAATGCGTGCCCCATATGAAGGCTGCCGGTCACATTCGGCGGCGGCATCATGATGGTATAGGCGTCGGCCGTGGAGGACGGATCGCAGGCGAAGGTGCCGCCGCTTTCCCAGCGGTCGTACCAGTCCGCCTCGATGGCTTTGGGATCGTAGGTCTTGGCGAGTTCTGAATCTGACATGATCGGTTCTGACAAAATGGCGCCTGTCACAGGCTGGCGTCTTCGGAAACAAGTCCCGACCCGGCCGGTGACAGTGGCAAATCAATTCTGGTCGTTTAATCGGTCTCGGATCGCGTTTCTACGCATTTCGGCCTCATTCTGCAATCCGCCATGGTCATCTGCGGTCATATGCTGCGCCACCCATTGGTCAATCTGTTGCCTGACAAGGCGGCGGAGTTCCTCTTCACTGACAGCAAGCTTGCCATCAGGTCCGATCTTGCCACTGTCGCGAAGCGTTTCCGTGACCAGCGCCTGAATACTGGCGCCAGCTTCGTCAAGCGCCGGGTTTCTGACGGATTGCCTGTCCCACGTTCCGAAATCCGGCCCTGTGCGGTGGTGATGAACGGTGGCCTGCGGAGGCACCACTTCAACGCCGCGGGCGACCTTGTCCGCCTCTTCGGCAAGCCTGGCAATGGTGTCGGTGGGATCGATGACGGGCCGCGCCGGGCTACGCCAGACAATATCGTCCAGTTCAAGGATGCCGTCGTCAAGCGCGCCCATTGACCGCTGGCGCTCCTCCACGGCCTCACGAATGGCGGTGATGGCCTCAAGGTTGATCTCATTGTCACGATCTTGGGTCACCCGGGGTATGCCCTTTCGCGGCGGCCGTCACATAATGTCCCGATCACGGAAGATTGGTCTGGATGTTCCAGACGATGCCGCTCTCTACCGTAATCACAGGTGTGGCGGGACCAGGGCTCTTGGTCACCGCGATCTCCTCGGCCGGTTCGGCCCCAAGCTCAGGCGCAAGAAGACTGGTGTCCTCGACCTCCTGAAGGGGCGCGTTTTCAGACGGAAGCTCGTCGTTCGGGGCTTCATCGCCTGCGGCACCAGCCTTGTCGGGCCATTCGACCGCCAGCGGCACCCAGCTTGTGAAGCGTGGCTCAAGCGGCTGCATCGCCTCAAGCGGGCCAAGCACGTCGTCGAGCCTGAAGCTGGAAGGCGACAGCAATCCGCTCGCCGCGCGAAGCCGGAAGGCCGCCATCAGGATCGCGTGATCGGCACTGACGCCACGAAGCTCGGCGTCATTGACGTCCTGCTCTGCATCGAGGACATCAAGCGTGGTTTTCTGTCCAAACTGAAATTCATTGGTGATGCCCGTCGCCACAAGGCGCGAGGCGGCAAGCTCTGCATCAACGGCGACGCGCTGCGAACGGGCTGTCTCAAGGTTGCGGAAGGCATTCCGCACCTCGAGGCTGGCGTCCCGCATGGCGCTGTCGCGCTCGAACCTTGCCGATTCAAGACTGGCCGACAGGCCGCGCGACTTCGCCCGGATCGAGGCTGTTGGCATCAGCGGCGTGGACAGCTTCACCTGGGCCGACAATTCCGTCTTGTCGAGCCGGGTGCCCTCACCCATCGCCTCGGTGGCGTTCAGCGAAAAGGCAACGGTCGGCTTCACACTTGCCATCAGCGCGTTGAATTGCTGCATCGCGGCATCGACCGACAGACGGGTGATGGCAACATCAGGATCATATTGCCGCGCCAGATCATCCGCCTCGACCAAGGTCGATGGCAGGGCGCCGGCGTCAATCCCAGCGTCGAGATTGCTTGGATCCAGTCCGGTTTCGGTGGCGAACGCATCCTCGGCATTGCGAAGCCCGGTCAGGGCCGCGATCAGCGTGGTCCGCGCCCGCGACAGCCGCGCCTCGGCCTGCGCCACCTGGGTCCGGGTTGCCGCACCGGCATCAAGCCTGACGCGGGCGGCGGCGACATGCTCTTCGAGGCGACTGACATTCGCGCGGTTGAGTTCCACCTCGCGGCCGGCCTTCACCACAGACAGATACACATCGATCGTGTTCAGAAGCAGCTGTTGCTCGGCAGCGCGATAGCGGGCCTCGGCAATGTCGAGCTGGATGGTACGAAGGCGCATGTTCTCGTCGGTCTGGCCACCATCATACAGGTTGCGGCTGAGGCTGACGGTCGCGTTAAGGGTTTGCGAGTCAAGAAAGCCACTCTTGCTGGCACTGGCGGCTTCGGTCTTGTACTGGTTTCCGGTCACTGTACCGGTGGCGCGCCATTCCGATGTGGCGACGGCGGTCCCGATCTCCTCGCGGCTGGCCAGCCAGGCCTTGCGGGACGCCTGCAGCGACGGGCTGTTGGACAGCGCCGCGCGAAGCGTGTCTTCAAGGGTCACGGCGGCGGCCGGAAGCGCCAGTGCCATGATCGTGGCAGACATGGTGAGAAGCAGGGCAAGCTGCTTGATTGAAGAGCGCATCAATTCTCTGCTTTCAGTGCGTGTGACTGATGACGCCCCTCGCCAGCAGCCGGTTAGAATACAAAGTCGCGTTTACAACGGAATTCGTCAAGCACCGGCACCTGCGCATCGAACAGCGGCTTGCGCACGAACTCGTTTCCGGCCTTGGTCCAGATGCTGGCGACCCCGACAGCGGCATCCTCGGGACGCCAGACAGCGACGAGCCGCCCCCCGTTGCCAAGCTGCTCGAGAATACGCTCGGGCATCGTCTCGACGGCCCCCTCGATCAGGATGGCGTCATAGGGGCCTTCATTGGCAAATCCTTCAGTCAGACGACCCTTGATGGCGACGGCATTGTCCGTGCCGATGGACACAAGGGTTTCCTGCGCCTTCTCGACCATCTGCGTGCGGGTCTCGACCGCGATCACGGACCCGGCAAGCCGCGCTATGATGGCGGCGCCGTAACCGGTGGCAGCCCCGACCACCAGCACATTGTCGTCCTTGCCGACGGCCAGCGCCTGGATCAGACGCGCCAGCACCATGGCTTCCATCATGCAGCGTCCACCCGGAAGCGGCAGATCCTCGTCGACATAGGCGATGGCGCGCTGGTTGCGGCCGACAAAGGCCTCGCGCGGCACGGATGCGAATGCATCGATGATTTTCTCGTCCGTAACCTTGGTCGGCCTGATCTGGCAATCGACCATGGTCTGTCGGGCTTGGCTGAAAAGTGTCTCGTCCATTTTCTCTATCCGGCACCTGAAAATAGATCACGCCCGCCCCTGTGGCAGCACATGCTGCGGTTATACGGTCATGACGTGGCAAACACAATGGCGAGAGAGGGCATCCGCTGCCGTCACCGGGTGGCGTTCTCGGTGCTCTGGTAGAATTCGCGGAAGCGTCCCATGTCAAGAGTGACCTGATGGGCGAATTTCACCGGATTCTCAGCCTCCGGCTCTTCAAACTCGACATAATAGCCACATATCGAATGCTCGCGCGCCGGATCACATCTCTGTGTCTCATTGGGAACGCTGAACCAGGTCCCGTTTCGGTTCTTGTGCCCGTAGATCGCCACCCCGTCACCCGCACGAGACGTAGCCGGCTGACAACCGCCGGCCGGGGCGTTGCTGCCTGTCGAATCAAAGCTGTATTCAGTCGGGTTCTCAGGCCAGTATTCCTTGCCAGCGGCCCAGTTGGTGAACCAGAAGCTTTCATTATTGCGCCGTGGCTGGACAAGGCTGCGCTTCCGGTTACCACCAAAATGCGGAAGCGGGTCATATTCAAACAGTGTGCGGCCGGCAAAATCGCCAACATGTCCCCAACGCATGGCTACGCAACCTTGATGAGCCATATTGCTTCTCCAATGGGGGTCCACCTTGGGATCCACATCTATATGCGAAATATTCGAAATCGGTGGACCCGCAAGGTATTGACGAATTTTGGTGGTTCAATTAAGTACTGATTACTAAACACTTTTCTACCGGCGGCCCGATGGCAGAGTGGTTATGCAGCGGTTTGCAAAACCGTGTACATCGG
>CAJWVJ010000077.1 GCA_913048595.1 uncultured Alphaproteobacteria bacterium | reverse complement strand
TCCAGTTCCGGCCGAAGAAGGGCTCGGCAAGCTCGGCCATCCTGGGGTCGAACCCGGCAAAGCTGTCGAGCACAAGCCTCTCTGCCTCGTCCCAGGTGAAAACCCGGTCGTCATCATCCGGAAGCGGCGCGTTGCGGTCCCACCAGTCGATAGACCCGCCGCCCATCCATCCGGCCTTCAGCCGGTAATAGCGGTGTGCCAGATCGGCATTGCGCGAATCCACCGCGCTGACCAGCGCATCGACGGTTTCGTCATCGACGTCATTGTCGAGATTGCGCGACGCCACGGGCCGTGCGAATCCACGCCAGCGATCCTCGACCTCCTTGTCCTTGGCGATGGTGTTCAGCACCAGCGACAGCAGCCGCTGGTTCGCCTTCATCACCGCCGACAGCGAGGCCCCAGCCTCGCGGCGCTCGTCGGCATCCGCGCTCGACATCGAATTCAGGATTTCCGCCTCGGTGACTTCGGCCCCACGGAAGGGGAAGCGAAGCGATGCCGCGGTCTCGTCGAACAGCCGCACCCAGGCGCCGCGCCCGCTCGGCGCGCGCTCGGCAAGCATGCGTTCCATATCGGGGGCCAGCATGTGCGGCTCCCAGGCCCGTACCCGCCGCAGCCACGGCGTCCAGTGGGCCAGCGCCGGCACGGCGAGAAGCCTGTCCATATGGTCCTGCGGAAGCCGTGCCAGTTCCAGTTCAATGAACAGCAGCATGGCCCCGATATCAGCGCCGGCCTCGCGGATCGACTGGTGGTGGCGGGCGATGTCGGGGTCGGTGGTGTTGGCGGCGAATTCCAGCTGCGCATGGCTTGCCGCCTTGCCGAGGATTTCGGAAATACGCTCATATTCGGCGATCACGGCCGCCAGCGCGGCGCCATCCGCTGTATCCAGCTTGCCCTGCCAGCTTTCGGCAAGCGCTACCGCCGCCGCGCGGCAGGACTCAATATCCGCCTTGATCGTCGCATCACCGATATCGGCATAGAGATCGGTCAGGTCCCAGGTGGGGCAGCTGTCTGGCATGGCTTACTCCGCTTGTTTCGCAGCCGCAGCGTTCCACCGCCTGCTGCATCCCCCGATATGGGGTCGCAGCCCTTGTGTCGCAAGCGGAAAATCGGCATGGCGCCCCGGCCCGGGGCGGGACCAGATGCCGCGCCTCACGCCGATGTGAGGCTTTATGTCTTGCCTAATGCCATGACTCACCATACCTTGTTAAGGCTCGATACAGGAGAGGGGAGAGCGTCAGGGCCTCGACAGGCCGCCGACCACCGAAGGAGCAACCGCCCGGGAAACTCTCAGGTACACGTACTCTCTCACTGTGAGCACTCTGGAAAGCGGCACGGCAGTGCCCACCGACGGGGAAAGCCGCCAGCGACATTGCATCAACATCGCGTTGATGTCGAAAGGCGGGAAATCTCTCAGGTTCGACGACAGATTGGGCGTATTCGGCAGGTCCGAATGCCCTTTTGACGCGTTTGAACAGGAGACACCCCGTGGAGACCAGCTCCCCTCTTCAGGAAACGGTTCTGGCAGAATTCCACGTCGCGCATGGCGCGCGCATGGTGCCGTTCGCCGGCTGGAACATGCCGGTTCAATATGCCGATGGCATCAAGGCCGAGCATCTGGCGACGCGCCAGGGTGCCGGCCTGTTCGACGTCTCGCATATGGCCCAGGTCTGGCTTCAGGGCGATGGTGCCGACGCCATGCTGGAAGCGCTGACCCCGACCGATGTGGCCGGCATCGCCGAAGGGCGGGTGCGCTATTCCATGTTCCTGAACGAGACTGGCGGCGTTCTTGACGATCTGATGATCGCGCGGCTCGACGGCATGCTTCAGCTTGTGGTGAATGCCGGGCGCGCCGATCATGATATCGCCCATCTCGAGGCCAATCTTGGCGACGAGGTTGAGATGAGCGTGCGGCGCGAGCGCGCTCTGCTCGCCCTGCAGGGGCCGGAAGCCCCAGCGGTTCTGAACCGGCTTGGCGTCGATCTCCACGGCTTCTACTTCATGCAGGTCGGCCATTTCGAGATTGCGGGCATCCCCTGCATCGTCACCCGATCCGGCTATACCGGCGAGGACGGGTTCGAGATTTCCATGCCCGCCGAGGCGGCGGGCGAGCTTGCCGCAAGGCTTCTTGCCGACGAGGCGGTCAGCCTCGCCGGGCTTGGCGCGCGCGACACATTGCGGCTTGAGGCAGGACTCCCGCTCTGGGGGCATGAGCTTGACGAGACCATCAACCCGGTGGCGGCTGGGTTGCGCTTTGCCCTGTCGAAGCGGCGGCGCGAGGCGGCTGATTTTCCCGGTGCCGGACCGATCCTTGAAGATTTCGCCACCGGCGCGCCGCGTCTTCTGACAGGCCTTCTGCCGCAGGGCGGGCGGCCGGTCCGTGACGGTGCCGAGCTGGCGCTGAATGGCGAGATTGTCGGCCATGTGACATCCGGCGGCTTCGCCCCCAGCCTCGATGCGCCGGCGGCGCTCGGCTTCGTCGAGGCCGCGCTGGCCGCGCCGGGAACCACACTGATGGCGGTGGCACGCGGCCGCGAGACCCCCGTGATCACGGCGGCACTGCCACTTGTTCCCCATCGTTACATCCGTGGATGACAGCTGAGAAGGAGAACCCCCATGCTGCGCTATACCGAAGACCATGAATGGATCAACCTTGACGGCGATACCGGCAGTGTCGGCATCTCGCCGCATGCCATCGAACAGCTGGGCGACATCGTCTTTGTCGAACTTCCCGAGGCCGGCAGCACCGTTTCCAAGGGTGAATCGGTGGCGGTGTTCGAATCGGTGAAGGCGGCATCGGACATCTACAGCCCGGCAAGCGGCGAGATCACCGAGGTGAATGAGGCGCTTCTCGACGATCTGTCCAGCATCACGCCCGAACGGGCGCATCAGTGCTGGCTGTTCAGGATCAAGGTCGATGATTCCGGCGAACTCGCCGAGATGATGGATGAGGATGCCTACAAGGCAATGATCGCCTGACATGCAACCCGCCGCGCAGTGATGGCCCCTACCAGCTGCCGGCAAACACAGGAAGACCGGACAATTGGAAGGCCGGACCAACGGAAGGCCAGGCCACAGGAAAGAACGAGTGACAAGGCCGGGTGCCACCGGCATGGACAAAAGCAAAGGAGACGTATGATGTCACCACTGGAATCAGGATTTGGACAGGCCAGCGCAGGCTCGACACCGCAGGCCGCCTTCTCGACCCGTCATATCGGACTGAACCAACATGATGTGACGACCATGCTGGCGACACTGGGGACATCCTCGGTGCCGGAACTTCTCGACGAAGTGATCCCCGCCAACATCCGGCGCGCCGACCAGATGCAGATCGGTGCGGCGCTGTCAGAGGCCGAAGTGCTTGCCGAGATGCGCGCCATCGCCAGCAAGAACAGAATTGTCACCTCGCTGATCGGCATGGGCTATTACGACTGCCACACACCGCCGGTGATCCTGCGCAATGTGCTGGAAAACCCGGCCTGGTACACCGCCTACACCCCCTATCAGCCGGAAATCTCGCAGGGCCGTCTCGAAGCGATTCTGAATTTCCAGACCATGGTGATGGAGCTGACCGGCATGGACATCTCCAACGGCTCGCTTCTCGACGAGGCGACCGCCGCGGCCGAGGGCATGGCGATGGCTTTCCGCGCGCATCGCGGCAAGGCCAACATCTTCCGCGTCGATCCCGACACGCACCCGCAGACCATCGCGATCCTGCGCACCCGCGCCAAGCCCATCGGCATCGAACTGGACATCCGGTCCACTGCCGAGGCCTATGAAGAGGGCTGTTTCGGCGCGCTGATCAGCTATCCGGCAAGCGGCGGCGAGGTGCGTGACATCAAGCCCGAGATCGAGGCGGTTCACGCCGTCGGCGGGCTGGCCATTGTAGCCTCCGACCTGCTGGCGCTGACGATGCTGGAATCCCCGGGGGCGCTTGGTGCCGACATGGTGCTCGGTTCGGCCCAACGGTTCGGCGTTCCCTTCGGCTATGGCGGCCCGCATGCCGCCTTCTTTGCCTGCCGGACAGCGCATCAGCGCGCCATTCCGGGGCGGCTTGTCGGTGTCAGCCAGGACAGTGGCGGGCGCATGGCCTACCGCCTGGCGCTGCAGACACGCGAGCAGCATATCCGCCGCGAAAAGGCCACGTCGAACATCTGCACCGCACAGGTTCTTCTGGCGGTTATGGCCGGGTTCTATGCGCTGTGGCACGGTCCTGAAGGGCTGACCCGGATTGCCGGTCACGCCCATGGCATGGCCTGCCGCTTCGCCACCGCGATGCGCGGCGCCGGGCGCACCGTCCGGCATGACCGGTTCTTCGATACGGTGGTAATCGAGGCCGCGGATGACCGCGACACCCTGATCGGGGCGGCGCTGGAGGCCGGAATCAATCTTCGCCCGCTTGACGGCGCCGTGGCTGCCAGCTTCGACGAGACAAGCAGCGACGACATGCTGCAGCGGCTTCTGGCTGCGCTTGGCGCGGGCGAGATCAGCGACGCGCCATCCGCCATCCCGTCGGGGCTTGCCCGCAAGGACGGCTTCATGCGCCAGCCGGTGTTCCACCGCTATCGCACCGAAACCGAGATGCTTCGCTATATGCGAAGCCTCGCCGACCGTGACTTGGCACTGGACCGCTGCATGATCCCGCTCGGATCCTGCACGATGAAGCTGAACGCCACTGCCGAGATGATCCCGGTGACCTGGCCGGAATTCGCGGGGATTCATCCCTACGCGCCGGCTGACCAGGCCGAAGGGTATGCCGAGATGATCACCCGGCTCGAGGCGATGCTGGCCGACTGTACCGGCTATGCCGCCGTCTCGCTGCAGCCGAATGCCGGATCACAGGGCGAGTTCGCCGGCCTGCTGGCCATCGCCCGCTATCACGAGTCGCGCGGCGAAGGGCACCGCAATGTCTGTCTGATCCCGCAATCGGCGCATGGCACCAACCCGGCCTCGGCAGCGATGGCCGGCATGAAGGTCGTGGTCGTGAAATGCGATGATGACGGCAATGTCGATATCGAGGACCTGAAGGCGAAGACCGAGGCGAACCGTGATGCCCTGGCGGCGATCATGGTGACCTACCCGTCAACGCATGGCGTGTTCGAAGAGGCCATTGCCGAAGTCTGTGACATCATCCACGAGGCCGGCGGACAGGTCTATGTCGATGGCGCGAACTTCAACGCGCTTGTCGGCCATTGCGCACCGCTGCAATTCGGCGCCGATGTCAGCCACCTCAACCTTCACAAGACCTTCTGCATCCCGCATGGCGGCGGTGGCCCGGGTGTCGGCCCGATCGGCGTCGCCGCGCATCTGGCGCCGTTCCTTCCCGGATCGCCGCTGGATGGCGAGGGGGCGGTCAGCGCCGCACCCTTCGGTTCGGCAGGTATTCTGCCCATCACCTATGCGTATATCCGGATGATGGGCACCGCCGGCCTGACAGACGCCACCTCGGCGGCGATCCTGTCGGCGAACTATATGGCGGCGCGGCTTCGCTCGCATTACCCGGTTCTCTACACCGGGGCCAACGGACGGGTGGCCCATGAATGTATCATCGACATCCGCGGCATCCAGGACCGGTCCGGCATTTCCAACGAGGACATCGCCAAGCGGCTGATCGATTTCGGCTTCCACGCGCCAACCATGTCCTTCCCGGTGGCCGGAACACTGATGATCGAGCCGACGGAATCCGAATCCATCGCCGAGGTGGACCGGTTCTGCGACGCCATGCTTGCCATCGCCGAGGAGATCGGCAAGGTCGAAGCAGGCGTCTGGCCTGCGGATGACAACCCGCTGGTGAACGCGCCGCATACAGCAGCCGACCTGATGCGCGATGACTGGACACATCCCTACAGCCGCGAGCAGGCGGCCAATCCCGACGGCAACCAACAGGCCAACAAATACTGGCCGCCTGTCAGCCGTGTCGACAATGCCTATGGCGACCGCAACCTGATCTGCAGCTGCCCCAGCATTGATGAATGGGAGGCGGCGGCCGAATAGCCGCACACCGCCGGAGACCGCATCAGGGGGCCGTGCCGACAGGTGCGGCCCTTTTTGTCTTGCGCCGCTTCCGAAGGCACTTCATTTACGCTGGCCGGCGAAGCGGATATGATTTCGTTCCTGTTTCCTCAAGGCCGTGATCATGCGTAATCTTCAGACACCAGGACGTTCCCCGGTCGCCGCGCCAAGCGGCATGGCGAGCACCTCGCACCCCCTGTCCACACAGGCCGCCATCCAGATTCTCCAGGAGGGCGGCAACGCCATGGACGGCGCGCTTGCCGCCTGTGCGGTTCAGGCGGTTGTCGAGCCTGAGTCCACGGGTGTCGGCGGCGACTGTTTCTGCCTCTACGCCCCTGGCGGCAGCGACCGGATTGTCGCCTTCAACGGGTCTGGCCGCGCACCAAAGGGGCTGAGCTCGGAATGGCTATTGGAGCAGGGCATCTCGCGCATCGAACGGCATTCGGCGCATGCGGTGACCATCCCCGGCGCGGTCGATGCCTGGGTGCAGCTCAATCGCGATCATGGCAGCCTGCCGCTGGAGCGGATCCTGGCACCGGCGATTTCATATGCCCGCGACGGTTATCCGATCACGCAGCGTGTCTCGGTCGATTTCGCCCGCGAGGCTGGCAATCTTGGCGCAGCGGCGGCGGCTGTCTTCGCGCCCGGGGGCGTTCCGGTGCCGCTTGGCGCGCGCCACACCCAGCCCGCCCTTGCCAACACGCTGGAGCGGATCAGGCGTGACGGCCGGGCAGGTTTCTATGAAGGTCCTGTCGGCGCGGAAATGCTGGCCGTTCTGAAGGGGATGGGCGGATGCCACGAGGAGGATGATTTCGCCACCGCCATCGGTGATTATGTCACCCCGATCAGCACGGAATTCCGCGGCCATACGGTGTGGCAATGCCCGCCGAACGGACAGGGCGTGATCGCGCTGCTGCTGCTGAACATCATGAGCGGTGTCGACAGCCATGGTGATTCGCCGCTGTCCACCATGCGGATTCATCACGAGATCGAGGCAGGACGGCTTGCCTATCGCGACCGCGGGGCGGTGCTGGCCGACCCGGCCTTTTCCGATGTGCCGGTGGATGAAATGCTCTCGCCAGCCTATGCGGACAGGCTTCGCGCCCTGATCAGCAAAACCAGCGCCATCGCCCCGATGCCGCCAAGCGAGCTGCCGTCGCATCGCGGCACCGTCTATATCACCGTGGTCGACAGGGACCGGAATGTCTGCAGCCTGATCAACACCCTGTATGAAGGATTTGGATCGGGCATCATGGCGCCTGACAGTGGCGTGATGTTCCACAATCGCGGACAGGGTTTTGTCGTCGATCCGGACCATCCCAACGGCGTCGAGGGGGGCAAGCGCCCGCTGCACACCATCATCCCGGCGATGGTCACACGGAATGGCCGGACGACCATGAGCTATGGCGTCATGGGAGGCGATTATCAGGCCTTCGGCCATATGCAGTTCCTGACCCGGCATTTCGACTATGGGATGGATGTCCAGATGGCGCAGGACACGCCGCGCTTCTTTCCGAACCCGTCTGAGAATTTCACCGATGTCGAGGGGGCGATCCCCGAGGCCACCCGCGCCGCGCTTCGCGCGCTTGGCCATGACATCCGCGAAACCAGCAAGCCGATCGGCGGATCGCAGGCGATCGCCATCGACTGGGACAGCGGGCTTTTGACGGGGGGGTCGGACCCCCGCAAGGATGGCTGTGCCATCGGCTATTGATCCGCGCGCAGCGCGGGACGGACCAGGGAAGGACGGGCCGGCATGACATCTGTGGGCAGGGTGATTGATCCGGCGGCATGCCCGCTTGACGATGCCGGCTTCATCGAAAGCTGCCGGATACAGCTCGACCGCGACGGGGTGGTGACCATTCCCGGCTTTCTGCGGGACGAGGCTGTTGCCGCCCTTGTCGCCGAGGCGGAAGCCGCCAGGGACAAGGCCTTCTTCACCAGCTCCACCCACAATGTCTATCTGACAAAGCCGGATCCGGCGCTTGCCGGCGATCATGTCTTCAACCGGCAGATCACCTCGTCAAAGGGTTGCATCACCACCGATCAGGTGCCGGCGGGGTCCGGCCTTCACACCATCTATGACGCGCCCTCCTTTCGCCGTTTTCTGGCGCAGGTGGTCGGCGAGGCCGCGCTTCACGAATATGCCGACCCGCTGTCCTCGATCAATGTGCATTACGCTTCCGAGGGGCAGGAGCTTGGCTGGCATTTCGACAATTCCGCCTTCGCCGTGACCCTGCTTCTGCAGGAACCGGAAGAGGGCGGCGAATTCCAGTATGTGCGCGACCTTCGCGATGCCGATGAAGGCGAGATGAATTTTGACGGGGTGGCGGATGTTCTCGACGGCGTGGTGACGCCGGCGACTCTTCCCGTCACCGCGGGAACCCTGGTGCTGTTCCGGGGCCGCAATTCCATGCACCGGGTGACACCGACCGTCGGCGGCCGCACCCGCATCCTGGTGGTTCTGGCCTATAACGCCGCTCCTGGCATTGCCCTGTCAGAGGCGGCCCGTATGACCTTTTACGGCCGGCTTGGCTAGAGCGCGCCCGCCAGTTCACCGGCAAATACGCCCATCGCCTGGCCAAGCGCCTCGCCAAGGGCGTTCACCCCGTGAGCCGGTCTGCCGCCGGCAAGCGGCGCGCGTCCCCAATAGCTTCGCGCCAGAATGACCTCGCCACCGGCCGCCGACACGGTGGCGTCGAAATTGACCATCGCCTCGCCGTCCTCGTCATAGGCAAAGCGGGTGACGGTCAGGATCATGCGGTAGTCCGCATCGTCAAAACTGTCTGCGGTTCCGAAGACAAGATCACTGCTGGCATCATTCATCGTCGTCAGAAAGGCGCGCTCGATCAGCGTCGGTGTCGCGACATGCCAGAAATGGCCCCGCTGCTCGCGGAACCGCAGGGGCGACTCACCTGCCACGGTGATCAGCGAACGGCCTGACTGCAGGCCGCGGATATCGACCCGCCGCAACACCACTGATCCCGGCTTGCCGAAGCTGACGGGATCAATGGCGACATCAAGCTCGTAATGGGTGTCGGGGTCGCGGGCCGGCGCGGCGGCCGCGCCGTCGCTGTCCGTGCCGTTATGCAGCCTGTCAGTGCCG
>CAJWVJ010000076.1 GCA_913048595.1 uncultured Alphaproteobacteria bacterium | reverse complement strand
CCTGTGCGCGGATCGCCTCAATGGCGCGGGCGCGGTAGGCCGTCATCGACCAGCTTCCCGAACAGCCGCACACGCCAAGCGCGAAACGCGCCAGCAGGGCGCCGCCATCCTCGGTATGCACCACCTCGGGATGGAACTGCACGCCGTAATAGCGGCGCTCGTCATCCGCCACCGCGGCATAGGGCGCGCCGGAGGATGTGGCGACAACGCGGAATCCCGGCGGCAGCGCGGCGACATGGTCGCCATGGCTCATCCACACGGTGCGGGTCTCGCCAACGGGCCACAGCCCGTCGAACAGTAAACAGCCATCGCCGATCTCGAGACTGGCGCGGCCGAATTCGCGGCTGGTGCCGGGCTCCACCCGCCCGCCAAGCTGCTGGCACATGGTCTGCTGGCCATAGCAGATGCCAAGCACCGGAACACCAAGATCGAACACTTCGGCCGGGGCGCGCGGCGTATCCGCCATGGCCACCGAATTCGGGCCGCCGGACAGGATGACGCCGCGCGGCGCAGCGGCGGTGATCTTCGCCGGATCGGTGGTGCAGGGCAGGATTTCGGTATAGACGCCGGCCTCGCGAAGGCGGCGGGCAATGAGCTGGGTCACCTGCGAGCCAAAATCAATGATTAGAACCGAATCATTCATGCCGTTTTCACACCCCTTATCCTGTCATCCATTGCGTTGTCTCAGCGAAGCCGCGACTGCAGCACCGCCATGAAGAATCCGTCCGTCCCGTCACGTCCCGGCAGCAGCCGCAGCATGCCGCCCGATGTTGGCGGGCAGGTGTCGCCGCCAATGACATCCTGCCAGATGTCCGCGATATCGGCGACTTCCAGCTCGGGCGCCTCGGCAAGAAGACGGGCCACCTGCGCCTCGCCCTCGCTGTGAAGAAGCGAGCAGGTGATATAGACGACGCGCCCGCCCGGCGTGACCATCGCCCGCCCGCGGTCCAGAAGCGCCGCCTGCTGTTGCCTCAGCCCGTCAAGCCTGTCTTCGCCGCAGCGCCAGCGCGCGTCAACCGCCCGCCGCCAGGTGCCTGACCCGCTGCAGGGCGCGTCGATCACAACCCGGTCGAACTTGCCGCGATAGCGTTTCACGCCCCACTCGCCGCTGACGGCAACGCGTTCTATATTGTGGATTCCGGCGCGCCTGATGCGGACAGCCCCGCGCTCAAGCCGCTCGTGATCAGTGTCGAGGGCGACGATCCGCCCGCGGTTTTCCATGGCGGCCGCCATCACCAGCGACTTGCCGGCGGCACCGGCGCAGATGTCGGCGACCTGCATCCCCGGTCTGGCGTCGCACAGCAGCGCCGCGATTTGCGAGGCCTCGTCCTGAATCTCGAACAACCCGTTGCGGAATTCCTGGGTATCGTCGGTTCGCACCCGCTTCGTCATGCGGATACCAAGCGGCGACAGCTTCGTCAGATGGCAGGCCATGCCGCGCCCGGCAAGCTTGTCGCGAAGCTTGTGGCGGTTGGTGATCTTCAGCGGATTCAGCCGGATGTCGGCGCCGGCCTCGCCGCGCATCGCGGCTAGCTCGTCCTCGATATTGTCGCCAAGCGCAGCCTCGGCATCGGCAAACAGCGCCTCCGGCCATTCGAGCCGCGTGGCGCGCGGCATCGCCGCATCGTCAAGCTCGCGTCCGTCAAGCTGGTCAAGCAATCCGGCCTCGCTGTCGGTCAGCGGCGGCGGCGCATGCTTGTCACCGCCGCTGAACAGCGCCTTGCAGGCCTCGTTATCATGGCGTTCGACCAGGCGCAGCGCGGCGATCACCAGATGACGGCCCGTCGCCTCATGGCCAAGCGCGTCAAGATGCCATGACAGCCGCGCCAGCGCCCGATGCACCCCCCAGAACAGCGCGCTGATGGCCTGCCTGTCGCCCGATCCGGCATAGCGCCGTGCCTGCAGGCCGCGGCGCAGCATCGTTCCGGCGGCAGCAGAGGTCAGGGAGCCGGACGGTGTCTCGGACAGGATTTCTATGACCGCGGCGATGCGGGCTGCTGGGGTCATGCGCGGGAAAACTCCGGAAATAAATCAGACGCGCGGGCGATAATTCGGTTCTTCACGGGTGATGGTGACATCATGGACATGACTTTCCGACAGGCCGGCGCCGGTGATCCGAAGGAACCTGGCGTTGGCCTGAAGGTCGGCGATGGTGGCATTGCCGGTGTAGCCCATGGCGGCGCGGACACCGCCAAGCAGCTGGTGAAGCACATTCTCGACAGGTCCCTTGTAGGGCACCTGACCTTCGATTCCTTCCGGAACCAGCTTCAGCGGCTGCGAGACCTCGGCCTGGAAATAGCGGTCGGCGGATCCGCGCGCCATCGCGCCGGTCGATCCCATGCCGCGATAGGCCTTGTAGGACCGCCCCTGGTGAAGATAGACCTCGCCGGGTGTCTCGTCGGTTCCGGCCAGAAGCGAGCCGATCATCGCGCAGTCACCGCCAGCGGCGAGCGCCTTGGCAAGATCGCCCGAATATTTGATGCCGCCATCGGCGATCACCGGCACATTTTCGGCATGGCACACCTCGGCAGCGTCCGAAATCGCAGTCAGTTGCGGCACCCCGACGCCGGCGATCATGCGGGTAGTGCAGATCGACCCCGGGCCGATCCCGACCTTGACAGCATCGGCACCTGAATCGATCAGCGCGCGGGCGCCGTCGGCTGTGGCGACATTGCCGCCGATCACCTGCACCTCATTGGCCTTCTTGCGGATGGCGCTGACCGCGCCGAGCACTCCTTCGGAATGGCCGTGCGCCGTATCGACGACGACGACATCCACGCCGGCCTCGATCAGCGCTTCGGCGCGTTCCTGGCCTTCCTGCCCGGCGCCGGTGGCCGCGGCGACCAGAAGACGGCCGGCATTGTCCTTGGCCGCCATCGGATGGTTGCGCGCCTTTTCGATATCCTTGACGGTGATCAGGCCGATGCAGCGCTGCTTGGCGTCCACCACCACGATCTTCTCGATGCGGTGCTCGTGAAGAAGGCGCTTGGCGTCTTCCTGCGTCGCGCCCTCGTCGACGGTGATCACCTCGCGGGTCATCAGGTCCCAGACCTTCTGGTTCAGGTCGCTGGCAAAGCGCACATCGCGGTTGGTCAGGATGCCGACAAGACGGTGCGGTGCCTTGCCCTCGCCATCGACGACCGGGATGCCGCTGATCTGATGCGCCTTCATCAGTTCCAGCGCGTCGCCAAGGGTCCGCTCCGGCGTGATGGTAAGCGGATTCACCACCATGCCGGATTCGAATTTCTTTACCCGCGCGATTTCCGCGGCCTGCGATTCGATGGACATGTTCTTATGAATGACGCCGATCCCACCTGCCTGGGCCATGGCGATGGCAAGACGGTGTTCGGTGACGGTGTCCATCGCCGCCGAAACCAGCGGAATATTGAGCGAGATGCTTCGTGTCAGCCTTGTGGCGACATTGGTTTCGGCCGGCAATACGGCCGATCGTGACGGCTCGAGAAGCACGTCATCAAAGGTCAAAGCTTCGCGAATGTTCATGGGGGCGCCTTCCGCATGTCCGGTGGCGCGCCACTATATCTGAGGGCCTTGCAGAAAGACACCCCCTAAATAGGCGAAAAACCACCATCTGACGGTGGTGTGGACCCGTTCGTCCCGGACCCGTCACCGGCGTCTTTTCCGGCGTCCCCTCCGGACCCGTCATCACCGGCGCGCCCGCCGCGTCCGTGAAAGCCTGTGGCCAGCACATAGCTTTCCACTGATTCCTGACGGCTTGCCGCCGGCTTCACATGCCGGACCGTGGCGAAATTGCCCTGCATCACCTCAAGAACGCTTCTCTCGGCGCCGCCGCGGAAACATTTCGCCAGGAAAAATCCGTCCTCGATCAATACCTCGAGCGCGAAATCCAGCGCGATTTCCAGAAGCGCCGTGGTGCGCAGATGGTCGGTCGGCCGGTGGCCCGTGGTGGCCGCCGCCAGATCGCTCAACACCCCGTGCGCCCGCCCGCCGACAGCGGCGCAAACCTTGTCCAGCATCTCGGCCTCGGCCATGTCGCCGACAAAGATATCCACGCCATCCAGAACATCGGTCTCCAGAAGATCAATCCCGACAAGCACAGCGCCGCTGCTGCCAAGCCGGCAGCGGTCCGCCGCCACCTGCAGCCAGCCGCCGGGCGCGCATCCCAGATCGACAATCGACATGCCGGGCTTCAGCAGCCTGTAGCGGTCATCGACCTGTTCCAGCTTCAGCGCGGCGCGCGAGCGAAACCCGCGCGATTTCGCCTCGGCCACAAAGGGGTCGTTCAACTGGCGCGTCAGCCAGCGCTGCGAGGACGGCTTGCGACCCCGCATTTTCTTGGGCTGGCGCGTCAGGCCCGTATCATTGCGATAGCTTCGCCCCGACGATCCGCGGGTCGGTGCCTTGCCGCCACCGGATTTGCTAGCCTGTCTTCGTGTCATGATGGTTTTGCATGGCGGTGTCCTCGCACGGCCAATCTCCTTGCGCCAGATCGTCCTACGCGATACCACAGATGCCACGCCATTGACATGACGCTGTTGCGCTTACAGCCGGCGCGGACAGCCGAAAGGACTTCATGACCACCCCTGCGATGAGCTGGCGCGACCATATCCACCAGAACATGCGTCTTGCCGCCCCGCTGATGATTGGCCAGCTTGCCACCATCGGTATCTGGACAAGCGACACCATCGCCATGGGCCGGATCGACAGCGCCAGCCTTGCCGCGGGCGCGCTTGCCTCGCGCTATTACCAGCCCTTCTTCTTCCTTGCCCTTGGCATCTCGCTTGCCGTCGGTCCGCTGGTGGCGCAGGGGCTTGGCGCGGGCGACGAACGGCAGGTGCGCCGCGCCTTCCGTCAGGGGATGGCTGTCGCCGTGGCCCTTGGCGTGGTGACCGCGCCGCTGATGTTCATCGGCGAGCATGTTCTGGTGGCGCTTGGCCAGGATGCCGGGCTGGCGGCGCTTGGCCAGCCCTTCCTGTTCTGGTCGAGCTTCGGCCTGCCCTTCATGTTCCTGTCCTTCGTGCTGCGGCAGTTCCTGATCTCGCACCAGCGGCCCATGCCGCAGGTGATCGCCCTTGTTCTGGCGCTTGCCGCCAATGTCGGGCTGAACGAGGCGCTTGTCAGCGGGATCGGGCCGTTTCCGGCGATGGGGCTTGCCGGCGTCGCGCTGGCGACAACCCTTGTCTATGTGATGCTCTGCGCCGGGCTGGTCGCCTATATCGGCATGACCACGCCCTTTCGCGACAGCCGGCCCTTTCGCCGGATATGGGTCATGGACTGGGCTGTCACGGCGCGGCTTCTTCGCATCGGCGTTCCCATCGGCCTGACCATTGTCGCCGAGGCCGGCATGTTCATCGCCGTGACCTTCCTGATCGGCCTGTTCAGCACCGCCGCGCTTGCCGCTGCCGCCATCGCCAACCAGATCGCCGCCGTGTCCTTCATGATCCCGATCGCCATCGCGCAGGGAAGCACCGTCCGTGTCGGCAATTTCGCCGGGGCCGGCGACCGGGCAAACCTGTCACAAAGCGCCGGCGCCACTTTCTGGATCGGTATCGCGGCCACAGTGGCGACAACGCTGATTCTGCTGATCTGGCCGCAGACTTTGATCGGCATCTTCCTAAAGGGTGACGACGCCATGTTCGCCGATGTGATGGCGCTGGCCCTGCCGATGCTGGTGCTGACGGCCCTGTTCCAGATTCCGGACGGGGTTCAGGCCATCGCCATGGCCGTGCTTCGCGGCCTGAACGACACCCGCATCCCCGGCCTCGTGGCCATCGCCAGCTTCTGGGTCCCCGGCGTTGCCGCGGGCGCGCTGGCCGGTCTCACCCTTGGCCTGGGGCCGTCGGGTGTCTGGGGCGGGTTGCTGCTGGGGCTGAGTGTGGCGGCGGTGCTGCTGACCATACGGATGAGGCAGGCATTGCGGCGGGTGCGCGAGGGCGGCCGGATTCTTCTGGCCTGACCCGGCGCAGGTCAGCCGCAAGACCGCAAAGGGCATTTGGCCCATAGCGTAGCCTTCATTATGCTTCCCGTCATGACCAGCACGCCTTCAGATGACATGCCTCAAACGGCGAACGGACCGGAACTGGTGGCCGAACTGGTGGCCGGGCCGGCGCTGCCCCTCGACAGCCATGCCGGCATCCTGCCAGAGCTTGCGGACTGGGCCACCACCCATGCGGCCAGCGCACTTGACGCCGCACAGCTTGCCGCCATTTTCGCCCATTCCCGGCATCTTCACGGGCTGGCCCGCGCGCATCCGCAGATCATCAGCCCCATCCTGACGGGCAACGGAGACAAGGTGGTGCGCGAAGCCATTGCCGAGATCGCAACCGCCGCCGCCGAGATCAATGACGAGGGTTTGATGATGGCGGCGATCCGGCGGCTGCGCCAGCAGAGCGCGCTTGCCGTCGCCCTGTCCGACATGGCCGGCGCTGTCCCCGTCCACAGGCAGATGGACTGGCTGAGCGAGGCCGCTGTCAGCGCCCTTGGCGCAGCGGCAACCTTCCTGTTCCGGCAGGCGAACCGTCGCGGCCAGCTCGCCGACGAGCGGGTGATCACCGCCCCCGGCATGGCGGGGTGCGGATGGACGGTGCTGGCACTTGGCAAGCTGGGTGCCGGCGAGTTGAACTATTCCTCGGATATCGACCTGATCCTGCTTCACGACCCGATCGACAACCCGCTTCTGAAGCCGGACCAAAGCCAGGCTTTCTATGTCGGCATGGCGCGCGACCTGGTGAAACTGCTGTCGGCGACGACGGGGGACGGCATCGGCTGGCGTGTCGATCTGCGGCTTCGTCCCGACCCGGGCGCGACCGCCGTCAGTATCCAGCGCGAAGCCGCCATCGGCTATTACGAATCCATCGCCCGCACCTGGGAGCGCGCCGCCTTCATCCGCGCACGGCCGGTGGCAGGCGACATCGCCATGGGCAACGAGTTCCTTGCCGAAATCCAGCCCTTCATCTGGCGGAGAAACCTCGATTACACGGTGATGGACGACATGAAGGTGATGCTGAGGCGGCCGGTCGCGGGCCCGGGATGGGAAGGCTTCAACCTGAAGACCGGGCTGAACGGAATCCGCAGCATCGAGTTTCTCACCCATGTGCTGCAGCTTGTCGGTGGCGGCCGGACCGCAAGCCTACGCGGCGGCAGCACCCTGCCGGCTCTTGCCGCGCTGGCGGGGGAGAACTGGATCAGCGCCGGACAGCGCGACGCACTGTCGGCCCTCTATCTCACTCTGCGGCGCGCCGAACACAGGCTGCAGATGATGGCGGATGCGCAGACCCACGCCCTTCCCCGCAGCATGGAGGCGATTGCCGAGGCCGCCTGCTTCATGGGTCATGAGGATGAAACAACGTTCCTTGCCGCCCTTCACGATACGCTGGCAGAGGTTGGTGCCAACACCACCCACCGGCTGTTTGCCGATGAGGATGACGGGCATGGAAGCGCCGACGCGCCGCCGCTGGAAGATGCCGAGCAGCTGACCGGCTGGCTCGCGGCGCACGGCTTTTCGCGGCCGGATGACATCGCAGCTATCCTGTCGGGCTGGACGGCGGGCCGCATCGCCGCCACCCGTGGCGAGCGGGCGCGGGCGCTTCTTGGCCGGATCATCCCGCCAATGCTGACGCATCTTGCCGAAGCGGCCGACCCCGAATCCGCCTTTGCTCATTTCGCCGATTTCGTCGAAGGGCTGCCGGCAAGCGTGCAGATCTTCTCGCTTCTGGACCACAACCGCGACCTCACCCGTCTTCTTGGCGACATTCTGGTGCTGTCTCCGCGGCTCGGCGCGACACTGCGGCGGCATCCGATGCTGTTCGACCTTGTGCTGTTCCGCGATTTCTTTGCACCGCTTGCCGATGCCGACGCCTTTGAGCGTGACCTTCGCGAGGCCATCAGCGGCGAGGCTGTGGAACCGGCACTGGAGATGATCACGCGGATGACGCGGGAGCGGCGGTTTCGCGCCGAGGTTCAGGGGCTGAGCGGTTTGGCGGAGCGCGCCGCGCTCGGCCGTGCCCTTGCCAACGGCGCCGAAGCCGCGATCCGGGTCATCGCCGATCTGGCGCGCACCGACATGGTGCGGCGGCATGGCACCATCGAAGGCGACATTGTGGTGATGGCCATGGGTCGGCTGGGTCTTCGCGACCTGACAGCGACATCCGACCTCGACCTTGTCTTTGCATGGGACGCCCCCGACGACGCGCAATCATCAGGCCGCGCCAATGGCAGCGGCGTGCTGGGGGCCACCGCCTATTTCACGCGGCTGGCCCAGACACTGGCAAGCTGGCTTGGCGGGGCCACCGGCGAAGGCGACCTGTTCAGCATCGACACACGGCTCCGCCCCGACGGCGAGAAAGGCGCCTTTGCCCCGCGGCTTGGCCGGATCGAGGAATATTACCGCGAGGAAGCCTGGCTGTGGGAAAAGCTGGCGCTTGCCAAGGCGCGGGTGGTGACGCCGGCCTCACCGCTTGCCCAGAGCGCCGGCGAGATCATCCGCAAGGTGGTGTCACAACCGGTGCCCGCCGACGAGATGGCCGTCGCCCTTCGGGAGATGCGCCAGCGGATGCGGGCCAGCTATGGCGATGCACCTGACTGGCAGCTGCGCAAGCGCCCGGGCGGGATTGGCGAGATCGATCTTCTGGTCCAGGGGATGCGGCTTGTTCATGCGGATCTGTTCGATGATGCCGGCACAGGCGAACCTGCCGCCGCCATCCTGGGCAGGCTGCGGGATGCCGGACGGCTGGCGGCGCAGGATGCCGAACAGCTTGCCGCTGCAGGTCGCCTGTTCGCTGACCTGCATCACGCGCTTCGCCTTGTCATCGGCAGCAGCGCCCAGCGGCCAGAGACGCTTGCCGCGGCGGCACGGCAGTTTGTGCTCGCGGCCTGTGACAGCCCCGACCCGGACCATCTGACCGGACAGCTGGCCGCGGCGCGGGCGGATGTCGAGGCGCTGTTCGACAGGCTGATGCCATCGCCGGGAAACTGACACGGTCCGCCGCCAGAATTTTCTTCACATTATCGCCAAAACGACTAGTTTGCGGAAATTTCTGGACAGACGACGCCGGGTTTTGGTCGCAAAGAGGGCAAAGACGGTTACGGCCGTCAAGTGACCTTTCAACACATGACTGAACGCGGTTTCGGACCCCCGGACAGACCGGCAGGCCCCACCGCCCAAGGACCGGTAGATCTGCCATGCTGAGATCCGCTGCGGCTTCATGGACCCTGTTTTTCGGCCTGTTGCTGATCATGGCCGGCAACGGGTTGCAGGTCGTTCTGCTTGGAACCGAGGCGACAGAGGCGGGCTTTTCCAACGTCACAACCGGCTTTGTGATGGCTGGCTATTTCCTTGGCATTTTCCTCGGCTCTCTGCTGGTGCCCAAACTTCTCGACAATGTCG
>CAJWVJ010000075.1 GCA_913048595.1 uncultured Alphaproteobacteria bacterium | reverse complement strand
TCCTTGAGCATGAGCGCAAGAAGTACCGCCGCCAGCTGGAAGAGCAGGAGCAGGCTGTCGCCTCATGAGCGCGACAGCAGCAGCCCGCCAAGCACCAGAAGATAGGACATCACGGCGACAAGGCCGACCGACTCGCCAAGAAGCAGGATCCCGATGAACGCGGTGATGATCGGCACGATATAGCCGTTGGTCGAGGTATAGATCGCGCTTTCCCGCCGGATCAGCGTGCCGCGGACAATCATCCCGCAGCCGGTCGAAACCACCCCGCCGACAAGAACCCAGAAGAACGCGTTCGCCGACGGCATGGCCTCCGGCAGCGCCCAGAGCAGCGCCGGAACGGCAACCAGATTGGCGGTCAGCAGCGCCGAGGCGGTGATCGCGACAGGCGAGACTTTCGGCATGACCTGGAACAGCACCGCCCCCATGGCGATGCAGATGGCGGTCATCAGACAGACGATATGCGGCACCCAGAGCGGCATGTGAACGTCCGGGCGAAGCTGCGGCGCGGCCATGGTATCGGCGGCGCCCTGCGCGCCCGACATGGCCAGATAGATCAGCCCGGCCGAGGCGATGGCGAAACCGGCCCATTTCCGGGGGGTGATCCTCGTTCCGATGAAAATCCGTGACAGCACCAGAACCTCGAGCGGGATGACCGCGTAATAGATCGCCGCGGTGGCGTTGCTGATATAGGTCAGGGTCCAGGGCAGGATGGTGAAGGGGACCGCCATGCACAGCACCCCGTAGACCGAGGCGTAGCGCCACATCACGCTGCCGCTGACAAGCCCCGCCCCGGTCACGCGCGCCACCATCATCAGGAACAGCGACGCGAAGATCACCCGCAGCGCACCGGCGGCCACCGGCCCGGTCTCGATGGTGGCAAGAGAGGCCGACAGAAAGCCGAGGCTGTACATCGTCGCCAGTGTCAAAAGCATGATCAGCGACAGAAGGCCGGGCTGGTGGCGGTCAAGCCAGCCGATGACTGGAATGTCTTTCACAGCAGCGCCTCCGGCCTGCCGGGGATAATCACATCGATTGCGGCATCCACACTCATTGTCTGCACCATAGCATGGTTCGCTCAGAGGCAGGCATGTCATCAAATGTTCAGAATCATTTGGCCAGGATCATCAGGCCGGTCCCTGCGGCACCGCGTCCTGTGAACAGGATGGCATCCGGGCGAGTGGCGCGTATGATCTTCTGAGGATCGGTGGTTAGGTTTTGACAGGTTGGTGACAGGTGATGACAAATGAATTCGAGACGGCCCATCAGGGATGGGATGAGGCCTGGTCGACCGCTGAAGGCCGCGAGGACTGGATCGTGCCGGATGCCTTCGTCACCCGGACGCTGCCGTTGCTGAAGGCACGCGGCTGTACCGCCATTGCCGATGTGGGTTGCGGCGTCGGTCGCCACGCCATGCTGTTCGCCGGAGAGGGGATGCAGGTCACCGCCCTTGACGAAAGCACCGCTGGGCTGGAATTCCTGACCGCGGCGGCCATGGGTGCCGGGCATGACATCGTAACGGTGCAGGCGCCCTTTAGCGATCTGCCCTTTGCCAACGCCAGCTTTGATGCGGTTCTCAGCTTCAATGTCATTTATCACGGCAATGAGGCGACGGTGGCACGGGCCATCGACGAGACCCGCCGGTGTCTGCGCAAAGGTGGAATTTTCTTCGGCACTCTTCTGTCAAAGCGAAACAGCGATTACGGGATTGGCGAGGAAGTCGACCCCGGCACCTTCCTTCGCACCCATGGTCATGACGAAGGGCATCCGCATTACTACACCGGCGCCTCTGACGTGGTGCGGCTGATGCGCGGGTTCGAGATTCTGTCGCTGAGCGACTATGTCCATGACCGTCCGGACTCCTGGCACTGGCATTTCGTCGCCGAGGCGGTCTGACACAGACTCCTGTCTGGCCGCTTCCTGTTTGGTCCCGAGCTTTTGCCATGATTGCGTCGGCGCCATCGCCCGGTTTATAGTCTGGGCACTCGCCTGGAGCCGTAATCCCATGACTCTCACATTCTATGGACTGAAATCCTGTGACAGCTGCCGCGCCGCGCTGAAGGCGCTTGCCGAGGCTGGCATCGAGACCGAGGTCAAGGACGTGCGCGCGGATGGTGTTCCCGAAGATGTGCTTCGCAAGGCGCTGGACCAGCATGGTGAGGAGCGCGTGGTAAACCGGCGCTCGACAACATGGCGCGGGCTTGACGAGGCGGCGCGGGCACAGGACCCTGTCACGCTTCTCGCGGCCAACCCGTCGCTGATAAAGCGGCCGCTGATCCTGACAGAGCATGGCAGCAGCAGCATTGGCTGGGATGCGGCAGCGCGTGCGGCGCTGGGCATCGGCTAGGAACGAGGATCGGAAACAGCATCAATGGCAAAGACAAGAATGGCGCTGGAACTAGGGATGGGCACATCCCTTCGACAGGGAGACTACACCCGGGCCGCCGTGCGGGCCGTTCAGGATGCGCTGTGGCGCAATTCGGTGAGCTTTGCCGAGGCCTTCGGTTTCGAGAAGTCTGACATGCTGATCGATGTCGAGATCGGCGTGCAGAAACCTGGCGAGGTCGATCAGGACGAGGTAAGGGCCGTTCTTCCCTATGGCAACGGGTCAGTCAATGTGGTGACCGGCGGGTTGGACGTGCCGAAGCCCGATGGCAGCGGTGCCACCATTCTGGCAAATGCCGCGATCGTCATTTCCTTTGACATGGAACGCCGCGGGGTGAGCGCATGAAACGACTGATCCTGGAAATGGGAATCGGAACCGACCTCTATGGCGGCGACTATACCAAGGCGGCCTGCCGCGCTGTTCGTGACGCCATCGGCCACAGTTCGATCTCGTTGTTCCGGTCGTGCGGCTTCAACCACCGGGACATGCTGGTGAAGGTCACCATCGGTGTTCAGGACCCGGCGCAGGTGGATGTCGGCACCGTCGCCGCCACCCTGCCGCGTGGCAACCCGCAGGTCGATGTCGTTCCTGGCGGGCTGAACGTCGATGACCCGGAACAGGACGGCCCGACAGTGATTGCCTCGGCCTCGGTCGAGGCCTTCCTGGATGTCGAGGCCGGCGACTGGCAGATCAGCCCGCAAAATCATGAGCCGTCGGATGGCTGACGGCCGGACCGGGCTCGACGGCGCGCGCGCCGAAATCCTTATCCCGTCGGTGGGGATTGCAAGGGATATGCCGTTCTTCACAAGACAGCTTGGCTTCCGGCTTGACCAGATTTTCCCGGCTGACGATCCGACAGTGGCCGTGATGTCCGGACACGGGATTCGCATCAGGCTTGATGCCACGCTTGGCGATGATGTGGCGATGCCGGTCCTGAACCTTCTGGTCAGCGATCCTGCCGTCTTTGCCGATGGTGCCGGCAAGATGACAGCGCCGAACGGCATGATGATCCGCATCGGCCAGCGCGACCCGCAGATGGTGACCCCGCCGACGCAGCACAATTACATCGTGCGCCGGCTTGCCGACCAGGCGCCCTGGGTGATCGGCCGTGCCGGCATGCATTACCGCGACCTGATTCCCGACCGGCTTGGCGGGTCCATCATCGCCAGCCATATCCGGATTCCCGATGGCGGCCCGGTTCCCGACATGGTGCATTACCACACGGTCGGGTTTCAGCTGATTTTCTGCCTCGAAGGCTGGGTCGATCTCGTCTATGAGGATCAGGGCCCCGAATTCCGGCTTCATGCTGGTGACTGCGTGATCCAGCCACCGGAAATCCGGCATCGCGTGCTCTATGCCTCGGACAATATCGAGGTTCTGGAAATCGGCGTTCCGGCCGAGCACGTCACCACCATCGACCATGAGATGGAGCTGCCGAACGGGCCGGCCAATCCGGACAGGCGATTTCAGGGACAGCGCTTTGTCCATCACCGCGAGACCGAGGCCGAGTGGGGCGCGTGGCGGCTTCCCGGCTTCATCGCGCGCGATACGGGCATCGCCGCCGGCACCGCTGGCGTCGCCGGGGTCGAGGTGGCGAAGTGGCAGGGCGGCGACGCGGTCACGGCGGTTCATGATTGCGATATCCTGTTCCATCTGGTGAAGACAGGCACCATGACCCTGTCGGTCAGGGACGAGCCTGATTACGCGCTGACAGCCGGCGATGCCTTTGTCATTCCGCCGGGCCGCGCCGCCAGCTTTCACGGCTGCAGCGATGATCTTGAGCTGATCGAGGTGGCGCTGGCTTCCTCCTTCACCACGACCATCGAACGCTGACGGTCGCCGTTTCATGCGTCCGTTTGATTTTCTGCTCTATACCGGTGTCGTTTTTGCCTGGTCGACAAGCTGGTATCCGCTGTCGCTTCAGCTTGGCGTGGTCGAGGTGGAAGTGTCTCTGATCTGGCGCTTTGCCGCTTCGGCTGCCCTGATGTTCTGCATCGCGCGCTGGTTCCGCGTGACCCTGCGCCATGGCCGCGAAGAGCATCTGCGTTTCGCCGTCCTTGGCGTGGTGTTGTTCTCGACCAATTTCGCGCTCTATTACACTGCCAGCCTGTATGCCGCCTCTGGCCTTCTGGCGGTGATCCTGTCGACAGCCTCGCTGGTGAATGTGCTGATGGTCGCGGTGCTGACCCGCAGCCCGCCACCGGCCCTGCAGCTTGGCGCGGCGGTGACCGGGCTTGTCGGGCTGGGGCTGATCTTTCTGCCGGAGCTGCGCGAAGCCTCGGGCGTGGGCTATGCCATCCTGTTCGGCGGGCTGGGGACCTTGTGTTTCTGCACTGGAAACCTGCTGTCGGCGGCGACGCAGAAGCAGGGAATCCATGTGCTGGCATCGACCTGCTGGGGCATGGTCTATGGCACCGGCTTCATGATTGTCGTCTCGCTGGTGCGCGGGCATGACTTCATCATCGATCCGGACCGGATCTATCTTGGCAGCCTGGCTTGGCTCGTGGTGATTTCCTCGGTTCTCGCCTTTTGCAGCTATCTAACCCTGATCGGCCGCATCGGGCCCGGCAGGGCAGGCTATGCGACGGTGATTTTCCCGGTCTTCGCGCTGCTGATTTCGACAATCTATGAGGATTACCAGTGGTCGGCCCTGTCCTTTGCCGGGCTGGCGCTTGTCATGGCCGGCAATGTGATGATGATACGCGCCCGTGACTGACCGGCGCGGCCGGTCAGCCGTGGAAATAGGGGGCAGGTGCCAGCGACGCGGCGGCAAGCGCCAGTGACGCGCCAAGGGTCAGCATATGGCGAAGCCGCATATACCAGGCCGGCAGCAATCCTGCGGCGGTGGCGTGCTGGTCCACGCTCCAGCTGATCAGGAATCCCGGCACCAGCGCCAGAAGCGCAAAGCGCGTATCCAGAAACACCACCGGTTGCCACGCATAGAGCGCCGGCGCCACTGACCAGGCGAACCACAGCTGGCTGCGATCGCCGCGCATGGCAAGGCCCCAATGGACAGCCCCGATGAAGCTTAGGATCACCGCGCCATAGATGCCGCAGATCACAAGCGCGATGCCGGGCCAGGGGGCTACCCCGCTATGCGCCGCGCCGGCGCACAGGAAGAAGGGGATCAGCCCGCCGAACCCCATCAGCATGGCAAGCGGGGGTGCCGTGTCCTGATTGTCAGTCATCTGCCTGGCCCGTTCACGTCTTTCCGCTCTTTTGGCCGGTGCCGCGGTTCACGACTTGCCAGCGCCAGGCCCGCCACCGCGGCAAGCACGATGCCGCCACCCATGATTTCGGTCAAGGTCATCGCCTGTCCCAGGATGATCCAGGGCCAGATCGGGCCAAGTACGCTCTCGGTCAGGACCAGAAGGCTGACCTCCGCCGCCGGCACATAGCCTGTTCCCCAGGTGACAAGGGCAATGCCGATGCCGATGGTGAAGGCTCCCATGAACAGGGTCAGCGCCAGATCATGCCAGGAAATGCCTATCCCGCTGCCAAAGCCTATACTGGCCACCGCGCCGAGAAGGATGCATCCGGCCCCGCCAAGAAAGGTGCCGCCAAGCACATCGCTTCGCCCGCTCCGCCTGGCCAGCACCAGCATCACCGCAAAGCTCAGCGACGCGACCAGCGCCATCAGATTGCCCGGGGTCCGTCCATAGGCAAAGCCGTCCCCGATCATCAGCGCCACCCCGACAAGCGCCAGCGCCATGGCCGGCCAGGTCATCCGGTGTGGCCGTTCGCCGATCCACACCCATCCCAGCACCGCGGCGAAGAAAGGCGAAAGGGTCAGAAGCAGCAGCGCCGAGGCCACCGATGTCAGCAGCATGGCGTAGACATAGGAAGTGAAGGCGATGGCAAGCGCCAGCCCTATCATGGCGTCGGTGCCGTCAAGCGAGCGCAGAAAGGCAAGTGGCGCCTGCCGGCGGCGAAGACAGGCCACACAGGCCACCATGCCGGCAAGGGTGATCGAGCGATAATACAGAATCAGCATGCCGTCGGTGGTTTCCAGAAGGCGCATCAGCAGTCCGACAAAGCTCATGAAGCTTGCCCCGGTGACAATCAGCAGCATGGCTTTGTTGCGTGACATGGCGGGTCTCCGTTGGCGCGGATGGCGGCGGCTGCCGATGGCGGCATGTGCGGCTTCGTCTCTAATCACGAATTATGCGGCAAGTCCATATCTATTGCCGGCGACAGATTGCCTTTGCCGCCGGCACGGGCTATCCCTCGGTGGAGGATCGCCCGTCCGCCCGGAGGTGGTCAGGCATGAATGGCGGGCGGTCCGGGTGGCAGCAATGGATGGGGTGGAAGATGTATCGGTCAGTTGCCCTGTTGCTGATGCTGGGCCTCTTCTTCTCAGGATGCAGTTCGATGCGACCCTATCTCGAGTCACCGCAATATGAAGAATCCCGAAACCGGTTCGAACATTCGTCCGGCTACCGGAACGACAAGGGTTTGTTCGACGTGCTGGGGCTTGCCGGCGCCTTCATGACGCGCGAGGCCGATCCGGCCGAAACACAGGGCTTCCCGCTGCTGGATCCGGGGCCGGCCACGCCCCGTGACCACCCTGGCTCGGATGTGGTCTGGGTCGGCCATGCCACGCTGCTGTTCCAGCATGACGGCGTGCGGGTGCTGACTGACCCAATTTTCTCCGATCGCGCCTCGCCCTTCAGCTTCAGCGGCCCGAAGCGGGTCGTCCCGCCCGCCTACACGCCGGAAACACTGCCCGGCATTGACATCCTTCTGGTGTCGCATACGCATTATGACCATCTGGACATGCCGGGCCTGAAACGGCTTGCCGCCCGCCAACCCGATGTCAGGGTGGTGGTGCCGCTTGGCCTTGCGCGGTATTTGCGGAAAGCGGGTTTCACCGATGTCACCGAGATTGACTGGTGGCAGGACTCGGCGCAGGACGGGGTGACTGTCACGGCCACGCCGGTGCGCCACTGGTCGTCAAGGTCCCCGTTTGACCGCAACAAGACGCTCTGGGCCGGTTTCATGATCCGGTTCGCGGATGGATACCAGTTCTATTTTGCCGGCGATACGGGCTATGGCGACGACTTTGCCGAGACTCGGGCACGGCTTGGCGCGCCCGACTTCGCAGCGATCCCCATAGGGGCGTACGAGCCACGCGACTTCATGCGCGAATCGCACTGCACGCCGGAAGAAGCAGTGCAGATTTTCCGCGACCTCGGGGCCGGACGGGCGGTGAGTGTCCATTGGGGCACATTCAAGCTGACACTCGAGCCGCTTGCCGAGCCGCCCGAGCGGCTTCGCGCCGCGGTGCGCGCCGCCGGACTTGCCGATGACAGCTTCCGTGCCCTGGCCCATGGCGAGAGATGGGATTTGCCCTAGATGTCGCTGCCCGGCATGCCGCCCGGGATGCTGCCCGCCATGACGCCCGGTGCGCCATTCGGCACCCCTCCGGGCCACGCTCCGCGAACGGCTGCGCGACGCGGCATTTTATCTCTGTCCGCGGGGTCGGTTTGGCTTGCTTTTGACCCCCCGCTGGCCTATTCCAGTCTTGGTTTTCTTAAAGGGAGCGGAGAACCAGGTGCCTGAGCTTCTTGTTGATTATCTGCCAATCGCGGTATTTTTTGCGATTGCCGTCGGGCTGGCCATCGCGATGGTCAGCGCATCTTTGCTTCTCGGCAACCAGCGGCCTGACGACGAAAAGATGGCCGCTTACGAATGTGGCTTCGACGCCTTCGATGATTCGCGCCGCCAGTTCGATGTCAGGTTCTACCTCGTCGCCATCCTTTTCATCATCTTCGATCTGGAGGTGGCGTTCCTCTTTCCGTGGGCGGTGTCGCTTGGCGGCATCGGGGTTTTCGGGTTCTGGTCGATGATGCTGTTCCTTGGCGTTCTGACCATTGGTTTCATTTATGAGTGGAAAAAGGGAGCGTTGGAATGGGAGTGATCGACCCCCGCACCACTGCGCCGATTGGCCCGGGTCCCGAGCAGGACGCGATCCTCAAGGCTGTTGGCGATGAAATCACCAACCGCGGCTTTGTGATCGCAAGCGCCGACAAACTGTTCAACTGGGCGCGCTCCGGTTCACTCTGGCCGATGACCTTCGGCCTTGCCTGCTGTGCCGTCGAGATGATGCATTCTGCGGCAAGCCGCTATGACATGGACCGGTATGGCATGCTGTTCCGGCCAAGCCCGCGCCAGTCCGACGTCATGATCGTCGCCGGAACGCTGACCAACAAAATGGCCCCGGCGCTGCGTCGCGTTTACGACCAGATGCCCGAGCCACGCTGGGTCCTGTCGATGGGGTCCTGCGCGAATGGCGGCGGGTATTACCACTATTCCTACGCTGTTGTGCGCGGCTGCGACCGGATCGTTCCGGTCGATGTCTATGTGCCGGGCTGCCCGCCGACGGCGGAAGCGCTGATCTACGGATTGCTGCAGCTTCAGAAGAAGATCAGACGCACCGCGACCATCGCGCGCGGCTGATTGGAAGAAATTGGTGGGGGAGGGCGTCAAGGTGCCAGACGCCACGCACCCCTGTGATGAAGTCTCGGCATCATGCCGGCAGCCGTCTCGGACGCTGCGCAGCGCACAATAACAATGCCCGGCCCACGCCAGGTGGCTACAGGACCTGTTGAATGACCGACGCCGTCACCCCAAAGCCCCAGAGCCCTGCTGCCGATGATTCGGCGCAGGACACCATGGTCGATCATCTGCGCCAGCTTCTCGGGGCCTACCTTCTGGATGCTTACGTCTTTCAGGGCCAGATCGTGGTCCGCATCCCGGTGTCCCATGTCGTCGCCGTGCTGACCTCGCTTCGCAATGACACATTCGCCGCTTTCAACCAGCTGTCCGATCTGACAGCCGTCGATTATCCGGAACGGCCGGAGCGGTTCGAGATGGTCTATCAACTGCTGTCGATGCGTAACAACATGCGCATGCGCCTTCTGGCCGCCGTTGGCGAGGGGCAGGCGGTGCCGTCCGTCACACACGTCTACAGCGCCGCCAACTGGGCCGAGCGCGAGGCATGGGACATGTTCGGCATCTTCTTCGCCGGCCATCCCGACCTTCGCCGCCTGCTGACCGACTATGGCTTCGAGGGGCATCCGC
>CAJWVJ010000074.1 GCA_913048595.1 uncultured Alphaproteobacteria bacterium | reverse complement strand
TGTGAATTACCGCGACGGCAGTCTTCATGACATGGAGGCTCTGACCCGCGCGGCGCATGACGCCGGTGCGCTGGTCGTCTGGGACCTTGCCCATTCCGCCGGGGCGCTGCCGGTCGATCTGGCCGGATGCGATGCCGATTTCGCCGTCGGGTGCGGCTATAAATATCTGAATGGCGGGCCGGGCGCGCCGGCCTTCCTCTATGTCGCGCCGCGCCATCATGGCGGGTTCCGGCAACCGCTCAGCGGCTGGTTCGGCCATAGCGACCCGTTCGATTTCGCCCCGCGCTATGATGCCGCCGGCGATATCGGCCAGTACCTGTGCGGCACGCCGCCGGTGCTCAGCATGGTGGCGCTCGATGCCGCCCTTGACGTCTGGGACGAGGTGAACATGCTGGCGGTGCGGACCAAGTCACAGGCGCTGACCAGCTATTTCATCGATCTTGTCGAGACCCGCTGCGCCGGACAGGGGCTGTCGCTGATCAGTCCGCGTGACGCCGCCGCGAGGGGCTCGCAGGTCTCCTTCAGCCATGAAGCGGGCGGCTATGCCATCATCAGCGCGCTGATCGCCGACGGGGTGATCGGCGACTTCCGCGCCCCGGATGTGCTGCGATTCGGCTTCACCCCGCTCTACACCCGCTTCACAGATGTCTGGCATGCCGTCGATCGACTGGCCGCGATCATGGAGGAAGGCCGGTGGGACCGGCCGGAATTCCACGCCCGCAAGGCCGTCACCTGATGCAGCCCCACACACGGCCGCCGGCCCCTCTCGACTGGGGGCTCCTCGCCTGTCTTGGCGTGATCTGGGGCGGCGCCTTTCTTGGCGTCGAACTGGCGCTCGACAGCCTAGCGCCGATCTGGGTGTCGACAGGGCGGATCACGCTTGCCGCCATCGGGCTCGTCGCGCTGGCGCAGCTTTCGGGGGCCGGGCTGCCGCCCGCCAGAACCGCCACCGGCAGGCGAATCTGGCTTCACTGCATCGGCATGGGCCTGTTCACCAACGCCATCCCGTTCACCCTCTTGGCCTGGGGCCAGCAGCATGTGACCTCGAGCTTTGCCGGAATCACCATGGCGGTCGTGCCGCTGCTGGTCCTGCCGCTCAGCCATTTTCTGGTGCCGGGGGAACGGCTGACCCTGACCCGCGCCGCCGGGTTCGCCATCGGCTTTTCCGGGGTGGTCTTGCTTGTCGGCGGCGAACAGCTGTTCGCCAGCCGGCTCGCCGGCGATGGCGGGCCCATGCTGGCAGCGCAGCTGGCCTGTGTTTCGGCAAGCTGCTGCTATGCCATCGGCTCGATCATTACGCGGCTGTGCCCGCCGGTAAACACCACAAGCTTCGCCGCCGGCGGCCTGCTGGCGGCATCGGTCCTGATCCTGCCGGTAGCGGCCATCACCAGCGGCATGCCATCCGCCATCAGCAGCACAAGCCTTGCCGGGGTGATCTTCCTTGCGCTGTTCCCGACGGGCGTGGCCACCATCCTTCTGACCATGATCATCCAGCGCGCCGGGCCGCCCTTCCTGTCGCTTGTCAATTACCAGGTTCCGGTCTGGGCCGTGCTGATCGGCGCGGTGATCCTGTCCGAGACCATCCCGGGCCATTTCATCACCGCGCTCGTGATCATCCTTGGCGGGCTGGCGGTGGCGCAGCGGCCCTTGAAGCGTGCCGGCTGACCACCCGGCCGGACGCACGGCGCTGGACATTCCCATGCGAAGCAGGGAAGCTCTGGTGACAAGGCTGGTTCCGCCAGCGACCGGCATATGAAGGAGACTGACAAATGGACAAGCGCAACCTCATCATCATGGTGAAATGCGAGATTGGCCGCACCTACGATGTGGCGGCGGAAATCGCCGACCTTCCCGAAGGTCCGATCGTCTATTCCACCTCCGGCGACTATGATCTGTTCACCATGTTCCGGCTCGGGAACAATGACGATATCGGCCATTATGTCTGCGAGACCATCCAGAAGATCAGCGGCGTTCGCGACACCAACACCATCGTCTGCTTCAACCCCTTCACCAAGGACCGGGGCATCTGATCCGATGCCGGCGGTCCCGACCACCCCGCAGCTTCATCTTGAACCGCACTGGCAGGCAGCCTTTGTCGAGCTGTTCGGCATGTGCAGGGCGCAGAAGGGCGAGCGCGTGACCATCCTGACGGAAAGCCTGTCCCGGCCGGTCAATATCGCGCTTGCCGAAGCGGCGCTTGCCGAGATGAACCTGCCGGCAGCCCGCCTTGCCGTGGCAAGCAAGCCGCCGGCCCCGGGCATGCCCGTCATCCGCTCCACCGGCGCCTCGACAGCGCTGAATGGCGAGACGGCGGCGGTGGCGCAGCTTCAGGACAGCGATTTTGTGATCGACCTGACAGTCGAGGGGCTGATGCACGCGCCCGAAACCCCGTCGATCCTGAAGGCCGGCGCGCGGATCATGACGATTTCCAATGAACATCCCGACATTCTGGCGAGGCTTCGCCCCGACCCGGCGATGAAGGATATCGTGCGCCAGGCCGTCGCCGCCTGCCGCGACGCCGCAGAGATGCGCGTCACCTCGCCGTCGGGGACCGATCTGACGGTGACCATGGACGGGGCTGCCACCGTTGGTGTCTGGGGATGGACGGACCGTCCCGGCACCCTGGCGCACTGGCCCGGGGGGCTTGTCGTCAGCTTCCCGCGCAAGGCCAGCTGCAACGGCCAGCTTGTCTTCGCGCCAGGCGACATCAACCTGACATTCAAACGCTATTTCGAAAGCGAGGTCCGCTGCCGCATCACGGACGACTTCATCACCGGCATCGAGGGAACCGGCACCGATTCGAGGCTGATGCGCCGGTATCTGGAAGGGTTTGATGATCCGCTTGCCTATGCGACAAGCCATGTCGGATGGGGCCTCAACCCGGCGGCGCGCTATGAATCGCTGACGATGTATGACAAGGCCGATCTGAACGGCACCGAGCTTCGCGCGCTGGCCGGCAATTTTCTCTACTCCACCGGGGCAAATGAATTCGCCGAGCGGTTCACCGAAGGTCATTTCGACCTGCCGGTAATGGGATGCGACATCACGCTGGATGGCGTCGCCATGGTGCGCGACGGCAAGCCGGTATGAGCGTTGGGGCCGCCATCGACAGGGTGAGCGCCGGCGATATCAGCTTTCTGGCATCTGGCGCGATGACCGGGCGGTCCCGGTTGCCACTTGTCTGCCTTCACGGCATCGGCGGGGACGCCGGCAGCTTCGGGCCGCAGCTGAGAGGCCTTGCGGCGCGGCGGCGAATCCTGTCCTGGGACATGCCCGGATACGGCGCATCCGCCCCGCTTGCCAAAATGGATTTCGCCATCCTGTGTGACCGGCTCTGCGCCGCTCTCGACGTTCTTGAGATTGAAAGGGCGATCATCGCCGGCCAGTCGATTGGCGGGATGATCGCCCAGGAAATGGCCATCCGGCACCCGCAGCGCGTCGCCGGGCTTGTCCTGATCGCCACCGTGCCGGCCTTTGGCGGCCGTGATGACAGCTTCAAACAGGACTTTCTGTCGGCGCGGCTTGCCCCGCTCGACCGCGGCGTGACTATGCGGGCGCTGGCGGAAGAGGCCATTCCGGCGATTCTCGGCGCTTCGGCGGACGAGGCTGTGCGGCGCGAGGCCATCGCCGCCATGGCCGCCATTCCGGAACCTGCCTACCGGCAGGTGCTGCAGACGCTTGTCACCTTCAACCGGCGCGGGGACCAGCACCGCCTCACCTGCCCCTGCTGCCTGATCGCCGGCGGCGAGGATGACAACAGCCCGGCGCGGGTCATGGCGAAGATGGCCGGCGGGCTGGCGCATGCGACCTTCCATATCGTTGAAACTGCCGGTCATCTGGTCAATAGTGAAGCGGGAGTTGAATGTAACGCCATCATCGACAGGTTCCTTGATGCGGTGCAGGCGCAGACGGAGTCATTCTGATGATGGATGAAGGGGGCAAGGTGGCGCTTGACGGCGAGGCCGGAGACATCGCGGCCGACAAGCCCATTTTCGATCCGCAAGACTGGCGGCTGAGCGATTTCGAGTCCGCGCTCTGTGCCGAGACGCGCCAGCTGGCGCAGGCGAAGTTCGCCCCGCGCGCGGCCATCATCGACCGCGAGGCGCGCTTTCCGACCGAAAATTACGCCGACCTGCGCGCCGCAGGACTCCTTGGCATCTGCATCCCAGCCGAACATGGCGGCCGCGGGGCCGATCTTCGCGCCTATATGCTGGCCGCTGCCGAAATCGGGCGCTATTGCGGGGCCACGGCGTTGACCTTCAACATGCATGTCAGTTCCTGTCTTTGGACAGGCTTTCTTGCCGATGGTGTCGAGATGACCGCAGCGCAGCGGTCCGAGCACGCCATCATGCGGGCCCGCCATTACCGCCGTATCCTTGATGACGGCGCTGTCTATGCGCAGCCCTTTTCCGAAGGCGGCGACGCGGCGGCAGGCAAGACCGCTTTCGGCACCACCGCGCTTGTCACCGATGGCGGCTGGATCGTGAATGGCAAGAAGATCTTCGCGTCGCTGTCCGGCCATGCCGACTATTACGGGGCGCTCTGCACCGAGCTGGCCAGGCCGGATTCGCGTCCGTCACGCGCCAACACCATGTATCTGGCGATACCGCGCGACGCCAGCGGGGTGTCGGTCGAGGGGGAATGGGACCCGCTTGGCATGCGCGGCACGGTCTCGCGCACCCTGATCTTCAAGGATGTCTTCATCCCGCATGAGGACCAGCTGATGCCGCGCGGCGTCTATTTCAACGCGGCGAGGCAATGGCCGCACATGTTCATGACGCTGACGCCAAGCTATATGGGAATCGCGCAGGCGGCCTATGATTTCACTATCCGCTATCTTCGCGGCGAGATGCCGGGAACGCCGCCGGTGAAACGCCGCATGTATCCGACCAAGCAGCTGGCCGTGGCGCAGATGAAGATCATGCTGGAACAGACCAAGTCACTGTGGTTCCAGTCGATCAGCGAAGCCCGCCCCAACCCGGGCAAGCAGGCGCTCCTTCGCGCCTGGGCGGCACAGCACAGCGTCATGGAAAATGCCAACGCCATCGCCCAGCTTGCCATCCGCACATGCGGCGGGCAGGCGATGCTGCGCGCGCTTCCCCTCGAACGCCTCTATCGCGACAGCCGCTGCGGGGCGCTGATGCTGCCCTGGACGGCGGAACTGTGCCTCGACATGATCGGCAAGGGCGCGCTCTACGAGGCCGGTGAAAGCGACGAGGTCTAGCCGCCAGGTGCCCGACAAGCGGATCGACCATATTCTGGCGTGGCACGCCGCCAGGTGCCCGGACAGCCCGGCCATCAGCTTTGCCGGCTCCGCCATCAGCTTTGCCGAGCTTGAATCACAGGTGGCCGCGATGGCCGGATGGCTGGTGCGTGGCGGCATAGCCGCCGGCGACCGGATCGCCATCTATGCCCGCAACCATCCCGAAAGCTTCATCACGCTGTTCGCCGCGTCGCGGATCGGCGCGATGATGGTGCCGCTGAACTGGCGGTTGTCAGAGGAAGAGCTTGCCTGGCAGATGCAGGATGCCGCCCCGGCGATGCTGCTGCATGGCGTGGACTTCGCCGATATGGCGGCACGGCTTGCAAAGACGGTGTCCTGCCGCACCGTCGCCATCGGGGATGATCTGGCGGCGGCGCGCAAGGATTATGTGCTTGCCGCCGAAGACGGGGCCGGATCGGCCGATGCCGAACTGCTGCTTGTCTATACCTCCGGCACGACAGGACGGCCGAAGGGCGCCATTCTCGACCAGGCGGCGATGCATGCCAACGCCGCGATGAGCCACCATGCCTACGCGATGGCGGCCGATGATGTGGTGCTGAACATCCTGCCGCTGTTCCATGTCGGCGGGCTGAACATCCAGCCCCTGCCGGCCCTTCTTCTGGGGGCGCATGTGGTGATCCAGGACAGCTTCGACCCGGCGCAGGTGCTGCGGATCATCCGTGACGCGGCGGTGACCCAGGTGACCGTGGTGCCGACCATTCTCGGCGCGCTTCTGGCAAGCGACGGGTGGGAGGATGCCGATCTCGCAACGCTGCGGATGATGGCCATCGGGTCAACAGACGTGCCGGTGGCGCTGATCGAGGCGGTGCATCAGCGCGGCGTCCCTGTGGTTCAGGTCTATGGCGCCACCGAGACATCGCCGACCGCCATTTACCAGACAGCCGAGATCGCCACCGCCACCGTCGGATCCATCGGCCGCGCGGGCCGCGCCTGCGAGATCAGAATCACCGGACCGGACGGCGGTGAACTGCCGGCAGGCGAGGTTGGCGAGATCTGGGTGCGCGGGGCGAACATCCTGACCCGCTACTGGAACAACGACGCGGCAAGCGCCGAGAGCATCACCGACGGCTGGTTCCATACCGGCGATATGGCGCGGGTGGATGATGACGGGCTTTACTGGTTCGCCGACAGGCTGAAGCATGTGATCATTTCCGGCGGCGAGAACATCTATCCGGCGGAACTTGAACGGGTGCTTGCGGACTTCGCCGGGCTGGCGGAATTCGCCATTGTCGGCCGCGAGGATGCGCGCTGGGGCCAGGTGCCTGTGGTCGTCGCGGTGCGGGCGGACAGCAGCCTGACGGCAGAGGATGTGCTGGCCCATTTCAACGACCGGATCGCCAGCTTCAAGCGGCCGAAGGATGTGGTGTTTGTCGAGGCGCTGCCGCGCAACGCCCTTGGCAAGATCGTCGCCGGTGATGTGCGCGCGCTTCTGGCCTGACGGCTAGCCCATCATCATCGAGGGCAGGAACAGCGCGATCGACGGCACGCCAGCCAGCAGGATCAGCCGGAAGATGTCCGCCACCCAGAAGGGCGTCACACCCCGGAAGATGGTGGTCACCGGCACATCCTTCAGCACCCCTTTCAGCACGAACACATTCAGCCCGATGGGCGGGGTGATCAGGCTGATCTCGGTGACGACGACGACAAGGATGCCGAACCAGATGAGGTCGAATCCGAGATTGGCCACGACCGGCGCGAAGATCGGCACCGTCAGCAGAATCATCGACAGCGATTCGAACACGCATCCCAGAATCACATAGATCAGCAGAATGATGAAGATCACGCCAAGCGGCGACAGATCGAAGGCGTTGACGATGCTGATCAGCCCGTCGGGAAGGCCGGCGCGGTTGACGAAATTCGAGAAAATCAGCGCACCGAACAGGATGAAGAACAGCTTCGCCGTGGTGATCGCGGTTTCGCGAAGCACCTGGAACAGCGCCCCGTCCCTGAGCGCGCCGCGACGCCAGGCGATGGCCAGCGCGCCGGCCGCGCCCATGCCGGATGCCTCGGTCGGGGTGAACATGCCGGCATAGATGCCACCAATGACGAAGATGAAAAGCCCCAGCGTCGTCCAGACATCGCGAAGCGCAAGCAGCCTGTCTCCCCATCCGGTGCGCTCTCCCGCCGGGCCCACCGCAGGATTGCGCGACACAACGAACACCACCGCCAGAAGATAGAACAGGATGCCGAGAAGTCCCGGCAGCACGCCGGCAATGAACAGCTTGCCGACCGACTGTTCGGTGAGGAAACCATAGATCACCAGCATCACGCTTGGCGGGATCAGGATGCCGAGCGTGCCGCCCGCCGCGATCGAGGCGGTGGCCAGCGAATCGTCGTATTTGTAGCGCCGCATTTCCGGCATCGAGACCTTCGACATTGTCGCCGCGGTGGCGAGGGACGACCCGCAGATGGCCGAAAACATGCCGCAGGCGGCGATGGTCGACATCGCCAGCCCGCCGCGCCGGTGCCCGAGAAACACATAGGCGGCGCGGTACAGTTCGCGCGCCATGCCGCCCCGTTCCACAAGAAGGCCCATCAGGATGAACATCGGCAGCACCGACAGCTCGTATTTCTGGCCGGAGTCGATGACCAGCCGCGCGGCATTGGCGATCGCGGCGCGTTCCGAGGCCAGCATCGCAAAGCCGACACCACCGACAAGGCCGAGCGCAAGGCCAAGCGGCATCCGCAGGAAGGCGAAGAACAGCAGGGCGCCAAAGCCGATCAGGGATTCAACCATGGCTCACTCCGTATATTCACGCGTGCCTGTTTCGTCGGGAATCAGGCGGCCGGGGGCGCATATCATGCGAAATGCGCGTACCGCGGCGAAGACACCAGACAGATAGATCATGATGGTGATCGCCCAGACGACGAGATAGGTCGGGATTTTCAGATAGATTGTCTCGTCACCATCCTCCCAGGCGCGGATGGCATAGCCCGAAACACGCTCGGCGATGATCCAGACCGCGGCAACGGTGGCGATGCTGAAGGCGAGGGTGACGACCCAGCCGAACCAGCCCCTGCGGACAAAGCTGAACAGATCGACAACCACCTGGTCATCCCGCAGGAACATGGCCGGCAGCGCGAAGAAGATGATCCCGGCCATCGATATCTGCACCAGTTCGGTGGCGCCGGTGACCGGGGCGCGGAAGAAATAGCGCCCGATCACATCCACACATGTCAGCGCAACAAGCCAGAGAAGCACGAGACAGGCGATAAACATCGCGGCATCGGCAATCCATCCGGCGAGCCTGTTCAGCTTCACGACGAGCGGATGTTCCTTCAAGGTCTCATGCGAAGTGCCCGTCGCCATCGAGCTATATACCTTCCCCCACGCGGTGCCGGCACGTTCGCGGCCAGCTTCCGTCTGTACAATGTCGTGATGGCATACTGCGCAAACCGTGGTGGATTGCCAAGGCCGAATTGCCGGCCAGCCGGCCGGCCGCGCGTCGGCGGGCCGGCCGCAAACCCCTGCCGGGACCGACATATTTCGCTTGACTGGCTTCGGCTTCGCCAACAGGCTGAATGGCAAATGTCGAGCAGGCGAGGTTGTGGTCGATTGCAGCCAATCGCCTGTTAACGAACTGTTTTGGAGGAAGTTCGATGAAAAAGACTCTCGCCACGCTGGCAGCCCTTGTCCCCCTTGCTCTGGCAGGCAATGCCGTTGCCGCCGACAAGACCCTGACCATTTCTTCGTGGGCCGGCCCGGGCCATACCATGAACGCGAATGTGTTCCCGATGATGATTTCCGAGATGGAATCCTGCTCCGGCGGCAGCCTCTCGGGCAAGGTCGAGTTCGGGCTGGCATCGCCGCCCGCGCAGTATGACACCATCCGTGACGGCGTCGCCGATATCGGCTGGATCGTCTTTGGCTATACCCCTGGCAAGTTCGAGACGACCAAGCTTGCCGAGCTTCCCGGCAATACCGGCAACGCCACCGAGATGTCTGTCGCCTTCCAGAAGACCTATGACAAATATCTTGCCGCCGCCAAGGAGGCCAAGGGTGTGAACATCATGGCCAACTTCGTGCACGGCCCCGGCAATGTGAACACGACCAAGCCGATCAGTTCCTATGCCGACCTTGTCGGCATGAAGATGCGTGTCGGCGGCGGTGTCGCCAATGACGTCGGCACTGCGCTTGGCGTGGCCGGTGTGAACATGCCGGCACCGGCTGTGTATGAGGCCATTTCGTCGGGTGTGACCGAAGGCGTCTTCTTCCCGATGGAGACAATGTACGCCTTCAAGATCGCCGAGCTGGCGAAATACACCTACAGCAACCCGCAGGGCATGTACACGACCGCCTTCGGCCTGATCATGAA
>CAJWVJ010000073.1 GCA_913048595.1 uncultured Alphaproteobacteria bacterium | reverse complement strand
TTCAACTCGGCGCGCCGGTCATTGGTGATATAGACGGCGCGGGCCAGCTCAATGAACCGCTCGCCAAACCGGCCAGCCGCCTCTTCGGCACGAATATCGTCCTCGATGTCCCATAATTCGCCATTCACAGCGCGAAGGCCGTCGGTCAGAGCGACAAGCTCGGCACTGTCGAACACGCCGCCGCTGACAAGCGGGCGAAGCGCGTCAAGCTCGGCGGCGACATTGTGAAGCTTTTCGCTGTCACTGATCCGTTCCGACTTGATCTCGAGAATGGTGACCTTGTCGACGACCTCGCCAACGGAAACGGGAACGGTGATGATCATGGGGCTGTCCTGTCGTAGCTGCCGATTACCAGCCTAAATTGCTGACACGTCCTGCGAAGCCAAGATGTGGCGTAATTCCGTCTGTCTGGCAAGCTGTTAGTGCCGCCAGTCCCCTCAGGGGCCAGCCGGTCACAAAGCCGCTTGTCCTTCGGCTTGCCAGCATGATAGGCAGGTCATGAAATACCAACGGAACCACCAGCCCCCATGACCGAACCCACCACAAGCCGGAGCCAGGAATTCTGGGCCGGGATCAGAGCCGAATTGCCGCTGCAGCTTGGTGTGGCGCCGTTCGGACTTGTCTTCGGTGTGCTGGGCATCGCCAGCGGGCTGAGCGCCTGGCAGACCATCCTCATGTCCTCGATCCTGTTCGGCGGAGCAAGCCAGGTTGTCTTTGTCCAGCTGTGGGGCAGCGGCGCGCCTTTGCCAGTTGTCGGCGCTTCGGTATCGGTGATCAATCTTCGCCATGTTCTGTACAGCGCTTCCATCGCTCCCTATCTGCGATCCCTGCCGTTTCGCTGGCGCGTGCCGCTTGCCTATCTTCTGACCGACGAAGCCTATGCGGTGACCATCGACAGGCTTCGCAACGGCGTGGAATCACCGTTCCAGCACTATCATCTTCTCGGCACCGGGATGACCCTGTGGGTCTGCTGGCAGATCACCACGGTGACGGGGGTGGTGTTTGGCGCCACTATTCCCGATTCCTGGTCGCTCGGCTTTGCCATTCCGCTGACCTTCATTGCGCTTGTCGCCCCGGCCATCCGCCGCCGCGCCGACCTCGCCGCCTGCCTGACATCCGGCGTCCTGGCCATCGCCGGACAGCCCCTTCCCTGGAAGAGCTGGATCATCCTTGCCGGCATTGGCGGCATACTTGCCGGCTGGCTTGTCCATCTTCATGACAGGCGGAGGGCCGCATCATGATCTGGTGGGTGATGGTGATATGCGGTCTGATGACCTTTTCGATGCGTTTTGTAATGTTCTCGGACATTGCCCCGAAGCAGCTTCCGAGCTGGCTTGAAGAGGCGCTTGGCTTTGTGCCGATTGCCGTGCTGACGGCCATCATCGTTCCGGCGGTGATCATCGCCCCGGACGGCGGGCTGATGCTGGCTGGCAATGCCAGATTGCCGGCCGCGCTCGTGGCGGTCACAGCCGCACTTTTCACAAGGTCGGTGCTGGTGACCATCGGTTCGGGGCTGGGCGCGCTGTGGTGCCTTGACTGGCTGGTCTATTAGGCCGGTGCCGCAAAGCGCGAGCACATGCCCGCAAGTTTTATATCAAGGTTGGTCACCCCGCCCTCGGAATGGGTGGTCCATCTGATGGTCACCCGGTTGTAGACATTCGACCATTCGGGATGATGATTGCGGCGTTCCGCGGCAAGCGCCACGCGCGACATGAACCCGAAGGCGGCATTGAAGCCGGAAAAGCGGAATTCGGCCTCGATGGCGGTGCCGCCTTCCACTAGATGCCATCCATCGAGTTCGGTCAGCGCCGCCGCCAGCGCGTCATCGGACAACAGCTCGGCCATGTCGTTCCTCCTGCAGGCTTGCCACAGACAGCCTGACTGTCAGATGATGTTGATCTTCATCATAGGGGGCCGTGACAGCCGTCGCCATGCCGAAATCACTTCTGATCATCGCCCACGCGCCATCGCCCAACACTGCCGCGCTCGCCGAGGCGGCCCGGCGCGGCGCGGCGCATGAGGATGCCGGGGGGCTCAATGTCATTCTGGCGTCGCCCTTTGACATTGTCGCGACAGACCTGTTCGCAGCAGACGGGGTTCTGATCGGCACCACCGAGAATATCGGCTATATGGCCGGCGCGACAAAGGACATGTTCGACCGCTGCTATGATGACTGGCTTGACCGGACCGAGGCCAAGCCGGTCGGCGTCTATATCCGCGCTGGACTGGACGGCACCGCGACAAGGCGGGCGCTTGAGTCCATCATTGGCGCGCAGCGATGGCGGCTTGTCGCCGCGCCGCTGATGCTTCACGGCGACTGGTCCGACACTTATGCCGATGAGGTCGAAGAGCTTGCCATGGGCATGGCCGCCGGCCTTGATGCCGGCATTTTCTGACTTGATGTCCTCGCGCGCCTAATTGGCCGAATCGCTCGCTGAATGATTATGGCCGCCATGCGAATGGTCGTGCCCGTCCCCGTGCCCGGCTTTCGTGCCGATGTCGGCCGGTTTCAGAACCATAGCCGGCACCGCAACCTTGTGGCCGGATTCAAACTCGAGGGTCACCTCTCGCGTCTCGCCGGGCACCATGGTCTCGCCAAGGCCCATGAACATGATGTGAAGCCCGCCAGGCTTCAGCGTGACGGTCCCGCCGGCGGGAATATGGATACCGCCTTCGCGCTGCCGCATCTTCATGACGCCGTTGTCATGGATCATCTCGTGAATTTCCACCCGCTTGGCAAACTCGGCCGATGCCGCAACAAGCCGGTCATCGGCATGGCCTTTATTGGTGATGCTGACATAGCCACCAGTGACGGCCATCCCCGGCGCGGTGGCGCGGATCTGAACGGATCCGATTTTGAACATATCAGCCAGCGCGGGGCCGGCGACTGCCATCAGCAGCGCGCCAATGGCGGCGAACAGTCTTGTCATGATTTTGGGGTCTTTCCTTACAGCGTGCGAGAAGAGGCGCGTGTCACCGGCACATCTGAAAGGCCATCGATGCTTGCCACGCCGAGCTGGCGCATGACATCCTGCAGTTCTTCTATCAAAACGGTGGCGGCATGTTCGCCGCCGCGCTTCCCAAGGGCGGCCACAGCATAGAGGAAGGAGCGCCCGATCAGCACGAAATCAGCGCCGGATGCGATCGCCTTGGCAACATCAAGACCCGAGCGGATGCCACTATCGACGATCAGAGGCATCTTGTTGCCGACAACGGCCCGAATGTGAGGAAGCTGGTGAAGCGGATGCGGCGCGGCGTCAAGCTGGCGGCCACCGTGATTCGAGATCACCAGCCCGTCGACACCGGCGCGCGCCGCGCGTTCGGCGTCCTGGCCGTGAAGAATACCCTTCAGCAGCAGCTTGCCGGGCCAGCGGTCACGGATGATATCCAGGTAATCCCAGTCAAGACCGCCATTCAGTTGCGAGCCGATGAATTCCGTGACACCCATGCCGCCGAACCTGTCCGAATAGGGCTCGATATTGCGGAATCGCGGGCCGCCATTGGCCAGCAGGCGCAACGCCCATTCCGGACGTGACATCGACTGCATGATGACCCGCGGCGTGTACATCGACTTGCCGCGGCTTCCCACCGGGCCGCCTGACAGGCGCATCCGCTCGCGCCGGCTTGGGGCGGGTACATCGGCGGTAACGACAAGCGTATCCACGCCACATTCCCGGGCGCGGCGCATCATGTCCAGACACATGTCGCGGTCGGCGGGGGGATAGAGCTGGAACCAGGTGATGTCGCCGCCAACCTTCGACACGCGTTCGATGGAATCACCGGCGACAGTGCTTAGTGCGTAGGGGAAATTATGGGCTTTCGCGGCGCGGGCCAGAATTTGCTCGGCCCCGGGCCAGATGGTGGATGACAGGCCGATCGGGGCCACGCCGAAGGGCGCGCCATAAACCTTGCCAAGAAGCGTGGTGCTGGTGTCGGCCGCCACACGGCCACGCAGAAATTGCGGCGTCAGGGATATTTCGCGATAAGCCACCTCATTCGCATCCTTGGCGAAATCGCGCCCGGTCCCGGCATCGAGATAGGCGAACATGAAAGGCGGTATCCGGCGCTTGGCCTTTTTCTCAAGATCGGTCAGCCGCGGGTATTTCAACATATCGGACATTGCGGCCTTTACCTGTAATCGGTGACGTTACTGCTGATTTTGCCCGGCGTGCAGACGGGCTCTGTCGATGCCCGCCGGATTATTTTTCGGCCTTCAGATAGGCGATGACATTTTCAATGTCGGCGTCCTTCTTCAGCCCGGCGAAGGCCATTTTCGTGCCCTTCACATATTTCTTCGGCGCGCGAAGATAGTCTGCCAGCGTTGTATCATCCCAGACAATCCCCGACGCCTTCATCGCCTTGGAATATTTCTTGTAATCCTCCAGCCCGCCGGCCGCACGGCCCGTGATATTCACCAGATGCGGGCCGGTCTTGTGCTTCTCACGGTCAGCATAATGGCAGGCCTTGCATTTCTTGAACACTTTTTCGCCGGCCTTGATGTCGCCGGCACCCGCCGGCGCCGCAACCATAAGCGCCGCGCTCATGGCGATGGCACCAGCGGAAATTTTCAACGCTTTGATCATCGGTCAATTCCTGATGGATATAATGGCAAGAAACAGCCTTTATAGGGAGATAGAGCAGGCAACCACTTGATGCAACCGCAAGCCGCAGGCACCGGCGAAAACATCGATGCGCCACGACGTCACAGATATGGCTGGCTGGGCGTCTCGGCTCTTGCCCGCGGGCCCGCGGCGGGCTACCTAGCAGGCATAACAGACAGGTGCTGACCGGATGTCACCGAAACAGAAAAGACTGGCGGCCATTGCCGCGATCGCACTGCTGCTGGCGGTGGCGGTCGGGCTTGTTCTTGGCGCGCTTCGTGAAAACATCGTGTTCTTCTACACCCCGTCCGAGATTCCGGCGGATGCCGAGGGCCGCGCCATCCGGCTTGGCGGGCTGGTGAAGACAGGCAGCGTGCAGATCGACGGGCTGACATCCGACTTCATTGTGACCGACGGCGATGCCGAGATCGCAGTGCGGTTCGACGGGGCGCTTCCCAGCCTGTTCCGCGAGGGCCAGGGGGTGGTTGCCGAAGGGCGCATCGCCGCCGGCGTGCTGACGGCCAGCAATGTCCTTGCCAAGCATGACGAGACCTACATGCCGCGCGAGGTGGCCGAGTCCCTTCGCGACAAGGGTGTCTGGCAGGGCGACGGGGACTAGGGCCGCTCCTCCTCTTCCTCGAGAGGTTGCGCCGCCGATGCCGAGGCCGGCATTGGCGTTGCCGTCATCACCTCGACATCGCGGGCGCGTTCCCGCCAGATGGTATAGAGCCCGCCCGTCAGGATCAGGCCCATGCCAAGCCAGCTCAGCCCGTCGGGCCATTCGCCCCATATAACAATGCCCCAGATCACCGCAAAGGGAATCGCGGTATATTCAAACGGCGCAATCATCGACGCCTCGACCGACCGGTAGGCGTTGGAAGAGGCCATCGACAGGAACAACACCGCCAGCGTGCAGAACATGACGAAACCCGCATCCATGGCCCCCGGCATGACCGGCGCGCGAAACAGGAAATCCAGCGTCGCATTGTCCGATGCCGGCCGCGGCAGAAAGTAGTTCACCAGCAGGATCGGCAGGAATCCGGCGATGTAGCAGACCTGCTGCACCGTCACCATCGCCGAAAGGTTGCCAACCGACTTCAGGCGTCTTGTCCATATCTGGAAGGCAGCGTAGGACAGCGCCGCGCCGAACACGATCACCGATTCAATCTGGAAATCCTCGGTTCCGGGGCGGATGATCACCAGCACACCGGCAAGCCCCATACAGACCGACAGTATCCTGTGGATGCCGATCTGCTCGCCAAGGAACGGCACCGACAGCAGGGTGATCAGCAGGGGCGAAACGAAAAAGATGGTGATGACGGTCGGCAGCGGCAGGCTGCCAAGCGGCACGAAATAGAGGATCATCGCCAGCACAAGGCACATGCCGCGGCCAAAGAAGCTCCAGAAGACGCGGGCCGGCAGAGCCAGCATGTTGCTGACGCCTCTGGTGAAGACGGCCAGCAGGATCATCGCCAGCACGCCGCGGATCAGCGCGATCTCGGCAAGCGGCATGTAGGCGCTCATCAGTTTGATCAGCGCGTCATTCAGGGGAATCATGCCCATGCCGAGGGCCAGAAGGCCAAGCGCGACGAACGGGCGTTGCATCCATCCAGTCATCGCCTGTCTCACCATAAGCCGTCCTCGGAAACCTGTTCCCGCTTATCAGGAATACAGGGCGGCGAAAAGCGCAATGTGAATGGTCAGGTGACGGTGAATTCCAGGATCAGGGCGGTTTCGCTTCCATGCGTCGCGTCGCGACCGTCATAGATCGGCACTTCATGAAGCACCACCGCGTCAATCCGGCCCTCGGCCTGCAGGCGCTCGAGAACCGCCTCAAAGCCCTGTTCGGCGTAGAAGCTGGCATTGACCCCCAGCGCCGCCACACCGCCGGCGCGGCACAGGCCGAGAATACCGGCAATCCGTTCCGGACCAAGATGGCCGAAGGTGAATATCCCGGCACTGACAAGGGCGGCATAGCCGGTTGGAAGATGGCTGAAATCACCCGTCAGGTCGGCCAGCAGCAGATCGCGGTAATCACCCTTCTCACGCGCCTTTTCCAGCATTTCGGGCGAAATATCGACGCCGTCGATGACCGCGCCTGAATCAGCCTTGCGGATGGCCGTCGCCACAAGGCCGGTGCCACAGCCGATATCGAGGATGGGTCCGTCCGGCCTGTCCTGCGCGGCAAGCGAGGCGACGATTCCGGCCGGGTAGATATAGCCAAGCCCGGCCGCAAACGTGCTGTCATAGCTGTCGGCAAATTCACGGTAGAAGGCGATGTGGCTGTCCGGTGCGCCAAGCTCATAGGCGCGTTCCAGCAACCTGCTGCCATCCGTCTTCCGGTCGTCCGCCATCCCTAGCCCCGCCCCGCTGTCATCTACGCCTCGTCGATGATGCCGCTGATGGTTTTCATCTCGAGAAATTCCTCGATTCCCCAGATGCCCCCCTCGCGGCCGACACCGGACTGCTTGTACCCGCCAAACGGCGCACCCGAAGCCCGGTTTGCCCCGTTCACCTGGATCATCCCGGCCCGCAGCCGCGCCGCGACCCGGCGGGCGCGCTCGGCGCTGCCTGTCTGGATATAGGCGGCAAGGCCATAGGGCGTGTCATTGGCGATCTCGATGGCCTCATCCTCGCTGTCGAAGGGCATCATCGCCAGCACCGGGCCAAAGATTTCCTCGCGCATGATGGTCATGTCGGGGGTGGCGTCCGCAAACACGGTGGGCCGAGCGAACCATCCGCGGTTCATCCCCTCCGGACGCCCCGTGCCGCCGGCGACAAGCCGCGCGCCCTCGTCGATGCCGGCCTGGATCAGCCCCTGCACCTTGTCGAACTGCGCCTGCGAGACAAGCGGCCCGATATGGCCACCTGCCTTGTTCGGCAGATCGACGACTGTGGCATCGGCGGTGGCCGCGGCAACCTCGACGGCGCGGTCATAGGCGTCGCGTTCTACCAGCATGCGGGTAGCCGCGTTGCAGGACTGGCCCGTATTGGCAAAGCAGAAGCTGGCACCGCGCGCCACAGCGGCGTCGATGTCGGTATCGTTAAACACAAGGTTCGGCGACTTGCCGCCAAGCTCAAGCGATACGGTCTTCACCGTATCGGCGGCGGCCTTGCTGATCAGGATGCCGGCGCGGGTCGATCCGGTGAAGGACACCACATCTATATCGGGATGCGAGGACAGGATGCTGCCGACACCCGGCCCGTCGCCATTGACCATATTGAACACACCGGCAGGCACGCCCGCCTCATGCAGGATTTCAGCAAACAGCATGCTGGACATCGGGGCGATTTCCGATGGCTTCAACACCATCGTGCAGCCGGCGGCAAGCGCCGCGCCAACCTTCAGCACCACCTGATTCATCGGCCAATTCCAGGGGGTGATCAGCGCCGCGACACCGGCGGCCTCGAACACCAGGTCCTGGCCATCGACGCCGGGGCGAAGCGGGCGTTGCCATTCAAATGCGTCCAGCGCGCGAAGGAAGGCCTTCAGGTGGCTTCGCCCGGCCCCGGCCTGGTCGCTTGTCGCCATGTCGATTGGCGCGCCCATTTCGGTGGAAATGGCCTCCGCCATGTCGGCGGTGCGCGCCTCATAGACGGACAGGACGACGCGCAGCACCTCGCCGCGTTCGGCGGGCGTCGTCATCGACCAGCCCGGGAAGGTCCGGCGGGCGGCGGCGATGGCGGCCTCGGCATCCGCCGCCCCACCAAGCGAGATGGTCGCATAGGGCTCTTCGGTGGCCGGGTTGTAGACCGGGAAATCCGATCCCTCACGAGGTGCCACCCAGGCACCGTCAATGTAGAAATTGCGCTTGTCGTTCATGTCTTTATTCCTGTGCCGGATTTATCCGGCGCCTTGTTGCGGGGCTGGCTTGTGTTTCTCGGCCAGATAGATGCCACCCAGAACCATAAAAAGCGATATGGCATGGTAAGAATACAGCGTCTCCGACAGGATGAACACCGCCATAAACGCGGCGAAGACCGGGATGAGATTGAGGTAGAATCCGGCCCGGTTCGGCCCGGCAAGCTCGACCCCGCGCATGAAGAAAATCTGTGCCAGCATCGACGGGAAAATGGCGCAATAGGCTACGATGGCAAGCCCCTTTAACCCGGGCAGAAGCATCGTTCCGCGCCAGAATTCCACCCCCATGCAGACGGCGAACAGGATCGAGGCCGGTACCGCGAAGAAGCTCAGCATCAGGGCCGGCGGCATGTCGATCCGGCGGCTCAGCCCCACCGTGTAGGCCGCATAGCAGACGCAGGCCACCAGCATCAGCAGATCACCGATGTTGAAATTCAGCCGCATCAGCACCTCGAGCGAGCCGCCCGTCACAAGCACGAGAACGCCGACAAACGAGACAAGAAGGCCCGTCACCTGAATCCGCCCGATGCGTGTGCCGAAGGCAACAAGGCTGATGACCATGACGATCATGGGGACCGAGCTCTGGGTGATTCCCAGATTTACCGCTGTGGTGTATTGCGCGGCGAGGATGAAGAAGAAGGTGAAGCCCGCCATGCCAAGCCCTCCCATGGCGGCCACCCAGCCAAGCCTTGCACGCACCCGCGGCCATTCAGCCGCCATCTTCCGGCGAAAGATGAAGACAAGGATGGCAAGGCAGGCAAACCAGCGAAGCCCCATCATCACCATCGGCGACATCTCGCCAACAGACAGGCGCGCGGCGATGGTGTGGCCGGCCCACATCCACATCGCCATCATCAGAGTAAAATGCGGGCTGTTCCAGAGCCGGATCACGAGGGGGTGACGCCACGCAATCGCTCGGACCGGCGGCGCAACAGTTCGATCACCGTCAAAAGAATGATCGACAGCAACACCAGAAGTGTCGCCACCGCGAGGATCGTCGGGCTGATCTGTTCACGGATTCCGGACCACATCTGGCGCGGGATGGTGCGCTGCTCGGGGCTGGCGAGGAACAAGACCGCCACGACCTCGTCGAAGGAGGTGATGAAGGCAAACAACCCGCCCGAAATCACCCCGGGGATGATCAGCGGCATCTGCACCTTGAAAAAGGTCTGGATCGGCCCGGCGCCAA
>CAJWVJ010000072.1 GCA_913048595.1 uncultured Alphaproteobacteria bacterium | reverse complement strand
AGAACGTCTTCAACGTGAAGGTGAACTTCCTCGACCAGTTGCTGGTGGAGGGCGAGCCCCTGGACTTGGAACAACTGAAGGACAAGGCCAAGAACTTCCTTATCGCCACTGGCGACGGCGTGATGTCCCACCCCTTGGGGCCCCAAACCGTGAACCGCAACCGTGAAGTCGTCATGGTGACCGGCGCCAACATGCCGTCGACCGGCACGGATATCGGTATTCTGGTGGCTGTCGGGGTGCTGTCGAGCTTCCAGCAATTCGGTCTTGCCTTCAGCCACAAGCTGCTCCCGGCGAGCATCATGGCGCCGCTTCACTACCTGTCGATCCCGATGGGGATCACCGCCGGTATCCTTCTGTTCGGCGAGGTCCTGACGCCGGAGATCGTCATCGGAAGCGCGATCATCATCGCTTCGTCGATCTTCATCCTGCGGCGCGAGCGCCAGCTGCGGGGGACAGCTGGCGGCAGGTGATCAGCTGAACAGCCCGGCATGTGCCTTCCGCAATTCGGCCTTCTGTACCTTGCCCATGCTGTTGCGTGGCAGCGCTTCGGTGAACAGGATCGCTTTCGGCTGCTTGAATTTCGCCAGCTGGCTGGCAAGCGCGGCCTCGACCGTCGCGGCCGCCAGCCCCGCGTCATCGCGCACCACCACGGCGACAACCGCCTCGCCGAAATCGCGGTGCGGCACGCCGATCACGGCGCTTTCCAGAACCCCGTCGATATCGTCGATCATGCCTTCCACTTCCTTGGGATAGACATTCAGCCCGCCGGAAATGATCAGGTCCTTGTCACGCCCGACGATTGTGACATAGCCGTCACTGTCACGAACCGCCATGTCGCCGGTGATGAAAAAGCCGTCATCGCGGAAGGATTCAGCGGTCTTTTCCGGCATCTCCCAATAGCCGAGAAAGACATTGTCGCCCTTGAGCTCGATGATGCCGATCTCGCCATCCTCCAGCGGCGCCCCTGTCCCGGCATCGGCGATGCGAAGATCGACCCCGGGAAGCGGAAAGCCGACAGTGCCGGCGCGGCGATCACCGTCAAACGGATTCGAGGTGCACATATTGGTCTCGGTCATGCCATAGCGTTCGAGGATGGCCTTGCCGGTCGTCTCCTCGAACTGGCGATGCGTCTCGGCCAGCAGCGGGGCCGAGCCGGAAATGAACAGCCGCATATGCGCCGAGGTGGCGGCGGTGAACCCCTCATGGTCGAGAAGCCGTGTATAGAAGGTCGGCACACCCATCATCGTGGTCGCCTTCGGCATCCATTCCAGCGCCGTGTCGGCGGAGAATTTCGGAAGGAAGATCATCGACCCGCCAACCAATGCCAGCAGGTTGCCGGCCACGAACAGCCCGTGCGTGTGATAGATCGGCAGCATATGGAGAAGCGTGTCATCGGTGCTGAACTGCCAGGCCTCGCGAAGCACCTCGGCGTTTGAGCGCAGATTGCGGTGGCACAGCTTCGCGCCCTTCGACCGGCCGGTGGTGCCGGAGGTGTAGAGAATGGCCGCCAGGTCCTCGGAGCCGCGCGGCACCGCGTCAAACGGGCCGTCATGCCGCATCGCCGCCTCGGACAGGCTGCCGCTCTCATCGGCGTCGAGGGTCATCAGCCTGGCCCCGATCCGCGCCGCGATCGGGGTGATCGCCGCGGCGGCGGCGGTCGAGGTCACCACGATCCGCGGCTTGGCATCGCCAAGGAAATACTCAAGCTCGGCCGGGGTGTAGCCTGTGTTCAGCGGCAGATAGACACCACCCGCCTTGACCGTCGCCGCATAGAGCGCGAACAGCAGCACCGATTTGTCGGCCTGCACCGCCACCCGGTCACCGGGAGCGAGCCCTTCTGCCACCAGCATCGCCGCGATCCTGTCGGTCAGCGCCGTGAAGGCGGCATAGCTGATCTCGCCATCCGCCGTATGGAGAAAGGTCTTGCTGCTGTCGGCATGGGGGGCGAACACGCCGTCATAAAGATGATTGGTCATAGGGATCACAGGTCCTGGCATGGGGGCAGTTCGGGTCGGGCATTTCGGGTCAGGTCAAGTCGAAACGGTCATAAAGCTCGGCTGGCGCCTCGTGACGCGCCATCTCGGCGCGGATGGCACTGCAGATGGCGGCCTCGGCATCGGGATTGTCAAGCGGCGTTCCCTGCCGCGGGTCGGTAGCCAGATCATACAGCACGGTGCGGGCATCCGCAAAGCCGCCCTGGCGCGGTGACCGCTTGGCATCGGCCCGCGCCGGCAGGCGCAGAACCGGCGCGCCGCGGGTGAAATCGAACCCGCGATGAAGGGTGGCCGGGGCCAGCTCTTCAACGGTGAACAGGCTGCGGTTATGCGCCGGCATCAGCGTATATTCAAACAGCGGCGCGGCTTCCATGTCGGCCGGGTAGCGGAAATAGGTGTGGCGTCCGTCGGTGGCGTTGATGGCCCCGCCGAAAATGCCGTAGAGCGCGATGTCACGCACCGTGCCCGCCCGCCCGTCAAGAAGCGGCAGAAGCGAACTGCCACGAACATGGGGCCCGGCTGCCTCGCCATGCAGGTCCAGCAGCGTCGGCATCAGATCAATTGTCTGGGTGAGGGCCGAGACCCGCGTCCCACCGCCGGCGGTCAACTGCGGGTGGTAGATCATCAGCGGTATCTGCGCCACCTCGTTATAGAAGGGCATCCGGTTCTTCGCCCACCAGTCATGTTCCGACAGAAGGAAACCATGGTCGGTCGTCATCACGATGGCGGTGTCATCCCATCCGCCATGCGCGTCGAGATGATCCAGGATACGGCCAAGCTGGGCATCGCACAACCGCACCAGCGCCGCGTAATTGGCACGAAGCTCGGCCACCTCCTCCGGCGTCTCGTCGACCCTCTTGTAGCGTGGCCAGTCAAGCACCGGCCCCGTATAGCCGGTGTCCCCGTCGCGGTACCCTGCCGGCGCGTGAAAGGGCTCATGCGGGTCGAAGGTTTCCATCTGCAGAAGCCAGCCGTCGGTACCGGCGTTCTCGTCAAGGAAGGCCAGCGCCGAATCAACGCAGCGTACCACTGGAAAATCGGCCTCGCCGCGCAGCCGCGTGCGGTTGATCATGCCCTGAAGCCGGTGGCCGTCACGGTGGTCCTCGAACTGCAGCGGATGATATTGCGCGCGGAACCGTTCTATCGGCGGCTTCACCATGGCCGCCCAGGGGTCTGATTCCTGCCCGCGGATGAAGTCCCAGCTGGAATAGCGGGTGTGATAGGTGGCCCCGCCATCCTCGAAATAATGATAATGGTCCGACACGAGGTGGCAGTAGGTGCCGCCGGATGTCAGCTGGCCGGCGAAACTGTCGTCAAAGGGCTCCAGCGGCCCCCAGCTTCGATGCAGGAAATTCAGACGTCCGGTCTGCATGTCGCGGCGCGCCGGCATGCAGGGAAGAGAGCCGGCGTAATGGGTGTCGAACACCGCCGAGCGGGCGGCCAGCCTGTCGAAATTCGGGGTTTGTATCTGGCCGCCATAGGCACCGAGCGCCGACCGGTTCAGGCTGTCGAAGAGAAGGAAAAGCGTTTTCATCAGCAGCTGGTCCTGTCTGGCCTGTGATCCGAAATCCTGACATGCGTCAGCCTTCCGGATTTTTTGAATTGACTTCAAAAAACCGATCGTCCTTTAATTTGGTATACAATTTTACTTTCGAAGTCGAGGCTGACAGATCGTCGTTCGACAGGGGCACAAGAAGGTCGATCCATGCCGTTTGAACCAGCCAGCGATATCCTCTCCGACTACACCGTTCTTGACCTGACAAGGGTGCGCTCAGGTCCCACCTGCGTTCGCCAGCTCGGCGACTGGGGGGCGAATGTCATCAAGATCGAAAACCCTGATAAGGCCGGCTCCGATATGGGCGGGTCGCGCGAAGGCTCGGACTTCCAGAATTTGCACCGCAACAAGCGCTCGATGATCCTGAACCTGAAGGACCCTGACGGTGTCGCCATTTTCAGGAAGATGGCCGAGACGGCCGATGTGGTGGTCGAGAATTACCGCCCGGATGTGAAATTTCGCCTTGGCATCGATTACGAGACGCTTCGCGAGAAAAACCCGAAACTTGTCTATGCCTCGATTTCCGGCTTCGGCCAGGATGGCCCACTGGCCGCCCGCCCGGGGTTCGATCAGATTGCCCAGGGCATGGGCGGGCTGATGTCGATCACCGGCGCGCCTGGCGAAGGCCCGATGCGGGTTGGTATCCCCATCGCCGACCTGACCGCTGGCGGCTTTGCCGCGCAGGGTGTGCTGCTGGCGCTTCTGGGGCGTGAGAAGACAGGCCAGGGCCAGTGGGTTCAGACCTCGCTTCTGCAGGCGCAGATCGCGATGCTGGACTTCCAGGCGGCCCGCTGGCTGATGGACGGCAATGTGCCGCAACAGGCCGGGAACGACCATCCGACCTCGATCCCGACAGGCGTCTTTGTGACCGCCGACGGCTATATCAACATCGCCTGCGCCGGCCAGCATATGTGGCTTCGCCTGAAGGAAGAGCTCGCCGATGCGCGCATGGACCATGCGGATTACGCCGATCAGCCGTCGCGAAGCAAGAACCGCAAGCCGCTGAACGCCATCATCAACGAGAACACCTCGCAGAAGAGCAGCGCCTACTGGGTCGATCGCTTTGCCGAGATTGGCGTTCCCTGCGGCGAGATCAACAACATCCAGCAGGTGTTCGAGAACCCGCAGGTGCAGCATCTTGGCATTGCCCGCGATGTTGTCAGCCAGGAGCGCGGCGCGGCGCAGATAGTCGGCCAGCCGATCAAGATGAGCAGCTCGACATCCGACATTCGCCGCCCGCCGCCCACCAAGGGCCAGCACACCGCCGAAATTCTGGCCGAGTTCGGCTATTCGGAGGCGGAGATCGCCGATTTTGAATCGCGGGGAGTCACATGAAACTCGATCAACTGACCGAACATGCCGAGGGCAAGCTTCTTGCCGGCATCATCGACCGGGTCGGCCATGTGGTGATCAACAATCCCGAGCGGCATAACGCCATCTCGCTTGCCATGTACCAGGCAGGCGCTGCCGAGGTGAACCGTATGGCGGCCGATCCCGAGGCACGGCTTCTTGTGGTTCGCGGGGCCGGCGGCAAGGCTTTTGCCTCGGGCGCGGATATCTCGAAATTCGAGAAGGAGCGGTCCAGCGCCGAGGATGTCAGCAAATATTCCGACGCCAGCAAGGCCTTCTATGATTCGGTGTTCGATTTCCCGAAGCCGACCATCGCGATGATCCAGGGATTTTGCATCGGCGGCGGCATGGGGCTTGCCGTGGCCTGTGACCTGCGGCTGTGCGAGGACAAGAGCCGGTTCGCCGTCCCGGCGGCAAAGCTCGGCCTTGGCTATGGCTATGAGGGTATCCGCCGCCTTGCCAATCTGGTCGGGCCGGCGATGGTCAAGGAAATCTTCTTCACCGCCCGCCAGTTCAGCGCTGACGAGGCCCGGGAAATGGGGCTGGTCAACCGTGTGCTCGCGCCGCATATGCTGGCCGCCTATGTCGATGACTACGCCAAGCGGATTGCCGAGAACGCGCCGATGACCATTGAATCGGTCAAGGCCATTGCGCAGACTATCCAGGGACATGAGGCGGATCGCGACCTTGACGCGCTGGATGCGATGGTCAGGGCCTGCTTCGCCAGCCAGGACTATATCGAGGGCCGGCGCGCCTTCATGGAAAAACGGAAGCCGAATTTCACCGGAAGCTGATACCGGCGGCACAAGGCCGCCAGATGGAGGGGGAACGCCTATGGCCGGCAGGAGCTTGAAAGACCGTATCGGGGTCGATCTGGGGCGTCGCCTCCCGCTGGAGGACGGCATCCGCTGGGCGGCGGAACATGGCGTCCGGGTGATTGATGCGCAGACCGACATCGCGCCAAACGCCCTCGAGTCATTCGATGATGCGCGCTGCGCCGGCGTGCGCGAGCTTCTCGAGGCGAGTGGCATCGATTTCGGGCTGCATACCCTGTCCGGCGTGAATGTCGCCGAAATATCCCCCTTTTGCCGCGATGCGGTGGATAGCTATATGAAGGCCTATATCGACCTTGCCCCGAAGGTTGGCGCGAAATGGATCGTCGTTCATGGCGGCTATCATTTCACCGCCTGCAAGACCATCAGGATGAAGGCCTCAATCGACAGGCTGAAGCGGATCGGCGACTACGCGGCCGAACGCGGTGTTCTGCTGCTGTTGGAAAATCTGAACTGGGAACCGGTTCTGGCCGAGGTGAACTATATGCCGGTCACGCCGGCGGAATGTATGCATTTCTTCCACGAGATCGACAACCCGGCGGTGCGCTGGTCCTTCACCGCCAACCATGCGCATTTCCTTCCCGGGGTCGGCATCGACAAATTCGTCGATGCCATGGATTTCAGCCTCTGCCACGAGGTCCGGCTGGCCGACAATAACGGCTCATACGAAATCCACCAGAAGCCCGGCGAAGGCACCATCGATTTTGGCGCGATGTTCAGGAAGATCGAAGGCACGGGATATACAGGCCATTACACCAACGGTTTCGGCAGCATCGACGACATGCTCGCCGGCCGTGACTATATGGTCGACCGTGCCCGCGAGGCCGGGGTGAAGGTTGACTAGAAAGGGATGCGGATTCAGGGGTGAATTCCCTGATTCATACGGGAACCGGTATCGGGAAACAGGTCACATTGCTCATTGTTTCACCGATTTTTTTGGTATACCGTATTTATAAATGGCGTGATTCACATGCCTGAGAGTGGGGCGGGCGGCGCGACAATCCAGGGAATGTTTCCAGGGGATGTTTGCCAACACGGCCTGACAATCGTGACCGGGGATACACTCCGGTCCGCCACATGAAGAAACGATCTGAAGCAAACTTCTGGGAGGAAAAAATGCTCAGCACCAAGAAAATCCTGTCGGTCGGGGTCGGCATTGCGTCGATGGCCGGCGTCATGGCGATGTCCACGGCCCCTGTCGTGGCTGCCGAAGGCACCATCGAAGTTGTCACCCACGCCGGTGCCGGTGGTGGTACCGACGTCAATTCGCGGATGATGATGATCCGGACCCGTCGTGCCCTGAAGCAGGACATGGTCGTCGTCAACAAGCGCGGTGGCGGCGGTGCGGCTGCCATGCAGTATTTCAAGAGCCGTCCGGCTGATGGCAACACAATTCTGACCTTCACCGTCGGCCATGCCATCACCATGGCGAAGGGCAAGACCGACCTGACCGTCGGGGACATGGCTCCGATCGCCCGCGGCACCAACGACCCGCAGATCCTGATGGTCAACTGCAAGACCAGCCCCTACAAGACCCCCGAGGAGTTTGTTGCCGGCATGAAGAATGGCGACGAGATGAAGTTTGGCGGCACCTCGTCGGGCACCATCGACCACCTCACCGTCTTCCTCTGGGCCAAGCGTCTCGGCGTTGATATGCCGACCTACATCCCGTTCGGCGGTGGCGGTGAGCTGGCAACCCAGGTTGTTGCCGGTGCTGTCGATGTCGGCACGCTGAACCTGTCGGAAGCTTCGGCTCCGATCGAGGCAGGCGATCTCTGCCCGCTGGTCATCCTTGGCGAGAACCGCATGGACCCGATCCCGGCTGCCAAGACGGCCAAGGAAATGGGAATCGACCTCGTGCTGTCGACCACCCGTGGTTTCGTGACCCATGCCGGTGTCTCTGAAGAGCGTCGCGCCGAGCTGGAAGCCGGCATGATGAAGGCTATGGGCCACTCGCTCTATCAGGCTTACCTGATGAATTCCGGTCTTGATAACACTTCGCCGATGGGCTCCGAAGCCTGGGGCGAGCAGATCAAGATGATGGTTGGGGAATTCGGCCCGGCCCTCAAGGAAATGGGCCTTCTCGAGTAGGTTTCTGACCTGAACAATCCGGTGGGCGGCGTCCGCATGCGTCGCCCGCCGGTGATTTCCGGGGGGAACCACATGATGCGACCGTTAATTGTTCCAGGGATCATTGCCGCTTTCTCGGTTGTGATCATCTATCTTGCCCTGCAGCTCAAGCTGTCACCGCCGATGATTGTCGGTCACAGCATGCAACCGCGTTCATTTCCGATCTTCCTGATGGTGATCAATCTGATCCTGGTTGCCATTCTGGCCTGGGATTGCATGCGCAATCCGCCGAAGCCGATCAAGCTGGAAGGCATCACCACCTGGGTCAGCATCTCGATGTTCGCCGCCTTTTATTTTCTGACCACCTACGCCGATTTCTTTATCGCCATAGCGGTGGTGATGTTCGTGCTCAGCACGAGCTGGGGCGAGAAGCGCCTTCATATCGCGGCGCTCGTCTCGGTCACCGTGCCGCTGACGCTGTTCCTGCTGTTTGACGAAGTTCTCAAGATCAGGTTCCCGCGCGGGCTGATCACCAACTGGTATTACGGGTAAGGGAGCGCGATTATGCTTGAAGCCGTTACAGCCATGGCCTCGGTCATCGGCGATCCCTATCTTCTGATGCTGATCGCGGTCACCACGGTTCTCGGCATCGTCATCGGCGTTCTGCCGGGGCTTGGTGCCACAACCGGGGCGGCGCTTCTGCTGCCTTTCACCCTGACGATGTCACCGGTGAACGCCATCGCGGTGCTGGCGACTCTCTATGTGTCGGCGACGTTCGCCGGGTCGATAACCGCCATCCTGATCAACACGCCCGGCACCTCGGCCGCCGCGGCGACGACCTTTGACGGGTTTCCGCTGGCGCAGCGCGGCGAAGCCGGCCGGGCCCTTGGAATCGCTGTGGTGTCAAGCACCATCGGCGGTATTTTCTCGATCATCGTTCTGTGTCTTGCCGCGCCGCTGCTAGCGCGGGTCGCCTATGAATTCCGGCCTCCGGAATATTTCGCGCTGACGGTCTTCGGTCTGTCGATGCTGGCCAGTATCGGGGCCGGCGGGGCGGTGAAAAACCTCATCGGCGGTATTTTCGGCGTGTGGCTTGCCACCATCGGGGCCGAGCGGGTGACCTCCATCGAGCGGTTCATGTTCGGCAATTACGAACTCTATGAGGGCCTGTCCTTCGTGCCTGTGATGATCGGCCTGTTCGCCATTTCCGAATTGCTGGTGCAGTCAAAACACGCGCACCGCGTCGCCGACATGGTCACGCTGAAGGCTGTGAAGCTGCCGACCCGCGAGGATTACCGGAAAATCTGGAAGACCATCGCCCGCTCATCGGGAATCGGAACCTTCATCGGTATCCTGCCGGCGGAAGGGGCGACCGTGGCCTCGATGATCGGCTATTCCGAAGCGCGCCGCTGGTCGAAGAACCGCGAGGAATTCGGCAAGGGTTCGGTTGAAGGCATCGCCGGCGCCGAGGCCGCCAACAACGCGGCCACCGGCGGCGCGATGGTGCCGACCATGGTTCTGGGTATCCCGGGAAGCGGCACCACCGCCATCATCCTTGTCGGCCTGATGGTTCACGGTCTTCGTCCCGGACCCTATCTCTTCACCGAGCAGATCGGCACCGTCTACCAGATTTTCGGCTCGATGCTGGTGGCCAATGTGATCTTCCTAGCGATGGGGCTCTATGCGGCGAAGCTGTTCGCCCGTATCTCGCTGGTGCCGACAGCCATTCTCTGGCCGATCGTCTTCGCCCTGTCGGTCATCGGCGCCTATGCGCTGAGCGCCTCGCTTCTCGATGTCTGGATCGCGTTGATCTTCGGTGTTGTCGGCTTCTTCGCCAGGCGGCACGGCTTCTCGGTCGCGCCGATCGCCGTCGGCCTGATCCTTGGTCATATGGTCGAGGTGAACCTGCAGAATTCGCTGAAGATGTTCGACGGGGCCTGGTGGCTGATCCTGACCCAACCGCTTGCGCTGCTGTTCCTGGTCCTGGCCTTCCTCGG
>CAJWVJ010000071.1 GCA_913048595.1 uncultured Alphaproteobacteria bacterium | reverse complement strand
CGGAACCCCAAGCTTGTCCTGCGCCCACAGAATGGTGTCGGGGTCGGCCCTCTCGCCGGCAAGAAACAGATGCCGCAGGCACGAGGTGTCGTGCCGCGCAAGAAATTCTGCGTCCGGGTCGGCCCGCTTGATGGCGCGGAAGGCGGTCGGCGCGGTGAACAGAACCTTCACCGCGTGTTCGGCAATCACCCGCCAGAACACCCCGGCATCCGGGGTGCCGATGGGCTTTCCCTCGAACAGGATGGTGGTGCAGCCGGCGATCAGCGGCGCGTAGACGATGTAGGAATGGCCGACCACCCAGCCGATGTCCGAGGCGGCCCAGTAAACATCGCCCGGGTGCGTGTCGTAGATGTTCGGCATGGTCCATTGCAGCGCCACCGCGTGGCCGCCATTGTCGCGGATCACGCCCTTCGGCTGGCCGGTGGTACCCGAGGTATAGAGAATATAGAGCGGGTCTGTCGCCTTCACCGGCACCGGGGCCAGCGCTTCGGCCCCTTCATGCGCCGCATGCCATTCCAGGTCACGCCCGGCGACAAGGTCCGCCTGCAACGCTTCGCGCTGATAGACAATACAGGATGACGGCTTGTGCGCCGACAGCTGGATAGCCTCGTCAAGAAGCGGCTTGTAGGCGACAATGCGGTTGGGTTCATGCCCGCAGGACGCGCTGACAATCACCTTCGGGGTGGCGTCGTCGATCCGCTTCGCCAGTTCGGCCGCCGCGAAGCCCCCGAACACCACCGAATGGATCGCGCCAAGCCGCGCGCAGCCCAGCATCGCTACAACCGCCTCGGGGATCATCGGCATATAGATGATCACCCGGTCACCTGTCTTCACGCCGAGACCCTGCAGCATGCCGGCGAAGCGGGCGGTGGCCCCCTGAAGCTCGGCATAGGTCAGCGACGAGGCGTTGCCGGTGACCGGCGAGTCATAGATGACCGCCTTTTGATCGCCGCGCCCGGCCGCCACATGGCGGTCAACCGCGTTATGGCAGGTGTTCATCTCGCCATCGGGAAACCAGCGATGGAAGGGCGGCCTTGAGGAATCGAGCGCCCGTGTCGGCGGTCTGTGCCAGTCGATGGCCTTCGTCGCCTCCATCCAGAAGCCCTGAATATCCGACTGCGCCGCCGCGTAAAGATCGCTGTAACTCGTCATGATGGCCGTCCCCCGGCATGTTATGTCATGTGATGGTCTGGCACCGGACGCCGGTGCGCGCCAATGATAGCCACAAATCCATCGCTGGCAAAAGCCCCGGGGTTGGCTGCCACATATCTTCACAAATGCGTGAGAATAATGCCAGAACGTCGCCACGCCCTTGGCCGTGCAGGTTGGCCGGCACTAGTCTGTGATTGGCCTGCTGACCATCGCCGAGCCGCCATGCCCATTATCCAGCCTGTCGCCGAACTGATTGCCGCCGCAAGGCTGCTGATCGACAAGGTCGGTGTTCATGAAGCTGCGGAGTTGCAGCGTCTTGACGCCGCCATCCTGATTGATTTGCGGGATGTGCGCGAACTTCAGAAGATGGGGACGGTGCCCGGCGCCTTTCACGCCCCGCGCGGGATGCTGGAATTCTGGGCCGACCCTGACAGCCCCTATCACAAGCCTGTCTTCCGGACCGAAAAGAAGCTGGTGATGTTCTGTGCGTCAGGACTGCGCTCGGCGCTGGCGGTGCGCACGCTTCAGGAGATGGGGATGGAAAACGTCCTCGACATGGAGGGCGGCTTCACCGAATGGAAGATGCAGGACCTGCCTGTGGATTACCTGACCTGACCTCAGGTCCGCGCCGCCTCGAAGGCGGCCCAGGCTTGCTCGAACTCCTCATAGCTCATCGGGCCCTTGCGCGCCGGCTCGAGAATACAGGCCTCGGCGCGGAACAGGGTTTCAATGGCCGCAGCCAGATCGGGAATCACCGCCGTCGGGATGACAAGCGCCCCGTGCCGGTCCCCATGGACGAGCTCACCATCCGCCACTTCCATCCCGAAAACGGTCGCGCCGGCAGCATAATCGACAACATGAACGAACCCATGGCTCGGCCCGACCGAGCCCGCCAGCACCGGAAAGCCGTCGGGCAGATTGCCAAGGTCGCGCATCAGACCGTTGGTCAGCGCGCCGTCAAGGCCAAGCGCCTTGTGAACCGTGGTGTTGACCTCGCCCCAATAGGCGCCGATGGCCTGATCCCCGTCGACATCCTCGACGACAGCCACCGCCGGGCGCGGCCCTTCCGACATATGCCGGTAATAGCCAAGCCGGCGTTCACGCACCACATCCGCCGGATCGGAAGACGGGGCGACGGCCGCAATCCGCGCGGTGCGGGCATAGCCGACCATGGCCCGATGTCCGGGGTCGGACGCCATTACCGTGCCGCGGGTAAAGCGGTTAAAGCCGCGTCGTCCCTCAGCCGTTTCAATGGCGTTGCAGACGGTCGGCGTGTCGACCGAACGAAGAAGTGTCAGAAGCGCGTCATCCATGCCGTCAGTCCTTGCTAAAGCCGGGCCGAGGCCAGCGCCGCGCCCTCGGCCAATGTCGTCAGCTTGGCATAGGCGATTTCCGGATCGACCGCGCCGAAGCCGGCGAAGGTGCCGAACCCGCAGTCCGAACCGGCGATGACCCGATCCGCCCCGACGATGCCGACAAAGCGCTCGATCCGCTGGGCGACAAGCTCGGGGTGCTCGACGAAATTGGTGGTGGTGTCGACAACACCCGGGACCAGTACCTTGTCATCGGGGATCTCGCCGGCGCGGTCGCGGAAGACAGTCCATTCATGGGCGTGGCGCGGGTTCGATGTCTCGAACAGCACATAGCGCGCGCGGGTGTTCATCAGGGTGGTGAACACCTTGTCCATATCGATGTCGCAGACATGCGGGCCCTCGTAATTCCCCCAGCAGATATGAACCCGCACCCGCGCCGGGTCGATGTCGCGAAGCGCGTGGTTCAGCGCCTCGACATGGATGCCGGCAAGCCGGATGAATTCATCGTCGCTGAGGTCGGCGAACAGCATGTGACGGGACAGCGCCAGGTCCGGGCAGTCCAGTTGCAGATCGAGGCCTGCTCCGACGATGGTCTCGTATTCCGCCTTCATCGCCTCCGCAAGCGCCGCCAGATAAGCCTCGCGGGTGGCGTAATGCCGGTTCTGCAGGAACAGCGAGATCACCCCTGGCGAAGCGGCGTTCATGAAACCGCGCGAGGCGCCATGCGCCGCCATGCCGGCCTTGAGATTGTCGATATCGGCCTGAAGTTCGCCCTGCCCTTTCGAGACCACCTCGCCGGTGCACATCGGGCGGGCATATTGCGGCGTGCCGCCGGCATTGGCCAGACGCTCCAGAAAGCCGGGGAACAGTTTCAGGTCGGCCGGGGCGTTTCGCGGGCTGTCGCCGGAAAAGCCGGTATAGCGGTCCTTCACATAGGTGGCGTAGGAGATTTTCGAAGTCTCGCCATCGGAGACGATGTCGATTCCGGCCTCGACCTGGCGGCGCACCGTCTCGGCGCAGGCCGCGGTCATGCAGCCGTCGAATCCGGCCTTGTCATAATCCTCGCCATTCTCGCGGGCGAAGATGAAATCAACGACCTCCTGCGTGCGGGGCAGCGATCCGACATGGCTTGTCAGAATTTTCGTCATCAGTCTCTCCCCCGGCGCAACACGGCCGGCAGTTCGTGGAAGCCGCAGGTGGGCCCGGCTGCGTCATCTGTGTTCAACACGCGAAACAGACTTGCCTCGCCGGCCATCGCCGGTGTCAGGCTGATGGTCTGGCCCGGCGGCACGGCGCAGACATCGCCGGGACCGAGGCTGGCCCCGCCGCCATTCCAGTCAACCCGCCAGTGACCGCGCATCACCATCAGCACCTCATGACGGGCCGTGGTGTAGCGGTCGGACGGGATGCTGCCGTCGCGCAGAAGTTCCAGACGGAAGCCGGGCGTGTCCGCCAGCATCCCGTCCTTGGCAATCACCCGCGCCGGCCTGCCGTCCGCCATCGCCATCATGTCCCAGTAGCGGGCGACGAAATTCGGCACGAATTCCGCCGCGCTCACCTTCGGAAACTGCGTCATCTCGGCGGCGCTCAGAACCGGCATCGGGGACACGCCATCGGGAAGGGACTGGCCCTTCTTGCTGTCGTAGAGCGCGCCATTGTCGCCAAGTACCAGCCCGTGGTCGCGGGCATCCTGGATCACCTGCGGGGCCCAGACAACACCGCCACCGGAATCATCGCCGCCAAGGACGGCCATGATCATCCCGTAATCGGTGCCGATGTTCTCGAACCCCCGGAAGATGCCGGTGGGGATGTTGATGACATCACCCTCTTCCAGCACCACCTCGCCGTCATCGCCCTTCGCGCCCCAGAAAAAGCGCCAGCGCCCCGACAGTACGAAGAAGACTTCCGCGGTGCGGTGCGCGTGAAGCGAATTCCGGCATTTCGGCGGCTGGCCGGCGGCCCCTATGTTGAATCCAGGCGTATCGGCGATATGGACATGCTGGTCGGCGGATTCGGACACGCCACCGCCAATGATGGTGAAATTCTCCTTGCGGTCGCTTCCCGGCGTATGCGCGTCGATAAAAGCCGTCCGGCAGGGCACCAGATCGCCATAGCGGACAATGCGTTCATTCAGGTCAATCGATGTCATCTCCCTCACCCCGTCTGCATGACGATCTGCTTCCAGATCGCGGTTTCATCAAACAGCACGAATTCCCGGCGCAGGCCGCGCGGCCCGAATTCGGCATGGCTGACACCCATCACATAGACTTCCGCCCCGGTCGGCACGCCAAAGGCGCCCCAGCCGTCATGCGTGCCATGAAGCCCCCAGCGGATGGCGGCGCGCGGCGCTTCGCCCGCATCATCGCGGCCAATCTGGTGTTCGATGGTGAATGTCGCGTTCGGGAAGCTGGCGCGAAGCCCCATCCAGAACCTGTCGGCGGCGTCGATGCCATGGTCGGTCAGGCCCCCGGGAAGCTCCAGAAGGCAGGCCGGGTCATAGCCCGCCGGGATGGCCGCCATATCGGCCCCCATGATCCGAGTCAGAAGATTGGCATAGCGTACGCCCCATTCATTGTCATTGCCGCGCCCCTTGTAGGGACCGGCGACATCGATGGCCGGGGTGAAGGGCTTCACGCAGCTGGCGGCCCCGCCCTCGCGCTCGATCAGATCGGCGGCATAGGCTTTCGGCTCCCACCCAAGCTGGCGGACGATGGCCCCCTGGTCACGGATCAGCCATTCATCATTGATCTGGTTGTTGATGGCATGGCAGTCGGCGATGATGCGATAGACAAGCCGCGTTCCGGTGGCGTTGCCATAGACGCCGTCGCCGGCATGGGTTGCCGTCGACAGGATGCGGTGCGAGCTCAGCATCCCCTCCTCCGGCGTTCCAGACCAGATCACATCCTCGCCAAGAAGCCGCCTGTCGGGGAATTCGGCAATCGTCGCCATGGTCGCCGCGATCACGCCCTGGTTGCCGATAACAACCGACCCTGGCGAGCGGACGGGAATGTCCGCCGTGTAATAGTCATGAAGCGTGGCGATGCCACGCCCTTCCCATATCTCGGCGGTAATCCCCAGAATATAGTCCGGGAAATCCTTCCATTTCGGATCAAACCCCTTCATCGCCATCTTCCTTCCATCCATAAGGCCGCCGTGCAGACCCCCGAACCACAAGCGGTCCGTCGATCTTCACCCGTTGCGGGCGGCTTGCCCCCTCTTCGATCTGCGCAAGCAAAGCGGATACCGTTTCCATCACCATCGCGTTCGACGGCTGCCGGATGGTGGTCAGATCAAAGCTTGGCCAGCCTGCCAGCTGCACATCATCATACCCCACCACTGAAACATCCTCGGGCACACCAAGGCCGAGCTCGCCGCGAAGCACCTCCAGGACAGCGAACGCCATATGGTCATTGGCGACAAACACCGCATCCGGAATGTCGTCGCCGGCAAACATCTCGCGCGCCGCTTTCGCCGCCTGTTCGGTCAGGAAATCACCGACCCCGCGGGCGAACAGCTCGCATCCATGCGCGGCAAGACCGGCGCGGAACCCGGCCTCGCGGTCGCGCTGTGTCGAGGCGCCTTCCCATCCGGCGATATAGGCGATGCGACGATGCCCGCCGGCAACCAGGAAATCGGCAAGAGCCCTGCCGCCGGCGAAATTGTCCGAGGTGACGGTCGAAAAACGGTCCTGCTGCTCGGCGCGGTTGAACAGCACCACAGGTATTCCGGCGGCGTCACATCGTTCGGCCAGCACCGAGGACATGGCCACCGAGGCCAGCACAATGCCATCAACCTGATAATCCATGATTTCTTCAAGGACATCGTCGATGTTGCCAGCTGTCTGCTGCGCCATGAAGACAAGGACATGGTAGCCGCGCTGCTGCAGGCTGGTTGACAGCTTCTCCAAAATTTCCGGATAGAACTGGTTGTCGAGATAGGCGATGACGAGGCCGATCAGCCGCGATTTGCCGGTGATCATCGTCCGCGCAAGCACGTTCGGGCGGTAGCCAAGCTCGGTGGCGGCGGCAAGCACCCTGTCGGTCATGGATTGCGACACCGACGCGCCGGGCGTGAAGACCCGGCTGACAGCCGACTGGCTGACGCCCGCACGGCGGGCCACGTCAAGGGATGTCACATTGTCCCGCGCCATCAGTCCGCCGTCCAGCCTCCGTCAATCAGAAGCGCCGCGCCTGTCACCAGCGAAGACGCATCCGAGGCCAGGAACTGTACCGCCCCCATGATGTCCTCGACCTCGCCGACACGGCCAAGCTTGATCTTTTCCTCGATCCATTTCACCCGCGCCGGCTGCGAGAAGGTCTGCTCGGTCAGCGGCGTGCGGATGAAGGTCGGGCAGATGGTATTCACCCGGATCCAGTGCGGCCCCATTTCGATGGCCATCGATTTGGTGAACCCCTCGACCGCATGTTTCGAAGCGCAATAGACAGCCCTGTCGATCCCTCCGACTACCGCCATCTGGCTGGAGATGTTGATGATCGACCCCTGCCGGCCATCGGCGATCATCGCCTTCGCCACCGCCTGCGAGGCGAAATAGGCCCCGCGCAGGTTCACGTTCATCACCGCGTCGAAATCTGCCGGGTCCGTATCGGTGGCCGGCGCGTGACGCGCCAGACCGGCGCTGTTGACGAACACATCCAGGGGACGGAGCTGTTCGACAGCTGCCGCCATGCCCTTGATATCCCCGACATCGCCGACATGAACCTCCACCGAATGGCCGGCCTTGGTCATCGCTGCCGCGACGTCGTCAAGCTGTTCCTGACGGCGGGCCATGATGATGACATGCGCCCCGGCCTCGGCCAGCGCGACAGCGCATCCAAGCCCGATCCCGGATGATCCGCCAGCGACAAGCGCGCGGCGACCTTCCAGCGAGAATGACGGTGTTACCGGAAGCTTCATGAAAGTCCCCCATCAATCGGAACGGGCCCCATATTGCGGGCCTTGTTGAACTCGCGCATGCGGGCGAAAACATCGACGCCAAGCTGCGCATAAACATACGGCACATCGATCTGCACCCAGTTCTCACGGATGCGCCCGTCCTCAAGCCGCCAGAAATCAACGCTTCGAAGGGTGATTTCCCTGCCCGGAGGCGCGATCCCCATCCAGCCGTCATGCGTCAGCTTCATCCGCATGTTCGGCCAACCGGTCTCGCAGACGTAATTGCCGACGGAAATCCAGTGAGACATGAGATCGGCCATCTCCTCAGATGCCAGCCTGTCGCCTGTCGGATCAGCCTTTCGATCTGGCATGCCGCGAAGGAACGGAATCTGGTGCCAGTGGCGAAATCCAGAAATGCCACGCCCGGTGCCGATACCAGCCGGACCATACCAGTTGAACCGGGGATGCCAGAATTCCGACAGCCGCATGACACCCGGGTCCGGGTCCTCGGGATGACGGCACATTGCTGTTTCCATGCGCTTGATATGCTCAAGGCTGGCGCTGCCGTCACCAGAGGCGCTCAGACCGTCTCCGCTCCCTGGGGACGGCGTGCACAGATAGGCACCGAGCTGCGGGGCCATTGGCCAGGCGCGGGCCTGCATCATCAGCTCGGGCAGGTCCCAGATGGCATTGACCTCGGTGATCCGGCCGGCCTCGACCTTGAAGAACTCGTGATAGCGCATGTGGGCCAGATGTCCGGTTGGCGGAATCTCCATGAAGGGTGCCAGGAACGTACCCATGTAATTGCCCATGGTGCCGATCCAGTCCTGTCCCTCGGGCGTCGTGCCGGCAAGCACGATCAGATCGCGCCGCTCGAGGTCGGGCATCGCCGTCAGCAGCGGCGCGTAAACCGCGTCATACCACGCCTGCCCGCCGGTCAGATCGCCGACAGGATGGCACATCCGCACCAGCGCGTCCGGAGCTATCGCCTTGTCGATGGCGGCCCGCACCGGGGCCTCGGCAAAATCCTTCGCCGCCGCCGCGAACGGGGCAAGGACGGCCTTCAGCCCGTCTGCATGGCCGCTCACAGTCATTCCGCAGCCTCGCCATAGGGGACATTCTTGCCGCCATAGCGGCGCACCCGGATGTTGCACTGCTCGGCATGGCCAACAAAGCCCTCAAGCATGCACAGGCGCGAGCCATATTCGCCGATCATGGTGGCGGCCTCGTCGGTCATCACCTTCTGATAGCTGTGTGTCTTCAGGAACTTGCCGACCCACAGCCCGCCTGTGTAGCGGCCTGCTTTTTTCGTCGGCAGCGTGTGGTTGGTGCCGATCACCTTGTCTCCGTTCGCGACATTGGTCCGCGCGCCGAGGAACAGCGCGCCATAGCAGGTCATGTTCTCGAGGAACCAGTCGTCCCGGTCGGTCATCACCTGGACGTGTTCCGACGCGATCTCTTCCGCCATATTTAGCATTTCGTCATAGCTGTCGCAGACAATCACCTCGCCATAGTCGCGCCAGCTGACAGCCGCGGTATCGGCCGTCGGCAGGATGCCGAGGATACGGTCGATCTCGGCAAGCGTGTCGTTCGCCAATGTCTCGGAATTGGTCAGCAGGACGGCTGGCGAGTTGTAGCCATGCTCGGCCTGCCCCAGAAGATCGGTGGCGCAGAGTTCCGCATCCACCGTCTCGTCGGCGATCACCATGGTCTCGGTCGGGCCGGCGAACAGGTCGATCCCGACACGGCCGAATAGCTGGCGCTTGGCCTCGGCCACAAAGGCGTTGCCGGGGCCGACCAGCATATGGACAGGCTCAATGCTCTCGGTGCCGATCGCCATCGCGCCGACCGCCTGAATCCCGCCAAGGGCGTAGATTTCATGCGCCCCGCCAAGATGCATGGCGGCAACGACGGCGGCGTTCGGACGCCCCTCATAGGGCGGGGTGGTGGCGACGATGCGCGGCACCCCGGCGACCGAGGCGGTCAGCACCGACATGTGCGCCGAGGCGACCATCGGGAACTTGCCAGCCGGCACATAGCAGCCGACCGACTGCACCGGAATGTTCCTGTGACCAAGGATCACGCCGGGAAGCGTTTCCACCTCGACATCCTGCATCGAGGCGCGCTGGATCTCGGCGAATTTGCGAATCTGGTCCTGCGCGAAACGGATGTCGTCCATGTCGCGGGGCGAGACCTCGGCGACCAGCTCGTCGATCTCGTCCTGGCTCAGCCGGTAGCTTGGCGGGGAATAATTGTCGAACCTCTCGGCAAGCGCGCGCACCGCGTCATCGCCACGCGACTCGATGTCGGCAAGCGCGCCTTCGACCACCGCGCGCACCTTGGCGTCATCCTCGGAACGTTCGACCTGCGGCTTGCCGCTTTTCAGATATCGAATGGCCATTGATCCCTCCTGACTATTTCGCGGCGGGGCGCGGCGCGGCGCGCTCGCCCCGGTCATAGGCTTCCCAGCCTTCGCCAT
>CAJWVJ010000070.1 GCA_913048595.1 uncultured Alphaproteobacteria bacterium | reverse complement strand
TGCCATGACGGCACATGCCGCCTTCGGCCGGGTCCTCGGGATCGAACCAGGCGCCGGTGCTGATCATCACCACCCCCGGCATCAATTCGGGCGTCAGGACCACGCCGCACAGGCACCGCCCACGGGCGTTGCGCACCTCGACAAGATCACCATCCACGATGCCGCGCGCCGCGGCGTCTTCGGGATTCATCTCGATGGCTTCGCGGTCCTTTACCTTGGCCGCGCGAGAATGCGCCCCCGGATCAAGCTGTGAATGAAGCTTGCTGACGGGCTGCTTGCCAAGAAGGTGCAGCGGAAAAGCCATGCCGGCGCTGCCAGCCCATTCATCGGGCGGGTTCCAGGTGGCGTGGCCATGACAGTCGGCATGGCCGAATCCAGCGATTTTTTCCGAGAACAACTCGATTCTGCCGCTTGGTGTCTGCAGCGGGTGCGCCGCCGGATCGGCGCGGAAATCGGCCAGCATCACATGCTGGTCTTCACGCGGCGGCGTGCGGCTGTAGCCATTGGCCACCAGCTCGTCATAGTCCGGAAGCGCGACCCCGACGGCGGCGGCGCGGCGCTGTGATTCCGACCACAGGAAGCGCACCCATTGTGCCGGCGACCGGCCTTCGGTAAAGGCGTCCTCGACCCCCATCGCCCGCGCGATGCCAGACAGGATGTCATAGTCATCGCGGGCCTCGCCAACAGGCGGGACAGCCTGCGACATGGCGATTGCGTAAGGGTCGCGCGGGGTGGCGCCGATATCCTCGCGTTCCAGCATTGTCGTGCAGGGCAGCACGATGTCGGCACGGCGCGCGGTGGCGTTCCAGCACCAGTCATGCACGACCACCGTATCAGGCCTGTCCCATGCCCGAAGAAGCCTGTTCAGGTCCTGGTGATGGTGGAACGGGTTGCCGCCGGCCCAATAGACAAGCCTCGCTTCCGGATAGGTGTAGGACTTGCCGTCATAGGCAAATTCCGCACCCGGATTCAGCAGCATGTCACTGATCCGGGCCACCGGAATGAAACCTTTCACCGGATTGCGCCCCTGCGGCAGCGCCGCAAAGGGAACATGGCGCACATTGTTGCCGATATGGTTGGCAATGGCATAGCCGAACCCGAACCCGCCCCCCGGCAGGCCGATCTGGCCAAGTATGGCGGCAAGCGAAATGGCGGCCCAATAGGGTTGCTCGCCATATTGCTGGCGGGTCAGCGACCAGCTGATCGATATCATGGTACGACAGGACGCCATGCGCCGGGCCAGCCCCAGAATGGCATCGGCATCGATTCCGGTCAGCGCCGCCGCCCAGAAGGCGTCCTTCGGAACGCCGTCAACCGTGCCATCTAGATAGGCGGCGAATGGCTCATAGCCGGTGCAATGGCTGTCGAGGAATTCTTCATCGGCCAGCCCTTCGGCGCGAAGCGTGTGACACAGCGCAAGGATCATCGCCGTGTCGCTGTTCGGCCGGATCGGCAGCCATTCAGGCGTTGCCGGCGAATCCATATCAAGGCGACGCGGGGAAACATTGACAAATTGCACCCCGGCCTCGACAGCGGCGACAAACCCCTCGCGCTGGACATGGCGGCCGGTTCCGCCATTGCCCATTTGCCCGTTGGCAAGCGGCAGCCCGCCGAAGGCGACGAACAGTTCACAATGGTCCGCGATGTTGGCCCAGCATGTGTGGCGCGGCAGCAAGCCGGTGAACGTGCCCAGAATATGCGGCACGATCACCTCGGCAGCGGCATAGCTGTAGGTATTGACCGAGGCTGTATAGCCGCCAATGCAATTCAGGAAGCGGTGAATCTGGCTTTGCGCATGATGGAAGCGTCCAGCGCTTGCCCAGCCATAGGAGCCGGCATAGATGGCGCTGTTGCCAAAACTGCTGCGGACCCGGTCAAGCTCGGCGCCCACAAGCTGTTCGGCTTCGTCCCAGCCAATTTCGACAAAGGGATCGACACCGCGCCGGCCATTCGCCGGGCCAGGGCCCTGATCCAGCCAGCCCTTGCGCACCGCGGGACGCCGGATGCGGGTGGGGTGATCCAGAAGATCGACAATCGATGGCCCTATCGGCGAGGGGTCCCGGTCTTCGGCAAATGGCGCGAGCGACGCCACGCGCCCGTCTGCGACCTGCACGTGATAGGTGCCCCAATGCGTGCTCGTCAACTTCACCGGCACGCTCCTTTCATCAATATTCCCTGTCATCAGTGCATGCCAGCTACCTCAAGGCAACCAACATTTGCTCCGCGGCCAGGCGTCAGGATTTCGCAGGCGGCGGAAACCGCGTCTTCTGCGCGGCAACAGTCCAGTCGATATGGTTTCGTACATATTCCTCGGAGGCGTCGCGCCGCGGGTTGTGGTCCCAGTCGGTGCGAACGCCATGCTGCATGGCTTCGAAAACGGCGCGTCTCGATTTCTGGTCGGCAATCACATCGGCGCGAAGCGCGGCGCTGTCCCAGCGTGACGACACGTCGGCGGCAAATTCCGCCTCGATGTCGGCATATGCCGGATCGCCCGCCAGATCGTGAAGCTCGCGCGGATCCTCGGCGATGTTGTAGAGCCGCGCTGGGTCATCATCGCAATGCACATATTTGAAGGCGCCGCGGCGGATCATGAAGACCGGGCTTGCCGTCATTTCGGCGCAATATTCGGCAATGACCTCGCCGTCATCCTCGGGCCCGCCCCGCGCCATCGGGGCGAGCGAGCGGCCGTCAATGGGCTGGCCGAGCTCGGTGTCGGCGGCGCCGGAGAAGTCCAGCAGGGTTGGCAGGATGTCGACAAGCGAACAGGGGCTGTCCACCGTGCCGGTCGCGATGCCCGGCCCGGCCATGACAAGAGGAACGCGGGCTGAATGTTCGAAATAGTTCACCTTTTACCAGAGCCTGCGCTCGCCAAGCATGTCGCCATGGTCGGATGTGACGATGAAGATGGTGTTGTCGATCTGGCCGATCTCCTCGACGGCCTTCACGATCTCCCCGATCTTGCTGTCGAAATAGGAGGTGTTGGCGTAATAGCCGCGCCGCGCCCGGCGGATGTCATCCGCGCCCGTGGTGACAGCGCTTGCGCCGATGCCGTCCAGAACGCGCCTGGCAAACGGGTCCGGAGGCACCGCCAGCGCCTCTTCATCGGGAAGGTCGATCTCCTCGCCTTCATACAGGTCCCAGAATTCAGGGCGGGCCACATAGGGGTCATGCGGCTGCATGAAGCTGGCGACGAGAGCGAACGGACGGCCGCCATCTGCGGGACCGTCACAGGCGAATTCCATCAGCTTGCGCCGCGCCGCAAAGGCCACCTCCTCGTCAAATTCGATCTGGAAAGTCGTCGCCGCGTGACCCGCCTCGAACACCGAGTCCATGTTATGGTACCAGCGGTCGATCCGTTCATCGGCATGTTCCCAGTCGGGCACCCAGGCGAAATCGGCGGGATAGACGTCGGTCGTGGCGCGCTCCTCAAAGCCGTGAAGCTGGTCAGGGCCGACAAAATGCATGCGTCCGGCAAGGCAGGTGCGATAGCCCGCGCGCCGCAGATAATGCGCGAAAGTCAGCACCGACGCACCGAAATCGCTGGCGTAGCCATAGGCGGCGATGCGGCTGACCAGCTGGCCCGTCATGAAGCTGGCCCGTGACGGCGCGCACAGCGGCGAGTTGCAATAGGCCGCGTCAAAGCGCATGCCGCGCGCCGCCAGAGCCTCCAGATTTGGCGTCTTCACCACGGGATGCCCGTAGGCCCCGGTGAAATGCGGCGCCAGCTGATCGGCCATGATCAGGACGATGTTCGGCTTGTCGTGTGTCATGACGGCGTTCCCGGGCATGATCATATGATGCGAGTCAACTTAGGGATGATGGCGTGGCCGTCATCCCCCAAACCCGTCACCCGACGCCCCAAAAGCGCCTCTCGCGCCCGCCTTCGCAAACGGGCAATTGTGACACAATGCCACATATTCGCGCGCCATCCCGAGGCGCATCCTTCCTCTAAGAAAGGTGGGTGCCATCCACCACCGTTAGTGAAATGTCACGGGAGGTTTGTGAAATCGGGCCCCCGTGATATTTGTTTGCGCCGATGCCGCAGATTTCCAGAGAGCCTTCCCGGTGATCACCGAACTTGGTCATTTCGCCCTGATCCTGGCGTTTGTCACGTCAGTCGCCATATCCGTGCTGCCGCTCGTCGGCCTGCGCCGGCGGATCGCTGTCTTCGCCGCGCTGGCGGCCCCGGCGACCCTTGTCATGGCGGGCGCGGTGTTCATCTCCTTCGCCGCCCTCCTCTACGCCTTCATCATCTCGGATTTCTCAGTAGCGCTTGTCGCCAGCCATTCCCATTCGACCAAGCCGCTCATCTACAAGATTTCCGGGACATGGGGGAACCATGAGGGATCGCTTCTGCTGTGGATCGTGATTCTGGCGCTGTTCGCCGCAATACTCGCGGCCGGCGGGCGCGGGATGGATGCGGCGCTGAAGATTCGCACGTTGGCGGTGCAGGCCATGGTGACAGCCGGCTTCCTTGCCTTCTGCCTGTTCACCTCGAACCCGTTCGCCCGCCTCGACAGCGCACCTCTCCACGGGCGCGGCCTGAACCCGATCCTGCAGGACCCGGGACTGGCCCTTCATCCGCCGACCCTCTATCTCGGCTATGTCGGGCTGTCGATGGGGTTTGCCTTCGCCGTTGCCGGGCTGATAGAGGGGCGGATCGACCGTGACTGGGCGCGCCATATGCGGCCCTGGGTATCGGCCGCATGGTGCGCGCTGACAGCCGGAATCGCACTTGGGAGCTGGTGGGCCTATTACGAGCTTGGATGGGGCGGCTGGTGGTTCTGGGATCCGGTCGAGAATGCCTCGCTGATGCCCTGGCTTGCGGCCACCGCGCTGCTTCACTCCACCATCGTCGTCGAACAGCGCGGCACGCTGAAAAGCTGGACCGTGCTGCTGGCGATCCTGGCCTTTTCGCTGTCGCTTGTCGGCACCTTCATCGTGCGCTCCGGGCTTCTGACCTCGGTCCACAGCTTTGCCAGCGACCCGGCGCGCGGCGTCTTCATCCTCGGCATCCTGCTGGCGGCTGTCGGCGTGCCGCTGATGCTGTTCGCGCTTCGCGGACCGCGGCTCGCCAGCCGTGCCGATTTCGACCTTCTCAGCCGCGAGAGCGGCCTGATCCTGAACAATTTCCTGCTGACCGCCTCGACGGTTGTGGTGCTTGTTGGCACCTTCTACCCGCTGGCGCTGGAGATGGTCAGCGGGGCGCGGATCACCGTCGGCCCGCCCTATTTCGATGCCACCTTCAACCCGATCATGGGGGCGCTTGTGGCGGCGATGGCCTTCGGGCCGGTGATGGCCTGGCGGCGCGGCACCCTTCCCGCGACACGGGGCGTGGCGATGGCGGCGGTCATCGGCGCGCTGCTTCTGGCCGCCGGCATGGCTGCTCTGGCCGGCGGCATCGGCGTTGCCGGTCTGGCCGGGCTTGCACTTCTTGGCTGGCTAGCCTGCGGCATCAGCGCCGACATCTGGCACCGGCTGAAACCGTTCAGCCCCGGCACGGGCCGGCGGGCGGCGGCTCTTCCCGCGCCTGTCTGGGGCATGTGGACGGCGCATGCCGGCATGGTTGTGTTCCTGATCGGCGCGCTTGGCAGCGGTTTGTTTCAGACCGAGGTGGTGGTGCGGGCCACCCCCGGACAGTCCATAGATGTCGCTGGCAAGACCATGACGCTTCGCCGCGTCGAGGCCCGGCAGGGGCCGAACTATGTGACCGAAACAGCAATCCTCGAGCTTCGCGACGGCACCGACATTCTGGCGGTGATGACGCCGGAGAAGCGGTTCTACACCGCCGAGAGGCAGACGACGACAGAGGCCGCCATCAGGCCGCGCCTGACAGGTGACGACTATGCCGTTCTCGGCGATGGCGACGATGCCACCGGCTACACCCTTCGCCTTTATCGCAAGCCCTTCGTCAGCTGGATCTGGGGTGGTGCCGGCATGATGGCGCTTGGCGGGGCGATCGCCGCCTTAGGCCGGCGTCGCCGCGCCCCGGTGGTGCAGCCGCCAGCGGCCCTTCAGGCCCCGGCGGAATAGAGAGCACGGGCATGGACGGCAATGGCACGAATGGAAAGGGAAGCCGGCCCGGCGCGGCGCGCCTTGCTTTTCTGATCCCGCTTGCCGGCTTTCTTGTGCTGGCAGGGTTCGCCAGCATCGCGCTTCTGGCGACATTGCGCGGCGAGCGCGACATGACCCGGCTTCCCTCTGCCATGGTCGGCAAGCCCGCCCCGACAGCGGCCCTTCCCGATCTTCGTGACGCCGACGGCACGGTTTCGGCGGCGGATTTCGCCGGACGCCCGTTCCTTGTCAATGTGTTCGCCAGCTGGTGCGCGCCCTGCCGCGCCGAGGCGCCTGCCCTCGCGCGTCTGGCCGAGGAGATCGACATTCTGGGTATCGCCTACAAGGACAGGCCGGAAGACACCAACGGCTTCCTTGCCACCTATGGCGACCCCTTCGCCGCCATCGGCGTGGACCGCGACGGGGACACCGGCATGCGGTGGGGCGTCTATGGCGTTCCCGAGACATTCGTCATCAATGCCGACGGCATCATCACCTACCGCCATGCAGGACCCATCGACCGCCGCGTTCTGGACGAGGAGCTGCGCCCGGCCATGCGCGGCGCGAAGATCGGGGTGGCGGAATGATACGCCCCTTGCATCCGGTCAGGCTTGTCTTTCTTGGCATCGTCCTGCTGCTGGCCACGCCGCCCGCAGGATTCGCCGTGACGCCCGAGGAGCTGCTGGCGGACCAGGCGCTTGAAACCCGCGCCCGCGCGCTGTCGAAACAGCTTCGCTGCCTTGTCTGCCAGAACCAGTCGATAGACGATTCAGACGCCGATCTGGCGCGCGACCTTCGCATCGAGGTACGACGGCAACTGTCCGGCGGGGCAAGCGACGACCAGATCATCGCCAATCTTCGCGCCACCTATGGCGACTATGTGCTGCTGAACCCGCCTGTCTCGCCGGGAACCTATATCCTCTGGGGGGCGCCGGTCGCCATTCTTATTGGCGGGGCCGCCATCATCCTCGCCGCGCGACGCCGGCGCGGGGATGCCGAGACCGCAAGGGATGAAAGCCGGACGCAGACCGCTGTCCCGCTGCCGCCGGGAACAGGGCGCATGGCCATCATGCTGGGAAGCCTTGTTCTGGCCACCAGCCTTGGCATCTATCTGATGATCGGGCGCGCCGACCTTCCCGGGCAGCCCCTTGCCGAACGAATGGCAGAACTTGCCGCCGCCGCCGCGTCCGAGGGCACCGCTGCCGCCGCGCAGCAAGCAGCCCTTGCCGAGGCCCGCGCCGCCGCCGCCGCAAATCCGAATGACATCGCAAGCTGGCTTCGCCTTGCCATGGCCGCGGCCGCCGGCGGCGAGAGCAATACCGAACTGGCGGCACTGGAACAGGCGGAAACGCTCACCAATGGCGACCCGGCCATCAGGGCGATGCGGGCCGAGGCGATGTCACGCGCCGCCGATGGCCAGGTGACGGTGCCGGTCCGAACCCTGATTGCCGACATCCTCGCCGCCGACCCGGCCGAACCCCGCGCCCTGTTCCTGTCGGGACTTGCCGCCTATCAGGACGGGAATTACGAGGCCGCCATCGCCATCTGGCGGCAACTTCAGGCGCTGTCAGCGCCCGACGCCCCCTGGATGGAGCTTCTGGCACAGAACATCGCCGATGCGGCGCAGGCCGGCGGGATCGATCCCGGGACCCTGCCGGGAACTGTCCCAGGTCCCGATGAAGAGACCATCGCCGCTGCCGCCGAGATGTCGGCCGAGGATCGCACCGCGATGATCAAGGGCATGGTGGACGGGCTGGCGGCCCGCCTTGCCGAGACCCCGGAGGATGCCGCCGGATGGCGGCGGCTGGCGCGTGCCTATATCGTGCTGGAACGCACCGCCGATGCCGCCACCGCACTGATCGGTGCCGCCGACGCGATGCCGGATGACGCCATGGCGCAGCTGTCGGCGCTTGAACATCTGATGGTGAACGGTCTGGGGCAGGATTTCACCCCTGACGCCGGCCGCCTCCTGGAACGGGCGGCGCGCCTTGCGCCGGACAATCCCGAGACGCTGTATGCCGGCGGCCATTTTGCCAGGCTTGCCGGTGACACCGGGCGGGCGCGGATGCTGTGGCAGCAATTGTTTGACAGGCTGCCGGAGGATGCGCCGATCAGGGACCAGCTTCAGGCCGCCATCGACCAGCTCTAGCGGCGACGCGCGCGTCTCGTTTCGGCGGCCAGCCCCGGCGGCGGCACAAATACCCCATCAGCCCCCAGAAGAAAAAGCTGCGTGTCACGCCCGCGAAGCGCCGCAAGCGCTTCGTCACGACAATCCAGCCCGCCGGTCAAAACGCCGAACGCCGGAATGATCATCCGTGTCGCCGTGCGGATGTAACAGGGTCGCCGCAGCCTTGTGCCGCGATGATGGATCACCGCCGCCGGATGGTAATGCGCGCTGATCTCGGGCCGCGGGTCCGTCTCATCCATGATGTGGCGAAAGACAATGCCGGCTATCTCTTCCTCGCCTGTCGCGCTGTGGCCAGGCGGCACAAAGCTCTGGTCATGATTGCCTTCGATCCAGATACTGTCGACCGGGGACAGAATATCGGCAAGCAGCCCCCTGTCCGCTTCCGACATGCGGCCCCAGGCACGGCCGTCATGGAAGACATCGCCAAGGAACATCACTCTTTTGGCCCCACATTCCACCAACGCGTCGCGAAGCCGCGCCAGTGTCTGGCTCGTGTCATAGGGTGGCAGAAACTGACCGGAGGCGTGGTAGCTTGACGCCTTTTCCAGATGCAGATCACCGACGATCAGCAGCGATTCATCCGGCCAGAACAACCCGCCGGATGGATAGAGATCAAAGCCGTGGCCGGCGAATTCAGTGGATTTCTTCGACATGGGCGGCGCGTATGATTTCCTCTTCCATGTCCATCAGCACATCGTCTCCGACTTCGCTTCGGACTGTGTTTTCGCGGACGATCTGCATGATCAGCGGAACCGCCATGGGCGATATCATATCAAGCCGCCGGCAGACAATGTTTCCGGCAATTTCCTGCAGGGTGTCGGCAAGCCGCCCGGCATCGATCAGCCCCTGCATGGCGTCGCGCCGTACCGCCTGCAGCAGGATGTGATCCGGCTCGTGCCGGCGCAGCACGTCATAGATCAGGTCGGAACTGAACAGGATCTGCCGTCCGGTCTTCACCTGCCCGGGATGGCGCCGTTCGACAAGACCGGAAATGATCGCCGCGTCGCGGAACAGCCGCTTCAACAACGGCGTGTCCTGAAGCCATTCCTCGAATTCCTCGGTCATAATGTCGGGGTCGAGAAGGCTTTCCACCTCCTCCGGCGGATCGAGCGACCAGACAGCCAGCGCATAATCGGTCATCGAGAATCCCAGCGGGCGCAGCCCGGCGCGCTTCATCCGGCGCAGCATCAGGAAGCCAAGCGTCTGGTTGGCGTTGCGCCCGGCAAAGCTGTAGACGACGGTGTGATGGCGGCCCTTGTGCGGAAAGACCTCCACCAGAAGGGTCCGTTCGTCAGGAAGCGCCGAGCGGTCGTCATGAAGCGCCAGCCAGTCATGAATCTGCCTGGGCAGCGCCGACCAGGCCGTCCTGTCGCCGATCAGATGCCGGACCGCATAGGACAGGTTCGTTGACAACGGCAGGCGGCCGCCGCCATAGCTCGGAATCTGGGCCTCGCCGCCCTTTGCCCTGGACACCATCACCGCTGCGTTGCTGATGCTCTCGAACGTCAGCACCTGCCCGCCGAACAGGAAGGTATCCCCCGGCGACAGGTTGACGACGAAATTCTCCTCGATGCTGCCAAGCGTGCGGTTGCGCAGCTTCACCTTCATCATCGGGCTTTCGACGATGGTGCCGATATTCA
>CAJWVJ010000069.1 GCA_913048595.1 uncultured Alphaproteobacteria bacterium | reverse complement strand
CGACGCTGGAGCCGTCATTGCGCGGCTTGATCACATGCGCGCCGGTAAAGTCGGCCGGATAGACATGGCTGTCCTCGATCAGCGCCAGATCAGCGGGCACCCTGATGCCGACCTCGGCAAGCATGCGCTTGGCGCGAATCTTGTCCATGGCGTTGGCCGAGGCAAGAAGCCCGCTATGGGTGTAGGGGATGTTCATGATGTTCAGCAGACCCTGGATGTTGCCATCCTCGCCGATCTGGCCGTGAAGGGCGTTGAAGACGCGCGCCGGCTTCATCTCGGCAAGGGTGGCGGCAATGTTACGGTCAACCTCGATCTCGACGGCATCCCAGCCGGCATTGCGGGCCGCCTGGCCGCAGAAGCTTGCGGTGACGCGGCTGACACGGGCTTCGGATGTCCAGCCGCCCATCAGGACGGCGACGCGGTCACCAGTCATGCGCTGCCTCCCTCTGCTGAATTCTGTTGCGGATCGGGCTGGCCGTCGGCAAGCGCACCGACCCGGCGGATTTCCCAGCGAAGGGCGGGCCCGCCGCGGGCGCTCACCCGGCGGCGCACGGTCTCGCCAAGCATTTCGATGTCGTGTGCCGAGGCTTTGCCGGTGTTGATCAGGAAGTTGCAGTGTTTTTCCGACACCTGCGCGCCGCCGATCATCATGCCGCGGCATCCGGCTGCATCGATTTCCTGCCACGCCTTGCCGCCCGGCGGGTTGGCAAAGGTGCTGCCGCCGGTGCGCACACCGCGCGGCTGGGCATCGCCGCGACTGGACACGATCTCTTTCATGCGGGCCTTAACGGCGGCTGTGTCGCCGGCGCGGGCCCGGAATTCGGCATGGGTGAAAATCCAGTCTGAAGGCGTGTCGGTATGGCGGTAGGCCATGCCCATCCCGGCCGGGGTCGCACTGACCGGGTTGCCCTGCCTGTCAAACCCGTGGGCGCGGATGGTGATGTCCTTGAACTCGCCGCCATAGGCGCCGGCATTCATCCTCAACCCGCCGCCGACGGTTCCCGGGATGCCGATCAGGAATTCCAGCCCGGCAAGTCCGTTGCGTGCCGCATACCGCGCCACATCGGCGTCGGTGGCACCTGATCCGGCGATGACGATTTCGCCGTCATGACTGATCCCGGTCATGTGGGCACCAGGCCGGATAACCACCCCGGCGATGCCGCCGTCGCGAACCAGAAGGTTCGATCCTGCCCCCACTGCCAGCACCGGTATGTCGGCCGGGCAGGCGGCAAGGAAGGTGCCAAGATCAGCGGCGTCTGCCGGGCTGAAGATCACATCCGCCGCCCCGCCGACACCGAACCAGGTATGGCGCGCCATCGGCACCGCCGGGCTGTAGTCGCCGCGAACGGCGGGAAGACGATTGATCAGCGCGCTGGTCATGATCCTGCCTCCCGCAACGCGTCCATCTGTTCGGGAAGGGCGGCGGCCCAGCCGGTGATGTCGCCGGCGCCAAGGCACATCACAAGGTCGCCATCGCCTGCCCGGGCCAGAATTTCGGACGCCAGCGCTTCCGGTCTGGCCAGCGCCGCCGGTCCGCGATGCCCGTGGTCACGCAGTCCGCTGACAAGCTCGTCACGCCCGACACCCGCGATCGGCGTCTCGCCGGCGGCATAGACGTCGGCTACAAGAACCTCGTCGGCATCGTTGAAACAGGCGCAGAATTCGTCGAACAGGTCGGACAGGCGGCTGTAGCGGTGCGGCTGCACCACGGCAATCAGCTTGCTGGTGCCGCACAGCATGCGGCCGGCCTGCAGCGCGGCGCGGATTTCCACCGGGTGGTGGCCGTAATCATCGATCACGGTGACGCCGCCACTGACTCCCTTAGTCTCGAACCGTCGGCCGACACCGCCAAACCCGTCAAGGGCGCTGGTAATCCGGTCAGGCGTCACGCCCATTTCCAGCGCCACGGCGATGGCGGCGAGGCAGTTCTGGACATTGTGTTCGCCAAGCATCGGGAAGGTCACGCCCGGCATCATCTCATGGCCGCCCGCGGTGCGGTCTGACAGGATCACGTCGAACACCATGGCCGCCCCGTCCACCTGCAGATTGACGGCGCGCACATCGGCGTTCGCCGACATGCCATAGGTGATAATCCGGCGGTCCTTGATGCCGGCCATCAGCCGCTGTACCGCTGGGTGATCGATGCACAAGGTGGCAAAGCCGTAGAAGGGTATGGCGGCGACAAAATTCAGGAAGGCCTGTTCCAGCGCCTCGTAGGTGCCGTGATGGTCAAGATGTTCCGGGTCGATGTTGGTGACGACCGCGACCGTCGGGTTCAGCTTGGCGAAGGAGCCGTCCGACTCATCCGCCTCGACGACCATCCACTGGCCACGGCCAAGCCGCGCGTTGCTTCCCCAGCCGGTGATGATGCCGCCATTGATCACGGTGGGGTCGATGCCGGCGCTGTCCAGAAGCGTTGCCACCAGCGAGGTGGTGGTCGTCTTGCCATGCGTTCCGGCGACAGCCACCGACCATCGAAGCCGCATCAGTTCTCCCAGCATTTCGGCGCGATGGACGATCGGGATGAACCGTTCGCGCGCCGCCACCACTTCGGGATTATCGGGCCTGATGGCGGTCGAAATCACCAGGATCGACGCCTCCGCCACATTGTCTGCGGTCTGGCCGCACATCACCTTGATGCCCTTGTCACGAAGCCGGCGGACATTGGCGTTCTCGGAATTGTCGCTTCCCTGCACCTGATAGCCCAGCTCGAACAGGATTTCGGCGATGCCGCTCATGCCGATGCCGCCGATGCCGGTGAAATGCAGGATGCCGATGGACAGGGGAAGTTCACTCATCACACGCTCCCGGGCCCGGCATTTGGGCCGGTCTCTGGGCCGGCTTGTCCGGCCAGGTCGAGGGCATAGCCGGCAATGGTGTCGGCGGCGTCCGCGGCGGCAAGGCCGCGCGCCTTGTGCCCCATTTCGGCAAGGCGGTCGGCATCGGACAGAAGGTCAGCCATCCGCGCGCCAAGGTCTGCGGAGTCGAGGTCGGCCTCGGCAAGGCAGACCCCGCCGCCGGCCGCGTCCAGCTGGCGGGCGTTTTCGGTCTGGTGGTCATCCATCGCGCCGGCAAAGGGGATCAGGATGGCTGGCCGGCCGGCGGCGGCCAACTCGGCGACGCTTGAGGCGCCGGCGCGGCTGATCACAAGATGGCTGGCGGCAAGCCGGTCCGGCATGTCGTAGAAGAAGGCGCGGATTTCGGCATCGACCCCGATGGCGGCATAGCGGGCTGTCAGCTCGTCCAGCTGCTCGGCGCGGCATTGCTGCGTGACGTGAAGCCGGGAGCGCATCGCCGGGTCGAGCGCGGCAATCGCCTCCGGCACCATCGTCGCAAAGACCGCCGCGCCAAGTGATCCACCGACCACGGTCAGCATGATGCGGTCATCCGCGCGGGCGGTCATCGCCGGAACCTCGAGGAAGGCGGCGCGCACCGGCATGCCTGAGATCAGGCTTGTCACCTTGGCCGGCAGGTTGCGCGTGCCGGCCCAGCTCAGCGCCAGATGCCCGCACCAGCGGGCCAGCAGATGGTTGGCGCGGCCAAGATAGGCATTCTGCTCGTGAAGCACTGCCGGAACACCGGCCATCCGCGCCGCCAGCATCGGGGCGAATGAGGGGTAGCCGCCAAACCCGACCATGGCGGCAGGGCGGCGGCGGCGCAGCATCATCGCCGCCATCATCAGCCCCGCCCCAAGCTGCAGCACGGCGCGGCCGCGGCGGACAAGCCCGTGCTGGAACGGCGACCCGGCGGGAAGCACGGTAAAGGGCATCTGTCCCATCAGGCGGGCCCCGCGGCGGTCCGTCATCATCATGGTGTCGGCACCGCGCGCGGCCAGCGCCTCGGCGACGGCAATCGCCGGAAAGACATGACCGCCGGTGCCGCCGGCTGCAAGGGCAATCAAGGGACGTGGCGAGGCTGTCATGAGGATGCCTCCTGAAGCCGGCGCTGCCCGGGAAGGGCGTAGGGCGCGCGCCGCCGTGTCAGCGCCAGGATCAACCCCATGGTCAGGCCGCTGGCGACAAGCGAGGATCCGCCATAGCTGATCAGCGGCAGGGTCATGCCCTTGGTCGGGATCAGATCGACCGAAGAGGCCATATGAATGGCCGCCTGCACACCGAACTGCAGCAGCAGGCTGGAGCTGGCGATCAGGCAGAACAGCCCTTCATCCGACATCGCCCGGGAAAAGCCGCGAAGAACGATGAAGGCGTAGAGCGTCAGAAGCGTCAGGCAGGCCAGCGCCCCGAATTCCTCGCCGGCGACGGCGAAGATGAAATCGGAATGGGCATCGGGAAGATGAAGCTTCACCGTGCCGTCCCCCGGCCCGACACCGAACAGCCCGCCATTGGCGAAGGATTCGCGCGCCTGTTCGACCTGCCAGGCACCGCCGTCCCAGAACTGGTTGATCCGCTTATGCACATGGCCAAGGGTGAAATAGGCGGCCGCCAGCCCAAGAGGGGCCAGCGCCACGACGGCGACGACAAGAAGCATCGGCATGCCGGCCAGAAACATCTGGAAGCCCCAGGTCAGCACAACCATCAGCGTCATGCCGATATCGGGCTGCAATACCAGGATTCCTACAATCACCGCCATCAGGGCGGCGGAATAGATCCATCCAGGGAAATCCTGCCCCTCGCGCCACAGGGTCAGAAGCCAGGCTGACACCACGGCGAACAGCGGCTTGGCGAATTCCGAGGGCTGCAGGTTGATTCCGGCAATGGTGATCCAGCGGGTGGCCCCCTTGATCTCGTTTCCCGCGACAATCGCCAGAACCATCAGGCCGATGGTGCCGACAAGTCCCAGAAGCGCCAGCGTCCGAATGGGCCGCGGCTCGAGAAGCGAAACCGTCAGCATCAGCCCGACAGCCGGCACGAGGAAGATTCCCTGGCGCAGGCCGAAATGCTGCGACGGCAGATTGATCAATGTCGCCACGGCGGGGCCTGCCGCCATCACCAGAAGCGCGCCTACCACCATCAGCAGCAGCGCGCTGGCAAGCAGCCAGCGGTCGATGGTCCACCACCAGACGCCGACAAGTGAGCGATCGGTACGGTCAAACATGCGCGCCTCCCTGAATGGCAGGCTGGATGCCGGGTGAGGCGGCGTCGCCGGCAAGGTGGCGGGCAAGGGCGGTGAAGGCCTCGCCGCGGGCGACGAAGCTGGCAAACTGGTCGAAGGAGGCCGCCGCCGGCGACAGCAGGATGGTGGCATCGCGGCCATTGCGTGACCTGGCGGCGCAGGCATCGGCAAAGGCGCTGGTGGTCGCGCTTTCCAGGTTGCCGGACAGGCTGATGTCGACAAGGCCGTCAAGCGCGGCGGCGAAATCGGGCGCGGCGCTGCCAATCAGATAGGCATGGGCGACCTGCGCTGTTTCATCCGCTGCCGGACCAAGCCCGTCTTCCTTCGCCTCGCCACCGGCGATCCAGTAGATATTGTCGAAGGCGGCAAGCGCCTTTGCGGTGGCCACGCCATTGGTGGCCTTGGAGTCATTCACAAAGGAAATGCCATCCGCCCGGGCGACGGTCTGCAGCCTGTGTGGCAGGCCGGCAAAGCTTGCCATGCCGTCCGCGATCTCCGCCGCGTCAAGACCCAGTGCCGCAAGGCAGGCTGCGGCCGCTGCGGCATTCTCGGCATTATGCGCGCCGGCAAGGGCGGGCACCGACCCAATGCCAGGCGGCGCGTCATCAGCCGTCACCATTGTGACCTGGCCGCCGGCGGCGCGATGACGCGCGGCAAGCCCGTCAAGCGGGGCGCCGGGCCCTATGATCACCAGCCCGCCGGCGCCGGCGGCCGCGAGGATGCGCGCCTTGGCGGTCACATAACCCTCCATCCCGCCATGCCGGACAAGATGATCAGGCGTGATGTTCAGGATCATCGCGACATCGGCGCGAAGCGACGGGGTGGTCTCCAGCTGGTAGGAGGACAGTTCCAGCACGATCACCCCGTCGGCCCCGGGATCGTCAAGGTTGCAGGCGGCATCGCCGATATTGCCGCCAACCGCCACCTGGCGGCCTGCCGCGCGAAGGCAATGTCCGGTCAGCGCCGTTGTCGTCGATTTGCCGTTGGTGCCGGTGATGGCGACAAGCCTTGCCGCCGGCGCGGCACGCATGGCGATTTCAATCTCGCTGATCACCTCGATGCCGGCCGCGGCGGCGCGGGCGGCGGCCGGGTGCGGGGCGGGGTGTTCATGCGGGATGCCGGGGCTGATCACCAGTGATGAAAGCTCGTCCCACGGCCAGTCCTGCCAGTTGGCAAGCGTCGCGCCGCAAGGCGGATCATCGCGCAGCGCGCCATGGTCATCGTGAAGCCATGTCAGCGCGCCGGCCGCGGACAATGCGCGCGCCGCTGCCATGCCGGACAGGCCGAGACCAAGGATCCCGACCTTTCTGCCTGACATGGAATTCGGAACGAGCACCTGTATCTCCTTAGCGAAGCTTCAGCGACGACAGGCCGGCAAGCGCCAGCACGACGGCGATGATCCAGAACCGGATGACGATGGTGGATTCGGCCCAGCCCTTGCGTTCGAAATGATGGTGCAGCGGGGCCATCAGGAAGATGCGTTTGCCGGTCAGCTTGAACGAGGCGACCTGAAGGATGACCGACAGTGTCTCGACGACAAACAGCCCGCCGGTGATGGCAAGGACAAGTTCGTGCCTTGTGGCCACCGACATCGCGCCAAGCGCGCCGCCGAGGGCCAGCGATCCGGTATCGCCCATAAACACCTTGGCAGGTGGCGCGTTGAACCACAGGAACCCGAGGCCCGCGCCAAGAAGCGCGCCGCACATTACCGCCAGGTCTCCGGTGCCGGGCACATAGTTGATCTGAAGATAGCCGGCGAAATTGACGTTTCCGGCGAGATAGGCGATCAGCCCGAAACAGGCGGCCACAATCATCACCGGCACGATGGCAAGCCCGTCCAGACCGTCGGTCAGGTTGACCGCGTTCGAGGCCCCGACAATCACCATCATGGCGAATGGCACATAGAAGATGCCAAGCGAGATCATCGTGTCCTTCAGGAACGGCACGGCAACGCCATAGCGAAGCTGTGGCGGCGACATCTCGATCAGGAACAGGGTCACAATGAAGGCAACGCCAAGCTGAAGAACAAGCTTCATCCGGCCCGACATGCCGTGATGCGACCGGCGGCGCAGCTTCATCCAGTCATCGATCGACCCGACCGCGCCAAAGACGAGTGCAACGGTCAGAACCGGCCACAGATAGGGGTTCGACAGCGGCATCCACAACAGGGTCGACAGCGCAAAGGCCCCGAGAATGAGAAGCCCGCCCATGGTCGGGGTGCCGATTTTCGTCACCAGATGCGATTCCGGGCCGTCGGCACGGATCGGCTGGCCTTCCGCCTGATGACTTTTCAGCCAGCGGATCATCGCCGGCCCGAATATCAGGCTGATGAGCAGGGCGGTGATGGTGGCACCGCCAGTGCGGAAAGTTATATATCTGAAAAGATTGAATAATTGATACTCGCCCGCAAGCGGTGTCAGAAGATCAGGCAGCATCGTGTGTCTCTCCTGCTTCGGGTGACAGGGCGGTCTGCAGCGAGGCGATCATGGCGGCGGCGACGCGCCAGGCCCCTGATCCGTTCGATCCCTTGACGAAGACGACATCGCCGTCGCGCAGCTGTGCGCTGAGCTGGGTGATGGCGTCCTCCGGCGACGCGGTCTCGCAATGATGGGTGGCGCGGGGAAGGGCGGCCGCCATGCGCGACATTTCCGGCCCGATGGTGATGACCACCCGCGGGCGAAGGGAAGTGATCCTGGGGGCCAGCGCGGCGTGCGCGGCGGCGCTGCCGTCGCCCAGTTCCAGCATGTCCGACAGCACCATCACCTGCGGCGGTGTGGCGGCAAGGCTGGCAAAGGCGGCCTTCATCGAGGCGGGGCCGGCGTTGTAGCTGTCATCCACAAGGGTGATCTCGGCCCCGGCGAAGGCCCCGCGCAGCATTGCCCCGCGGCCCGGCAAATTGCTGAAATCGACAAGACGTTTGCCCGCGGTCGCGGCGTCACGGCCAAGCGCCCGCACTGCCGCCAGCATCGCCATGGCGTTCATCGCCCAATGCGCGCCCTGCATGCCAAGGGTGAAATCGAAATCGGTGCCGTCAAGGCTGCAGCTGACCCGCATGCTGTCATGCCCGCGCCTGACGCCGAGAAGCCGGATATCGGCTTCCTCGGATGTGCCGAATCCGATGACAGCGCCGGCACCGGCACTGTTCGCCTGCGCCGCAAGCCGCTCGAAATAGGGATCGTCGCGGTTCAGGATGGCGGTGCCGCCGGCGCGCAGCCCGTTGAAAATCTCGGCTTTCGCATCGGCAATCTGGTCAAGACTGTCGAAGAAGCCGGAATGACTGTCGGCGATGCGGGTGATCACCGCGATGTCGGGCCTGGCAAGGCGGCTCAGCGTGCTGATTTCGCCGGGCGCGTTCATGCCCATTTCCTGAATAGCATCCACTGGCGTGGCGGGAAGCGCCGCAAGGGTCAGCGGCACGCCAAGATGGTTGTTGAAGCTGGCGCGGCTGGCATGGCATCCGGCCGGGGCCAGAAGATGGGCCAGCATTTCCTTGCTTCCGGTCTTGCCGACCGATCCGGTGATGCCGACAAGACGCCCGCCTGCCGCGATGTGCGCCTCGCGGCCGCGGCTGCCAAGGCGGGTCAGGGCGGTCTCGACATCATCGACACGAAGAAGTGGGATCGCGGCATCTTCGATGCGGCGCGAGACCAGCGCGGCAACCGCGCCATTGGCGGCTGCGGCGGCAATGAAATCATGCCCGTCTGCCTGCGTGCCGGGTAGGGCGACGAACAGGCTTCCGTCACGGCATCGGCGGCTGTCGATCTCGATCGAGGTGACCGCGACCGCGTCAGGCGGCGTGAGCCAGCTGCCGCAGGCACGCTCGGCAAGGGTGGTGGCGTCAAGTGTCATGGCGGGGCGCGGCGCTGTCATGCATCACCCCCGGTGGCTGTCATGCCGATGATGGCATTTTTCGCCACGCTGGAATCGCTGAAGGGAAGCGTTTCGTCACCGACAAGCTGGAAGTTCTCATGCCCTTTGCCGGCGATCAGCAGCACGTCGCCCGCGTCCAGATCGTCAAGCGCCCTGTTGATCGCGGTGCCGCGGTCGGCAATCTCGATGGCGTTCGGGCAGGTGGCGATGATCGCCTTGCGGATATCGCCGGCATCCTCGGATCGCGGGTTGTCGTCCGTCACATAGGCGATATCGGCATGCTCATGCGCGACCTTGCCCATAATCGGACGCTTGCCGGCATCGCGGTCCCCGCCGGCGCCGAACAGCACGGCAAGGCGGCCCGTCGCCTCGGGCCGCAGGGCGACGAGCGCCGCTTGCAGCGCGTCCGGCGTATGCGCGTAATCGACAATCACCCGGGCCCCGCTGGGGTGCCCGGTGACAAGCTGCATCCGGCCTTCGGCGCCGGTGACAAAGGGAAGCGCGAACAGCGTATCATGGAGCGGCAATCCGCTGACATGCGCCATAACCGCGGCGGTCACCGCGTTCACGGCCTGAAACGCGCCGGCAAGCGCCACCGGAATCCGGTAGCCCCGGCCCGCATGTTCGACGGTGATCTCAAGGCCGAATTCCATCGCGGTGATGGCGGTTATCCGGAAATCGGCGCTGTCATCCTGGCCGACCGTGACAATCACATGACGCCGCGGCTTGGCATCGCGCAGCATCGCGGCAAGCCGCACGCCGTGCTCGTCATCGATATTGATCACCGCGCTGCCGCCATCCAGCAGAAGCTCGGTGAAGAGGCGCGCCTTGGCGGCGAAATACTCTTCCATTCCGTCATGGTGGTCGAGATGGTCGCGGCTGAGATTGGTGAAGCCGGCGATATGGATGTTCAGACCGTCGAGGCGGTGCTGCGCCAGACCGTGGCTGCTTGCCTCGAGCGCCAGATGCGTCACCCCGGCGGATGTCAGCGGCTGCAACGCGGCGTGAAGGCTGATGGCGTCGGGCGTTGTCAGGGCCGGCAGGCCAAGCATGCTTCA
>CAJWVJ010000068.1 GCA_913048595.1 uncultured Alphaproteobacteria bacterium | reverse complement strand
TTTTCCGAGTACGGTCACGCTGTCGGCAATGCCGGGGGACAGGCTGCGCCCGCCCCGGCCCGATGTTGCCATGCCGCGCCAGGCTGTTGGCCCGTGAAGGATGATGACACCGGCCTGCGGGCCGGCGATGCCGGCGCGTGTGACCGCGCCATCGCCTGTCCAGAAGGCGATATCACCGCCATTATTGACGCTGATTCTGGTGGCTGTGGCGGCGTGTCGGGTTGCCATCATCGCGTCCAGCACATGGTCGGCGATCGCCCCGGCCACCGCCGCCATCGGGGTGATGAATCGGCCGTTGGCGACGGCGCAGGATTCATGCATGCGGCGCGCCACTTGACCGGCCGGCCTGTGCCCGGCCTGCCATGGTTCGCGAAGATGCGGAAGCTCGGCGGCCAGTCCGGACAGGACATCGGTCATCGATGCCACCGCCGCTTCGAACAGGCGGAGCCGGTCCGGACCATCGGCGTCGATCACAAGATCGGTTGGCCCGTGATGGATATGAAGCCGCTGCCCGGCACCAAACAGGCTGGCCTGAAGACCCCTTGGCAGCGGCGCGTTCATCTCAGATTTCCTTGTCTTCGCGGGTCAGGAGGGTGCGCTCGCCAGGCCCCAGCACGCGTGAACTGGCCCCGTATTCGCTGCCATCCTCGATCGCCGCGCCGATGCTGCGGATATCGGCGTCATGACCGCCAAGGTCGTGGTAGTCTTCGCGGCGGACGGTGAATTCCAGCGGCGCGACAAGCGCCGGTGTCGGCACATAGCCAAAGGCGTTGTCGGGCAGGTTCAGCACATCGACCATGATGGTGATGCCGCCACCCGGCCAGACATAGGCCGGCACCCCGCCGCAGGAAACAGCGGTGTGCTTCTTCTGCACCGACCTGGTCAGCTTTACCGGATTGCGCGTCGCGCCGGCGCGCAGCGACCCGCCGGCACCTCCCATGAACAGCACCGTGCACAGCGCCGGCTCGCAATTCTCGGTGATCAGATCGACCGTGGCCTGAAGCGCGTCCGGCAGCGGTGCCGGCTGCGGCACCAGATCATCATCCAGAACGTAATAGCCGAACTGCTCGCCGGTGGTGGAGACCATCAGCAGGGTCAGGCCCGGCCGCGCGCCCTTTGCCGCGTTCCAGTCGCCAAGGATGGTGAGCGGGTCCTCGACATTGGTGCCGCCCCAGCCGAGCCCGGGCTCGGCGACCTGGAAATAGCGTCCCGGGGTGGACCGGCGGCCCTTGATCTTGATACCGGTCTCTTCCCAGTCGATGACCTTGCCGGCCTGATGTTCTGACACAACGCCGGTGATGTGGTCGTCGACCACAACCACCTCGTCGACCAGCCCCTTCCACTGCGAGGCGAACATGCCGATGGTGGCCGACCCGCATCCGACCCGCATCCGCTCCTCACGAACGCCGTCGACAACCGGCGGCTGACCCGCCTGGACGGTGATGTCGGCCCCGTCGTCGATGGTCAGCTCGACAGCCTCCTTGTTGCACAGCCGCATCAGCGTGTCGCAGGTGACGCGGCCCTCGCCCTTCGACCCGCCGGTGAGATGATCGACCCCGCCAAGGGACATCATCTGCGATCCGTATTCCGATGTGATGACAAGCCCGACGGCCTCGCCGCGGCAGCGCACCACCGCGCCTTCCTTGCCGAGATGGCGGTCCGTGTCGATTTTCACCTTCACCCCGCAATAGGAGAAGATGGCCTCGGTCACCACGGTGACGAAATCCACCCCCTCGATATCGCGGCTGACGATAAAGGGGGCCGGTTTGTAGTCGGGATAGGTGGTGCCGGCACCGATGGCGGTGACAAACACCTTGTCTTCCTGGCCAAGCCCACCATCCCAGTTCGCCCCGAGGAACGGCTTCACGCTGTCGCCTGCGGCCATGCGCCGGTCCAGAATGGTCAGCGGGTCGAGTCTGACGATCTGGCCGTCGTGGTTGGCATAGCGGTCGCAGGCGCCACTGTTGCCATCGGCGATGTAGCACATGACCGGGCAGGCATCGCATCTGATCTTCTCGTCCTTGCGCTCACTCATGAAGCTGTCTCCTCCTGCCGGGCCTTCGCAATGGCGGACAGCACACGGTGGGGCAGGGCCGGAAGCCGGTCGATCTCGGCGCCACTGGCATCCCGGATGGCGTTCAGGATTGCCGGCGCCGTCGGGATCAGCACATGCTCGCCAAGCCCCTTCGCCCCCATCGGGCCGATCGGGTCAGGTTTTTCGATGAAGATCGTGTCGACCCGTGGCATGTCGCCGGCGGACGGGATCAGATAGTCGTGAAGATTCTCGGTGCGGCCGGGGACATATTCCTCCATCAGCGCCATGCCAAGCCCCTGGGCGATGCCGCCCTCGATCTGGCCGGTGGCCAGAAGTGGGTTGATCACCTGCCCCAGATCATGCGCCGCGGTGATGCGGACGACCTTCACGGTGCCAAGCCGCAGATCGACCTCGATCTCGGCAATCTGGGCGCCGTAGCCATAGACGGCATAGGGGGATCCCTGGCCATTCTCGTCAAGCGGCACGGTTGGCGGATCGAAGCTTTCCTCGGCGCGAAGCACATAGCCGAATTCATCCGCGGACATGGTGGCAAGCTCGATCCGGCGGGTCTCGCCGGCATCGCTGATCGTGATGGCCGCGCCGTCAAGCCGGATGGTGGCCTCCTCGCTCATGTTGCTGAGCCGCAGGATGTCGGCGCGAAGCCGCCTGCCGGACAGCTCCGCCGCCTTGCCGGTGATGAAGGTCTGGCGCGACGCCGATGTCTTTCCGCAATCAGGCGTCAGGGCGGTGTCCGGGCCGACAAGCTCGAAATCAGCAAGTGGCATGCCCAGCGCGTCGGCGCAGATCTGCGTGATCACCGTGTTCGACCCCTGGCCGATATCGGTGGCCCCCTGGTGAAGTCTCAGCCGCCCGTCTGGGGTGATGCCAAGCCGGATGGTCGACGGGTTCGGAAGCGCGGTGTTGCCGCACCCATACCAGCAGGAGGCAACACCAAGCCCCCGCTTGACCGTCCTGTTCTCGGCGTTGAAGGCGGCAATGCGCGGGCCGGCCTCGGTCCAGGCCGGGACCAGCGCGTCGAGACATTCGGCGATGCCGACACCGGAAAGCTGCTGGCCGCAGACTGTCCTGTCGCCATCGACAAGGGCATTGCGGCGGCGGATGTCCAGCCTGTCGATGCCAAGGCCGAGCGCCAGCCGGTCCATCAGGATTTCCTGAAGGATCGTCGCCTGCGGCACCCCGAAGCCACGAAAGGCGCCGGCTGTCGGACCGCTTGTATGGATGGCGTGCGCCTCGGCAAGGTAATGCGGCACGCGATAGGGCCCCGAGGCATGGATCGGCACGCGAGTCGCCACCGTCGGCCCCCAGCTGGCATAGGCACCGGTGTTGAACTCGCCCTCGAAGGTCATGCCGACGATCCGCCCGTCAGTGTCCGCGGCAAGGCTGCCGCGCATCGCCGCCGGATGCCGCTTGGTCGTGGCGATCATCGATTCATGGCGGCTATAGACCATGCGGCAGGGCTTGCCGGTCTTCATCACGGCAAGGCCAAGAAGCGGTTGCAGCGAGACATCCAGCTTGGTGCCGAAGCCGCCGCCGGCGGCGGCGGGAATGATCCGCACCTTCTCCAGCGGCAGGCCGAGGATCTTCGCCGTGTCCTCCTGATCCATCACCGGGGCCTGGGTGCAGGCCGAGATGGCAAGAACATCGCCTTCCATCCAGCCGCAGCCGGCCTCCGGCTCAATCGGGGCATGTTCGACATAGGGGGTGTCGATCGCGGCGTTGACAACGGCATCCGCGGTGGCCAGCCCGTCGGCACCGTCACCGCTCTTGACCCGGCCGGTCACAAGAAGGTTCCCGTCGCGTCCGGGGTGAAGCTGCGCCGCGCCGCTGGCACGGGCAGCCGTGACCTCGATCGCCGCCTCGCGCTCCTGCCAGGCAACCGGAAAGCCCGACAGGTCCGCCCCGGCAAGCCATTCCGCATCCCCGACGACAAGTGCCACAGCCTCGCCACGGAAGCGCGCCGTTCCCTCGGCCAGCGCCGGCTGGTCGGCGAAGGGCGGAATCACCCCGAACCGATTGATGCCGGCAATATCGGCGGCGGTGACGACCGCCTCGATCTGCGGATGGCCAGCCACCCATCCGTCCAGATCGCCGAAGGTGAAATCGGCAAGGTAATGCGGGCTGCGGATGGCGCGCACAAGAAGCGCGCCCTCGGGCCAGCTGTCGGCCCCGAACCGTTCGCTGACATCGACCTTGGCGCGTCCGTCCAGACGCTCCACCGCGGCGCCGATCGCTTTGCCGGCGGCCGGCATCACACCGTCGATGACGGGGCTGCCGGCATCCATCACCGCATCGATGATCTTGGCATAGCCGGTACAGCGGCACAGCACGCCGCCAAGCGCGTCCTCGACGCTCTTCCTGTCCGGCGCGCCGTTCTGGCGGAGAAGCGCGGTGGCGGCCATCATCATGCCGGGTGTGCAGACGCCGCACTGCGCCGCGCCATGCCGCAGGAAGGATGCCTGCAGGGCCGACAGGGTGTCATCTGAACCGGCAAGCGACTCCGCCGTTTCCACCTGCCGCCCGGCAAGCTGTCCTGCCGGCACCAGGCAGGCGCAGACCGGGTCGCCGTCAAGAAGCACGGTGCAGGCGCCGCAATCGCCGGCGTTGCAGCCAACCTTGGTGGCGCGAAGCGACAGCGACTCGCGAAGCACCTCGCTGAGGCGCATGGAGGGCGAACAGGTCACCACCCGCACCTCGCCATTGACGGTGAATTCAATCTTCTCGCCAGTGGTCTGCAGCCCGTCCATCATGGTGTGTCCCCGCACAATCTGCCAACCAGCCTTGTGACCAGTTCGGCGGCGGCCTCGCGCCGATAGCCGGCGGTGCCGCGCACATCATCGATGGGAGACAGCGCCGCCATGATGCCGGCCATGTTGTCACGAAGCCAGGGCTCGGCCTCGCTGCAGGCAAGGCCGTGCAAAGCGGCCTCGATCTCGCCAAGCCGCACGGCGACCGGCGCACAGGCCCCGACGGCAATCGCCGCCGACGCGATCCGGCCGCCGCTGAACACAAGCCGCGCCGCGGCCATGGCGATCGAGATCACAAGATACCGCCTTGCGCCAAGCTTCTCGAACCCCGCGCGGCCAGCCTCGGCCTGTTCCGGCACATGGATGGCGATGACCAGCTCGTCGCCGTCACGCGCTGTCTGCCGCGCCCCGGTCAGAAAATCGGCCAGCGGCAGCCTGCGCCTGCCGCGCTGCGAGGCAAGCTCGATCTCGGCATCAAGTGTCATCAGGCAGGGAATGCTGTCGCCAGCCGGCGAGGCGGTACACAGATTGCCGCCGATGGTCCCGCTGACCTGGATCTGCACGCCGCCGATTTCGCGCGCCGCCGCGATCAGCCCGTCATAGGCCGGCGGCAGGCCGGCACGGATGATATCGGACCAGCTTGTTGCCGCGCCGATGCGCCGCCATCCCTCGGCAGCGGTGATCCCGCGAAGCTCGTCAAGTCCGGTGATGTCGAGGAGCGGCCCGTCAAGGGCGGGCGTCTGATGAAGCGGATATATGTCGGTGCAGCCGGCCATCACAAGAGGGCGCTCGGCAGCAAGCCATTCGAGGGCGTCTTCTAGCCGATGTGGTCGCAGATAGGACATGGGTCGACTTGGTTGATTTTACGGCATATTTCGTTTGTGTACTAATAGACTGTGCTATGCGGGTCTGGTAGTGTCAACTGTCAATGACCGCGCATCAGGCGCCGGCCGACTGCCATGTCGCCGCAGGCTGGGGACCCATTCATGGACTCATCCGATAGCTATGTACTCGAACGCCAGGTCGGCTTTGTCATGCGGCGGGCCGTGCAGCGGCATATCGCGATTTTCTCGTCCCTGATTCCTGAGATGACGCCGACCCAGTTCGCCGCGCTTGCCAAGCTTTGCGAGCTTGGCCAGACGTCGCAGAACGAGCTTGGCAGGCTGACATCTATGGATGTGGCGACGGTCAAGGGCGTTGTCGATCGGCTGCGCGCGCGCGATCTCGTCACCGCGGCACCGCTGGAAAGTGACAAGCGCCGGCTGATGCTGGCGCCCACAAGAAAGGGACGGGCACTGTACCGGAAATATGCACAGCAGGCTGCCGAGGTCACCCGGCAGACGCTGGCCCCGCTTGATGAGGAAGAGCAACGCCAGCTGATGCAGCTGCTGGAACGGCTGATCTGAAAGCGGCTCCCGCTATACGCCGACGAACCGGTGCAGCAGGTCGGGATTGTCGCGAAGCGCGGTTGCCTTTATCGGCTGATGGCTGCGGCCATTCTCAAGAAACACCACCCGGTCGGCGATTGACAGCACCGCATCGACCCGCTGTTCAACCAGAAGAATGGCAACGCCACGGTCGCGCATCGCGGTGACAGCCTGGCGAATCTGTTCGATCATTGATGGCTGCAGCCCCTCGGTCGGCTCGTCGAGAAGCAGGACCGACGGGTTGATGCACAGCGCGCGCCCGGTCGCCAGCATCTGCTGTTCACCGCCTGACAGCGTATCGGCGCGCTGGTTCAGGCGCTCGCGAAGGCGCGGAAACATCTCCAGCACCTGTTCGCGGAACGCATGGTCCTTGCGGTTGACCATCAGGCCGATTTCCAGATTTTCCGCTACTGTTAGCTCGGAAAAGAGGCGACGTCCCTGCGGGATATAGCCGATGCCGTGACGCGGCACCTCATTCGCCGGCAGGCGCGACACCTCGACCCCGTTGCATTCCACCCGCCCGCTGCTGGCGCGGATCAGCCCCATGATGGTCTTCAGGCAGGTGCTCTTTCCGGCGCCATTGCGCCCGAGCAGACAGACAATCTCGCCGGCCTCGACAGAAAAGGAGATCTCATGAAGCACCTGCGCGCCCTGATATCCCGAAGAAAGACCGGTCACCTTCAGCATCAGCCCGTCCCCAGATAGGCCGCCTGGACAGCGGCGTTGGCGCGAATCTCGTCCGGCGTGCCCTCGGCAAGCACCTGGCCGGAATTCAGCACGGTGATGGCGTCGGCGGTCTGCATGACGACATTGATGTTGTGCTCGATCAGCAGGATGGTCATCTCGCCCGCCAGACCGCGGATCAGCGCGATGAAGTCGGCGATCTCGCTGTCGGCAAGACCCTGTGTCGGCTCGTCGAGGATGAGGAGCCGCGGTTCCTGGCTCAGACCCATGGCGATTTCGAGAAGGCGCTGATGACCATAGCTGAGATCACCGGCAAGCTGGTCGGCGCGATCGGCGATGCCGACACGGTCCAGCGCCTCCATCACCCGCCGGCTTGTCTGCGCCTCGTCGCCGCCGGCCCGCCAGCGGACCGCCAGCGCTACATTCTCGGTCACCGGAAGGCGGCCATAGACCGAGGTGATCTGGAAGGTATAGGCCATGCCGGCGCGAATACGGCGATGCGCCGGTTCGGCGGTGATGTCACGGCCGTCGAAAAACACCCGACCGTTGCTTGCCGGAATGCGGCCGGACAGCATGCCGACAAAGGTCGTCTTGCCGGCCCCGTTCGGGCCGATAAGCGCCCGCACCTGGCCGGCCGGAAGATCGAAATCGACAGTCTCGACAGCCTTCAGGCCACCGAAATGCCGGCTGAGTTGGCGCGTCGACAGCAGGGTCATGGCAGCCACCTCATGGTGCGCCGCCGCAATTCGCCGACAAGCCCCTGCGGGGCGAACAGGGTCAGCGCCACAAGCACAAGACCGGCGATCAGCATATAGGCGGTTGTCAGCTCGCTCGACAGGTCGATCAGATAGAACATGAACAGGGTTCCGATGAAGGGTCCCAGAACGGTGCCGGCCCCGCCAAGAAGCACCCACAGAAGCGGGAAGATCGAATATTGCACCGAGGCGAAGGTGGCGCCGGCATAGCCGAACAGCAGCCCGTAGGCCGCGCCGGCCGCCGCCGACATCGTTCCTGACAGCAGGATCGCCGCAAGCTTGTGCCGCTGGATATCATAGCCAAGCATGCGGGTTCGCTCCTCATTCTCGCGGATGGCGACAAGAACCCGTCCAAAGCCGGTCTGCACGACGCGAAGCGTGATGATGATGCAGGCCGCCATCAGCAGCAGCGCGGCGAAATAGCGGTTGGTCGGGTCCGACAGGTCGTATCCGGCGATGCGGCGCAGGTCCTGCTGGATCACGAACCCTTCGTCGCCGCGGGTCCATTCCCCGAAATACAGCACCGTCAGGTAGCCGGCCTGCGCAAACATCAGCGTCACGATCATGAAGGCGACACCGGCGGTGCGAAGAAGCAGCATGCCGATCACAAGGGCCATGGCAAAGCCGGCGGCAAGCCCGGCCAGCAGCGCCGGTCCGGCGTTCCAGTCGAGATGCGCGATGCTGAGCGACAGGCCGTACATACCGGCGGCGAAGAACAGCGCGTGCCCAAGGCTGAGAAGGCCGGTATAGCCGAACAGGATATTGTACCCCATGGCGTAGCAGGTCAGCACCATTACCCGCGCCAGACTGCCATGGTGATAGGCAGGCAGGATGAACTGCAGCACGAACAGCAGCGCGATGATGCCGAGATGCAGCACCCATGATTTCTGCAGATCGGTCATAGTGCGCGTTTCCCGAACAGCCCCTGAGGCCGGAAAATCAGCACGAAGGCAACCGCCAGCGTGGCGATGATCTTCGCCAGTGTCGGCGAGAAGAAGACCGAGATCATGCCGTCGCTGACGCCGATCAGCAGCGCCGCGACGACCGTGCCGGGAAGGCTGCCAAGACCGCCGATGATGACCACGATGAAGGACAGAAGAAGCGGGTCGTGCCCCATCAGATAATGGGCCTGCTGGATCGGCACGATCAGCACGCCGCCAAGCGCCGCCAGCCCGGCCCCGAGGCCAAAGACCGAGGCATAGACCCGCCCGACCGGAATGGCGAAGGCCTGCGCCGTCTCGCGGTCAAGCTGCGTCGCCCGCATCAGCAGGCCGTAGCGGGTCCGTGTCATCAAAAGCCAGATGGCGGTCAGCAGGATGACCGCGGCCGCGATGACGGCAAGCTTGTAGCTTGTCGTGCCAAGACCCCAGGGCCAGTACATGGACAGCCCCTCCGGCGTCCACTCGACGAACGGGATCGACAGGCGCTGGTTGAACGGTGCCTCGACCGGACGGGCATCCGGCCCGTATGTCATCAGGGTGATCTGCTGGATCACATAGAGAAGGCCGATGGTGGCGACAATGGTGCGCTCGGGGTCATAGCCGATCCGCTTCAGGACAAGCTGGTCGGCCAGCATGGCAAGCCCGGCTGTCAGGGGCGGGGCCAGAAGCAGGGCGGCCAGAAAGCCCAGCGCCGGATGCCCGCCGACCGCGCCGGCGATCCACCAGGCCAGCACCGCGCCGACCATGAAGAACTCGCCATGCGCGACATTCACCACGCGCATGACGCCGAAGACCAGCGACAGGCCAAGCGCCATAAGCGACAACACGGCGGCGGTGACAAGTCCTTCGAGGAGACCAAGGATAAGATAGGGCCCGAGTTCCATGTGATGCGGCCAGAGCCACTCCCCCAGAGCGAAGAAACCAGTTCAGAAAAACAGATCAATGAAGGACGTGGCCCGCGCCTGCGGGCCACGTCAGCATCCTAGAAGGACTGGGTCGTGTAATCGACTTCGTCAGGATAGTAGGTGTCCTCGATCGAGGTTGTGTGCGCCAGCACCAGCTTGCCGTTGGTCACCTTGGTGATGTACTGGTGGCCGAAGGTCTGGTGGGTCTTGCCGTTGAACTCCTTGGCGCCTTGCGGATGCGCGAAAGAATGTGGCATCGAACTCATCGATTCCACCGCCTCGATCAGCTTCGCCCGGTCGCCGGCCCCGGCATATCCGCTTGCCTCCATGCCGGCCTTGACGATGTGAAGCGTCTCCCAGCATCCGAACATATGCGCATAGGTCGCGACGTCCTTGGAATCCGACAGCGAGGCGCCGTTGGCATCCACACCCACGGCGGCGCGATATGCCTTGTCATATTCTGACTGGTTGGCCTGCGCATAGCGCGGGTTGCCTTCCCAGAAATAGGTGCCCTCGAGGAACTCCAGACCCGGGCTGGCCAGATCGACCGCCTCGAGCGAGTCGATGAAGCCGAAGATTTCAGGCCGCGAATTGCCGAAGAACTCGCCCATTTCCTTGACGAAGGTCAGAACCGCAGGGCCCACCATGACGTGATAGATCACATCGGTGTTGCGCGGAATCTTCGGGAAATATTTGGTGAAGGAGGATTCTGTCGGCGGAATCGCGATCTTCGCGACAACCTCGCCGCCCTGTGCCTCGACCGCGGCCGAGAAATAGTCGCGGTGATCATGTCCGAAGGCGAAGTCCGGATAGATCATCGTGACCTTCTTGC
>CAJWVJ010000067.1 GCA_913048595.1 uncultured Alphaproteobacteria bacterium | reverse complement strand
TGCTTGCCGCCTGTTCTTACCAACGCATACATGGCTTCCATCCTTGTTCTTTCCGTCCCGCCGGCCGACGCTCACTCTTGCGCCTGCTGCCGCCGGTCCTTGCAAGCAACACGCCAAGGGCGGGATTGCCTGTTTCGGGCAGCGACGCCCGGGCTGGGCAGAAAGCAAAAACATACCGCTTTGGAACCCCAAAGCGGATTGCGCTGGAATATACGCCTCGCCGCGCGCCTGTCAAGACCGCAATCGCGCTGTTGCGCTTGGGTTTCAGACATATATCCGGGGCAGGCCACAGGCGGTTATCCCCCTGCGAACGGGCCGTGCCGTTTCGGGTCGTGCGGCGCGTCTCCCATTTCCAGATGCAGCCTGTCCCCGGTCCAGGGATGCGCCGCCACGACCGCGTCATCAAGCTCGATACCAAGCCCTGGCGCGGCGGGCGGGATGATGTAGCCATCCTCCCACTGAAGCGGGGTTTTCAGGAGCGCGGCGTGGAACCCGTCCATCCTGCCGATGGATTCGAGAATCAGGAAATTCGGGATGCAGGCGGCCAGCTGGATGTTCGCCGCTGCCACCACCGGCCCGCAATAGAGATGCGGGGCCACCTGCACATATTTCGTCTCGGCCATGGCGGCGATCTTCTTGCCTTCCAGAATGCCGCCGGCGCGGCCAAGGTCGGGTTGCAGGATGGCGGCCGCGCCAAGCTCCAGCACGCGGGCAAACTCGAACTTGCTGCAGAGCCGCTCGCCCGTGGCCACCGGGATCGAGGTGCCGGTCGCCACCTTCGCCATTTCCTCGGGCATGTCGGGCGGGCAGGGCTCCTCGAACCAGAGCGGGTCGAAGGGCTCCAGCTGGCGGGCAAGCCGCAGCGCCCCGGCGGCGGTGAACTGGCCATGTGTGCCGAACAGCAGGTCGGCCCGGTCTCCGACGGCGGCGCGGATTTCGCGGCAGAACCGGACGGACTGGTCGATCGCCTCAAGATCGGGCATGCGCCCGTCATAGACCGTATACTGGCCTGCCGGGTCGAATTTCACCGCCGTGAATCCCTCGGCCACCCGCGCCGCCGCCTCGGCGGCGCTGGCATGCGGGTCGTTGTAGAAGCTGGCGGCATCGACGCCGGTGGGCGGATAGAGATAGGTGTAGGTGCGAAGTCGTTCATTCACCAGCCCGCCGAGAAGGGCGTGTACGGGCCTGTCGAGCGCCTTGCCGACAATGTCCCAGCAGGCCATTTCAAGGCCGCTGACAACACCCTGCACCGATGTGTCCGGCCGGTGGGTGAAGCCGGACCCGTGCGCCTGCCGCCAGAAATGCTCGATCCGGTCGGGCGAGCTGCCCTCAAGATAGCGGGCGAACATGTCCTCGGCCATCCGGCAGACGACCTCGGGCGCGAAGCTTGCCGCGTAGATTTCGCCAACGCCGCTGATACCGCAGGCGGTGGTCAGGCGCACGAAGATGAAATAGCGGCCGCCGAACCCCGGCGGCGGCGTGCCGACGATAAAGCTCTCGAATCTGTCCAGTCGCATGTCTGTCTGGTCCCTGATAGCGGTTCCGGGCGGCATAGCGGCATGACCTGTCGTGCGCAATGGTCAAAGCAGCCGGGAACGCAATTGTGAACGGGTCGGGTACCGCACCCCCTGCCCATGACGTGTCGCCGGGGCTATATTGTCGTCAGATGCTGGCACAACAGCATGCCATCCGCAATTCTGTCGTCACCAGTCGGACATCTTCTCCATGTTGAAATCCCTCCTCGATTTCGCGCGCCGTCATATCATCCTGTTCGGCACTGCGAAATTCACCGCCGGCCTTGTCATCGGGTTCGCGCTTGGCGTTTATTTCCTGCCCATTCTGACTGAGGAGAAGGGGCTGGACAGCGCCGCGCTGGCGCAGCTCGAGGCAAGCGCCGAGCGAAGCGGCACCTTCACGCGCGACCTTCCCGGATCCGACGCCTTTCACTGGGGCGAGGGCACGGTGCGCGCCAGCGCCTCGCGGATCTGGCTTGACGGGCGGGTGTCGCCCGGAACCGACTACAGGCTCTATCTGACCCCGTTGCTTGCCACCGATGAAGGCTCCTTCCTCAGGATCAAGGCCCAGTCCGTCCAAATCGGCGAGATCAAGGCGTTCAGCAATTTCAGCCTTGAAGTGCCGCCGGGCATCGATGCTGGCGGCTACGGCGCGGTGCTGATATGGTGCGAGGCGTTCGGCGAGTTTATCACAGCTGCCGAACTGCGCTGACCACCTCGCCCCTGACGGCCCCGATCCGAGGTTTCTATGACCTTACCCGCCAGCTTGCGCATGCCCGCGCCGGACGCCATCACCCTTGACGACATCATCCGCATCTATGAGGCACTTCGCGGCCAGATGCCGGCAGCGCGTCCTGCCGGTGACGCGCCGCGCCGCGCCGGCAGGCTTGTCGACATCCTGCCGCATGTCGACGCGCTGATCCTCGACGGGTCCGGTGTGATCAATGTCGGCGGCAGGCTGATTGAGGGAATCGGCGACTGTCTTGCCGAGATAGGGGCGCAAGGCATCGCCGTGATGGTGCTGACCAACGGGGCCGGGCAGGGCGCCGAATCCAGCTGGCGAAAATACCGTGACTGGGGCCTGCCGTTCGCGCGTGCGCAGGTGGTTTCGAGTCGCGATTCGCTGGAGGCCGCGTTGCCGGCGCTGGCAGCCGACCACATCGTGGCCACGCTTGGCCCCGAGGCATGGCCGCTTGGCCTTGCGAACGAGCTGACATTCGCCGCGAATGAGGATGAGCTGTTCGACAGGGCGACAGCCTTCGCCCTGCTTGGCGCCACCGGATGGACCGAAGCCCATCAGGCCAGGCTGGAACAGGCGCTCGCAAGGGGTGGGCGGGAACTTCTGGTGGCCAATCCCGACATCAGCGCGCCGCTGGACGGCGTGTTTTCCGCCGAGCCGGGATATTGGGCGGCGCGCGCCGCGCAGGCGACCGGGATCACACCGCGCTGGTATGGCAAGCCGCATGGCCCGTCCTTTGATCTGGTTCTGGACAGGCTTGCCGCGCATTATGGCCGTGCCTTCGAGCGCCGCCGCGTGGCGATGGTCGGCGACAGCCTTCACACCGACATTCTGGGTGGCGGGGCAGCCGGCATGAAATCGGTCCTGCTGACCGGATACGGGCTGTTCAGCGATGGCGGCGCAGAGGATATGATCACCGCCTGCGGAATCACCCCCGACTGGATTGTCGACAGGCTGTAAGGGGCGGGGACACGGAGTTCAGGAGTCAGATTCGCCATGATGACACGTCGCTTCTTTCTGGACGGGCTGGAATGTGCCTGCCGCATCGGCGCCTATGATCATGAACGGCATGGTCCGCAGCGGGTGATCATTGATGCCGAGATCCGGCTCGATGACGAAACCGAGCCGCAATCCGATTCGCTTGACGAGGCGCTGAATTATGATCTGATCCGCGAGTCGATCCTGGCTATCGCGGTCTCGCGGCATTTCGACCTTCAGGAAACGCTGGCGCGCGAGATCCATGATTCGCTTGCCGCGCTGCCGGGGGTCACCGGGGTGCGGGTTCGCACGGCGAAGCCTGACGCCTATGATGATTGCCGGCAAATCGCCTATGAGTTGTCGGATATGTGACGCGCTGGTGCCCGCGAAGCGATTCCTCATGCTATGATGGCGTCAGGTACGACATCAGGCGCAGATGACCGGGGCAGCTGACAAGTGTTTGAAGACGAATCCGAATTCCATGATTACTACACATCGCGCCAGGGGCGTCATGTTGCCATGCGGCTGCGCCGCAGCCTTGCCGAATTCTGGAGCCGCGCGCCAAATGGCTGCAATGCCGCCTTCGGCCATCCACCGCCACTTCTGAGGGCTGATGACAGGCCGCCGGTCCTTGCCTTCACGCCGATGCGGCTTGGCCCGCACCCCTGGCCACCAAAGGGGCCGAATCGCTCGGTTCTGGTGAATGGCAAATCGCTGCCGCTGCAGAATGTTCAGCTCGACAGGCTTCTTCTTTTCCATGCGCTGGAATTCGATCCGAACCCAAGCCGCCTTCTTGATGAATGTTGGCGTGTTCTCGACGGGGCTGGCCGGCTACTGGTGATGGTGCCAAACCGCAACGGCCTGTGGGCGCGGGCCGAAAGGACGCCGTTCGGCCATGGCAGGCCCTATTCGCGGGGCCAGCTTCGCAAGCTTCTTCTTGATCACGGCTTCACGCCGGTGCGCGCCGAAACCGTGCTGTTCATGCCGCCGGCGGCGATCGGGCTGTTTCTGCGCTTTGCCCCCCAGATTGAACGGATCGGGCGCAACTGGTCGCCGGCTGTCGGCGGGGTGCTGATGATCGAGGCGGAAAAGAATCTCTATGCGCCTGCCGGCAAGACAAGCAAGGCACGGCACAGCGCGCTGCTGGCAGCTGGCAAGCTGGCGACGCGGCCGACCGGCTCCATGCGCGAAGGTATCGACTGACAGGAAGGTGGCGCTGTCGAATCTGGCCAGCGCCCTTCTGTTTGATGATCCGGTTCCACGGATTATCTGGCACCGGCCCCGCCCGGTCTGCTATAGACGAGGGGATCGGTCAGGCATCGCTGCGCTGCCGCCCGCCGATTGCCGTCAGGGTTCGGGCCCTGTTCACCTTGTCTTTCACTGGCTGTTCGTGACCTGCGATGACCGATAAACTCAGCGAGCTGCGCCAGACGATCAATCAGCTGGATGACGATATCCTGGCGCTTGTCCGCCGCCGGATGGTGCTTGCCGGCGATGTGATCAGGGCGAAGAATGGCGATGCGGCCTACCGTCCGGGGCGCGAGGCCGAGGTCATCGCGCGCCTGATCGCCGCTGCCCCCGACCTGCCGGCACAGCTTGTGATGAATGTCTGGCGTCAGCTGATGACCGCCAGCACCGCCCTGCAGACAAGCCAGATGACCATCGCTGTGCATCAGCAGGCGATGGCGGTGGCCGGCTGGCATTTCGGCGGGTTCTTCACCAGTATTTCCTGCGCTGACGTCGATGCGACGCGCCGTGCCATGCGTGACGGTGCCGATCTGGCGCTTCTGCCGCAGGGGTGCGAGGCCGACCTGGCCGCCTGGCTTTTGCAGGAGGAGGGGCTTTACGTCATCGCCAGGACGCCGCCACACGGCAGTGACGGCATGGCGCCAGTCTGGATGATTGGCCGTCATCCGGCCGATCCTGTGGCGGCTGAGTCGACACTTGTGGCGCAGCAGGCCGATGACGGGGCCGTTCTGGACATTCTGCCCGGCCGCCGGGAGCCGGGCGATGACGACGCGCCGGGACGCCGCCGTGTCATTGGCATCATTGCCAGCACCGACGGGACGGACTAGAAGCAAGCCATGAGCATCATTTATGACAAGATTTGCATCATCGGCATTGGCCTGATCGGTGCCTCGATCGCCCTGGCCGCGCGCCGCGCCGGCCTTGCTGGCCATATCAGCGGTTGTGAAGCCGACCCCGGCAGAGTGGACGAGATCGAGCGTCTGGGCCTTGTCGACAGCGTCACCACCGATACCGTTGCCGCTGTGAAGGATGCCGATCTTGTCGTGATGGCGGTGCCTGTCGGGGTGATGGGCGGGCTTGCCGCGACGATCATTCCGCAGATGAAGCCGGGGGCCGTCCTGACGGACACCGGCTCGACCAAACGGTCGGTGATCCGCGATGTCGATCCGCATGTGACCGACGCCATCCACTGGCTTCCGTCACATCCGCTTGCCGGCACCGAACATTCCGGCCCCGCTGCCGGCTTTGCCGAGCTGTTTGACGGGCGCTACTGGCTTGTCCTGCCGCGTGACGTTCCTGAGGAGGAGGTGGTGCGGTTCGAGGGGTTTGTCACCGGCCTGGGGTCGGTGAGCGAGCGCATGGACGCAGATTACCATGACAAGGTGCTGGCGCTGACATCGCACCTGCCACATCTGATCGCCTATACCATTGTCGGCACGGCGGTCGATCTGGAAGGCCAGCTGAAGAATGATGTGATCCGCTTTTCGGCGTCGGGCTTTCGTGATTTCACGCGGATCGCCGCCTCCGACCCAGTGATGTGGCGTGATGTCTTCGTCAATAATGACGAGGCTGTCCTTGAGATGCTGCAGCGCTTTTCCGAGGATCTGTCCTATCTTCAGAGGGCCATTCGCTGGGGTGAGAAGGACAAGCTGGAAACGCTGTTCAGCCGCACCCGCGAGATCAGGCGTTCGATCATCGATGCCGGCCAGAGCTGATCGCCGGAATTCGCCCTATATCCCGCCCTATATCCTGCCCTATATCCTGATGGTTTCGGCCAGATATTTCGCATATTCGCGGGCCAGAAGCCGGAACATCGCCCGGTCGAGCCACCAGTTCTCGACCCGCAGATCCGCAGGCGTGACCGCCCATTGATAGAGATCGAGTTCGGGCATTTCGCGGGCGAAGACGACAAGAACGCGCGGCATGTGATAATTTGCCGTGACAAGACGAAGCGAGCGCATGCCATGCTGCTGCGCCCACTGATGCGCCGCCACGGCGTTGCCGCGTGTGTTGCCGGCGGTGAAATCCAGTTCGGCACAGCAAAACAGCGCATTGGCCTCACGGTCATCAAGGCCGAGCTCCTGAACCAGAACGGCGCGGTTGACGCCTTCGCCAACGCCCGAAATCAGCATCCTGTCGGCCTTTCCGTTGGTCAGCAGAAAGAGCCCGTCATCGACCCGCTGCTGGCCGCCGGTGACCACGACGATGCCGTCGGTGAACTGGATGGCGTCCTTGGTCGGCTGTGGCAGGGTCAGTACGAAATGCTGCAACCCGGCGACAAGCGAAGCAACGGCGAGCACGCTGTAAATCACCAGATAGCGCAGCAGCCGGCCGTTGCCATGACGTGTGGCCAGGCCCTTGGCGATGTCATCCCTCTTCGTCATGATCCATCCGGCGGATAGTCCTACTGACGGCACAACCATACCATAGAAGCCGGCCGCCAAAAGGCAAAATCCTGAGCATCTCATGGCCATCTGTGGGCGGTGCCGACGCTCTATGGTGGATCGCCGGCCGCGACCACGTTACTCTAGGTCCGGAATCAACCGGAGACGACAGCAGCAGATGCTTCTCACCTGCCCGAATTGCGAGACGGTGTTTCGAATCGACAGTGACCGCATCGCCAAGGCGGGGCAGGCGGTGCGTTGTTCGGTCTGTTCGCATGTCTGGCAGGCTGAACCGCCAATGCTGATGCCGGAGGCCGAGCCGGGCGAGATGCGAAGCGCTGTCGGCGCGGTGCTGACGCCTTTCATCATTCTGGTGCTGGTGCTCGGGCTCGTCATCGGGGGCGTTACCCAGCGGGCCACCATCACCGCCTATGTGCCCGGGCTTCTTGTTCTGTTTGACAAAGCTGGCCTGACGGTGCGTCCGCAGACGGACAAGCTCCGGATCGTCGATCTGAAAGCCGATTATGCAGGCGATACATTGCGGCTTCGGGGCAGGCTGATGAACGAGGCATCCGTTCATGCCCACGCCCCGGCGCTCGAGGTCACGGTGCTGTCGCAGGACGGCACGTCGCTTGCCAGCCAGGTGATCCAACCGGATGACAGGGTGATCCATCCGTCCAAGGCCAGTGACTTCTTCGCCCAGCTTGTTCTTGGTGAAGGTCTGGAGCCGACGGTGACCGTGACAATGCGGGATGATCCGGTGGCGGCCGCACCCCGGTGAAACGGCTTGGCATTGGCCTGGCACCGCTAGCCGATCGCGGGAATGGTCTCTTCGGCAAGAAGCTCGGTTATGTCACGCCGGCGGCGCAGCGTGTGAAGCGTGCCGTCAAGCACCATCACCTCGCCAGCCGGCGGGCGGCTGTTATAGCTTGAGGCCATCACCGCGCCATAGGCGCCCGCCGACATCACGGCAAGGCAGTCGCCAGCGGCAAGCGCCGGCAGCATCCTGTCCAGACCCAGATAGTCCCCTGTCTCGCAGACGGGCCCGACAATATCGGCCGGGCCTTCGACGGGCCCGACCGGGCCGACAGGCTGGATGGTGTGATGCGCTTCATAAAGGGTCGGGCGAAGAAGGTCGTTCATCGCCGCATCGACAATCACGAACCGCTTGTTGTCGCCATCCTTCACATAGATCACGCGTGTCAGCAGAACACCGTTATTGGCGACAATCGAACGGCCCGGTTCGAACCCCAGCTTGAAACCGCTGTCGGCAAACAGCCGCGAGACAAGCTTGCCATAGGCGGTGAAATCGGTTGCCGTGCCGTCCTGATAATCGACCCCGATGCCACCGCCAAGATCGAGCATCGGCACTTCAAGCCCCTCGCCGCGAAGCGCGGTTCCGAAGGAAAGCAGTGCGGTATAGGCACGCTCGAACGGGTCAAGATCGAGAATCTGCGAGCCGATATGAACCGCAAGGCCGGCCGGGCGGATATGCGGGTCCGCCGCCATCCGGCGATAGAGATCGGCCGCCTCGTTCTGTGCGGTCGAGACGCCGAACTTGGTGGAACGCTGGCCGGTCGAGATTTTTGCATGCGTCTTCGGGGCGACATCGACATTCACGCGAAGCGCCACCGGCGCCTGCATTCCGCGTGCCGCGGCGATCCGGCTGATGGCCTCGACCTCCTGCGGGCTTTCGGCGTTGATCTGGCCGATGCCGGCATCAAGGGCGGCGCCGATCTCGTCCGCCGACTTGCCGACACCGGAAAAGACGATCCTCCCTGCCGGAATCCCGGCGGTCAGCGCGCGCGCCATCTCGCCGCCCGAGACGATGTCGGCCCCGGCCCCGTTCTGTGCCAGAAGCGCGATGACACCAAGCGCGGAATTGGCCTTCAGCGCGAAGTGAACGGCACCGCCGGCCGGCCCGACGGCATCGGCGAAACGGCGGTAATCATCACGGATTCCGTCACCGGAATAGACATAAAGCGGGCTGCCATGGCTTGCCACGATCCGGGAAAGCGGCATGCCGGCGGCACAGAGATGGCCTTTTGCATTACGGGTGAATGATGACATGAAACTGCGTCCTGTGGCGGTGGCGGCTGGCGCGGATCAGGAAGCGCTCTCGCCTGACGGTGCTGGAATTTCGGACGGGCGATAGGGATCGCCGCGCTTGCCACATGCGGTCAACCCGCCCGCCACCAGCGCCAGCATCAGAATCACCAGTGCAACAGGTTTGAAATTCATGGCTGTCTCCCTTTCACGGCAGGCGGCTAGCCGCCAATGCCAAATCGTGTCCGTGCCTCGGCAATCCGGGCCCGCACTTCGTCGGGGGCGGTGCCGCCAAAACTCCTGCGCATCGCGACCGCCGCCTCGCAGGACAGGATGTCCGTCACCGCCGCGGTGATCCGCGGCTCGACCGACTGCATCTCATCAAGACTCAGCGCGTCAAGATCGCATCCCTTGCCGGCGGCGATGGCGACGATCGATCCGCTGACATGATGCGCCTCGCGGAACGGCAGGCAAAGGTCGCGGACAAGATAATCGGCAAGATCGGTGGCCGTCGGAAAACCCTGTTCGAGGGCGGCGCGCATATTCTCGGGCCGCGCTGTCATGTCGGCCACCATCCCGGTCGTCGCGGCAAGCGAAATGCCAAGGGCGTCGGCGGCGTCGAACACGCCTTCCTTGTCTTCCTGCATGTCCTTGCCATAGGCAAGCGGCAGCCCCTTCAGCACGATCAACAGCCCGTTCAGCGCGCCGATGATCCGGCCCGGCTTTGCCCGCACCAGTTCGGCGGCGTCGGGGTTGCGCTTCTGCGGCATGATCGAGGATCCTGTGGTGAAGGCGTCCGACAGGCTGATGAAGCCGAACCGGTCCGAGCACCAGATCACCATTTCCTCGGCAAGGCGCGACATATGTACCGCGCAGATGGCTGCCGAAGACAGGAATTCCAGCGCGAAATCGCGGTCCGACACGGCATCCATGGCATTCGCCATCGGCCGGTCAAACCCCAGGAGTTCGGCCGTCATATGGCGGTCGGTCGGAAAGCCTGTCCCGGCCAGCGCGGCGGCGCCAAGCGGCGATTCATTCAGCCGCGCGCGGGCATCGGCAAAGCGGCTGCGGTCGCGTCCGAACATCTCGACATAGGCCATCAGATGAAAGCCGAATGTCACCGGCTGCGCCGTCTGCAGATGGGTGAACCCCGGCATCAGCGTATCGGCATGTTCGTCGGCGCGGCGCAGAAGCTCTGCCTGAAGGCCGGCAAGCGCCTGATCGACGGAATCAATCAGCTCGCGCACCCAGAGCCGGAAATCGGTTGCCACCTGGTCGTTGCGCGACCTTGCCGTGTGAAGCCGGCGCGCCGGCTCGCCGATCAGCTCGGCAAGGCGCGACTCGATGTTCATATGGATGTCTTCAAGCTCTGCCGAGAAGGTGAAGTCGCCGGACGCGATCTCGGCCGCGACGGCGTCGAGGCCGCCATGGATGGCGTCGCGATC
>CAJWVJ010000066.1 GCA_913048595.1 uncultured Alphaproteobacteria bacterium | reverse complement strand
CGTGCCGATGATGAACCCGTCGCAGGCAAATACATCCGCTGTGCTGATGTCGAACGGCGATTTCATTTCGACCCGAACGTCTCCGGCATCGGGGTTCGTCGCGCCCCGCAGTGCCGCGTCGGCGAGGGCGGCAGTGTTGGCTGACGGTGCGTGTGCGGCAATCAAAATGGTTTTGGACATGGTGACAGTGTTCTCCAGCGGTTATATTCGTCGAACAGGCAGGTGATGGGCAAGTGGGGAGGATGACATGGCAGACCTGATTTCCGGCGATGCGCTTGACCAGGCGATTGGCGAGCTTGACGGATGGAGCCTGTCGGCCGGCGGCATTGCGATTGAAAAAACATTTGCATTCAAGGGTTTCAATGCTGCGTTCGGATTTATGACCCGCGTGGCGATGGCAGCTGAACGTGCCAACCATCATCCCGAATGGTCCAACGTCTATAACCGTGTCACGATCCGGTGGACCACGCATTCACTAGGCGGCGTTTCGGATCTTGATGTCAAACTCGCGCGGTCGTGCGACCGTTTTGCGGCGTCCTGACGATCGTCAGTAGACAAACCATTCCAGACACCATAGCGCCGCGAGCCCGGTTGCGATTGTTGCCAGCACCGAGCGGGTGAGCAACGCCACCGATACCGCGATTACGGCGGCTGGAAGGCGCGAGTTTCCGGCAATGAAAAGGGTGCCTTCGGGACCTGTTATGACCGCCGGCACGATGATCGCGGTTAACACCGCGATGGGAACGAAGCCGAGCGCATCCTCAAGCCAGTCGGGAAGGCGTCGTGGCGCCAGCCCTGAGAACATCACGAACCGCGTTGCGAATGTCAGCAGGCCACATGCAATCATCACCAGCCAGATCATGCGCTGTCTCCCGGTGATGTCCAGCGTTTGACGATATAGCCGACAGCAATCCCGCCGATGGCGGCAAGGATGATCCAGCTTTTCCAGGGCAGGGGCTGGCCGACAATCGAAATCAAGGCCGCCGTCGCGCAGGCGGCAAGGTCGGCCCTGCGGCGAATGGCCGGTGCGACCAGTGCGATGAAAGTCAGCGGAATGGCGAAGCCGAGCGACAGCGTTTCGGGTATCGTCGCGCCGAAGACAACGCCAGTGATGGTGGTGATCTGCCAGCATATCCACAGCGTTAATCCCGTTCCGAGAAGGTGATAATGCTGAAACGGTGACGCCGGCTGGGTCTTCAACCGATGGATGGTCACCGCATAGGCTTCGTCCGTCAGCAGGTAAGCCAGCGGTATTCGCCAGCGAAGAGGCAGGCTACGGAGATAGGGGGCGATTGACGCGCTGTAGAGTGCGTGCCGCAGATTGACGACCGATACCGATGCCCCGACCACGGGTGCCGGCACGCCGGCGCCCCATAGCTGTGCGAAGACGACCTGGCTGGCCCCGCCGAACAGGATCGAAGACAGCAGGATCGTCTGCAATGCCGACAGCCCGCTCGCCATTCCCAGGACGCCGAAAACAAGCCCGAACGGCGCCACGCCGAGTTGCAGCGGCAATTCCTGGCGAACGCCGGTCCAGAATTCCTGACCTCTGGATGTCGGTATGGGAGATGGCATTGGGAGACCCTTTGATAACTGGCCCTGCCTATCATGCTGCTGATGACGAGGACAAGCGATGAGTGTCCGCCATGCCGGGCAATGACGTCTTGCACTACGCGGCAATTTGCGTCACACACTGCCGCACAGTGAAATTGGCGCCGAAAAGGTGGATGAAGATGATACTCAGCGTTCCTGTGTCGGTCGGTGAAGTGGTCGACAAGGTCACTATTCTCGAAATCAAGTCAGACCGTATTTCGGATACGGACAAGCTGCGCAATATCGCCACCGAGCTCGACGCGCTACGCCCGCTTGTCAGCGGCGGCGTTTTCGATGCGGAGGAAGTGGTCGCGCTGACCGATGCGTTGCGTGCCGTGAATGGCGAATTGTGGGACATCGAGGACGACATCCGCACCGAAGAAGCCGCTGGCCGGTTCGGTGAACGCTTCATCGAACTCGCGCGGGCGGTCTATGTCACGAATGACCGCCGTGCCGAGTTGAAAAAGAAGATCAATCTTGCGACCGGTTCCGAGCTTGTCGAGGAGAAATCCTACGAGGATTACACCGGCAAGGGCTGATCCTTGGCAGGGGCCTTGTCGAGGCGCGCCGCGAGCCTTCTGGCAGCCGACAGCACATCCGTATCCACCACCGTGCCAAGATCGCCGTCGGTCGCCGGGATCACAGCCTCCACAATCGCACGGTAGGCCAGTCTGTCACCGGCTTTGGCAAACAGAATGACGGCGGGAAGATTGCAGTTTATCGCCAGGTTTGCGGTGAAGGAATCCACCCCGATATAGCGGTCCGCCAGATGGTAGAGCGCGACATCGCGTTCCATCGAGGCGTCAGGGCCGAGGCTGTCACTCAGCTGTGACGGCTTTATGCGGCCGCTGGCCCGGCAGGCATCCTGCCAGACACACAACGCCTTGCGATGGGTGTCCGCTGCGTCTGGCCCGGCGTTGAGGATGAAGCTTCCTCCGCGCTCTGCCAGCTTGCTGATTGTCCTGATCGCGGCGGCAACCGGCCACCGCCTCTTTTCATCCAACGCGAACAGGTTCACCACGGTAACTGGCTTTGGTATGTCTGCAATCAGCCGCCGCGCCAGCTTCATGAATGACTGGTCGGGCAGAATGGTGGGAATGTCAGGGGCAAGGTCAAGGCCCACTCCCGCGATATATTCGTCAATGGCGGCGATGAAGGGCCGGTGGCCCCACAGCTCTCGGCGCGCCCCGCCTGCGGCCAGTGGCAATGGTTCATGAAGGAGCGCATTGTCGATGATTCCGTCGGCAAGGCCGATACGGCGCGGAATACCGGCGGCGCGCGCGGCCAGCTTGAAGCTTGTCGACCGGTGCATGAAAAAGGCGGTGTCGTAGCGGTGAAGCCGCAGGGCGCGAACGGTATCGCTGCCGCGTAACCCGGGCAGGTATCGCCGCAGCGGGCGGGCGTCGATCACCCGTCCGACCCAGGGCGTTGACGCCAATATCCGGCTGATCGGCCCGGGATGGATGCAGGCGATATCAATGTTCCCTGTCCGGCAGGCCGCGGCGAGGGCGCGAAGCTGGCCAAGGTGATAGATCTGATCGCCGATGCCGCCCGCCACAAACCCGATGGCACCGCCATAATAAGGTGCCTTGCGATCTGCCATTTCTGTTTTGTCTGAAAGCGGTGTCATGTCACGGTCTCTTGAACTGACAAGGTGCCGATACCGCCCGGCGCTTCTTGCCAGCAGGGTGGCTTTCGGCTAATCGAAAGGCCCCCCATTTGCCAATTGCTATATCAGGATTTTCTTATGGATGCCCCCTTTTTGTTCGTTGACCAGATTGAGACCGCCGGCAAGTGCTGCCTCGTCAGGCTTGATCTGAATGTGCCGCTCGCCGATGGTACGGTCAGCGATGACACACGAATCAGGCGCGTTGTGCCGGGGCTGCAGGCGCTTCGCGCGACCGGCGCGCGGCTGGTGATCCTGACGCATCTCGGGCGGCCGAAAGGGGCATTTGTCCCCGAGATGTCGGTGGCGCCTGTGGCGGCTGCTCTGGCCGGCCTGCTGGGATGTGATGTGCCGGTTGAGCCCGATATCACCGGACCCGGCGCAAAGGTAGCGGTAGGCCGGCTCGGCGATGGTGATGTCGTGATGATGGAAAATCTGCGTTTCCACGCCGGTGAAGAGGCGAATGACAGCGGCTTTGCCGCGGCGCTGGCCGCGCTTGGCGACATCTATGTCGGCGACGCCTTTTCCTGCACGCATCGCGCCCATGCCTCGGTCGAGGCGCTTCCCCGCATGATGAAGGTGGCAACGGCGGGGCGCGCGCTTGGTGAAGAGCTGACGGCGCTGCATCGCGCGCTGGCCGACCCGGCGCGTCCGGTGGCGGCGATTGTCGGCGGGGCCAAGGTATCGACCAAGCTTCAGGTGCTGGAAAATCTGGTGACGCGGGTTGATGCGCTGATCCTTGGCGGGGGCATGGCGAATACTTTCCTTCTGGCGCGGGGGCAGGATGTCGGTGCCTCGCTTGTCGAGGCGGATATGGTCGATACTGCCCGCGCCATCGAGGCCAGCGCCGCGGCGCATGGCTGCTTCATCGGGCTTCCGGAGGATTTCCTTGTGGCACGTGAATTCAAGGAAAACGCGCCGCATCGTGTGGCGCGCCCCGGCGATGTCGGGGCCGGCGAGATGATCCTTGATGCCGGGCCCGCCTCTGCCAGTGCGGCGGCCGAATATCTTGCCGGCTGCAAGACGGTGGTCTGGAACGGCCCCATGGGCGCGTTTGAAATTCCCCCGTTTGACAGCGCCACGAACAGCCTTGCGCAGGCGGTCGGCGCGCTGACAGACGCAGGCAGCCTGCTGTCGGTGGCCGGCGGTGGTGACACGCTTGCCGCCCTTGCAAATGCCGGGGCGAGTGACCAGTTCTCCTATGTATCGACGGCCGGGGGTGCTTTCCTCGAATGGCTTGAGGGGCGCGAGCTTCCCGGGGTCGAGGCGTTGCGCAGATAAGGGCACCAGCGCTAACCAGTCGCCCGCTATATGCGACCCTCTGAAGCAAGGTGAGATCATGCTGTTTTCAAACCCGTTCAAATCCCGCCTGCCGCTGGTGAGCGAGGCGCTTGCCGGCCGAGATCACGCCATTTGGGACGGGGCGCCGCATTGTGTGCTTGGCACCTCGACCATGGGGCCGTTCCCGGATCATCTCGAGGCGGTTTACCTTGGCCTAGGGTGTTTCTGGGGGGCGGAGCGCCTGTTCTGGACCATAGAAGGGGTCCACACGACGGCTGTCGGCTATGCTGGCGGGGTCACCCCCAATCCGACCTATGAAGAGGTCTGTTCCGGCCGCACGGGCCACACGGAAATTGTGATGGTGGTGTTTGATCCGAAGGTGGTCAGCCTTGATCGCATCCTGAAGACCTTCTGGGAAGAACATGACCCGACCCAGGGGCACCGCCAGGGCAACGATATCGGCACGCAGTACCGCTCGGCCATCTATTGCACCAGCGATGCGCAGCTTGACGCGGCGACAGCGATGGCGGACCGCTATGGCGCGGCGCTGAAGGCTGCCGGCCGCGATAGCATCACCACCGAGATCGCCGCCGCCGGCCCGTTCTATTATGCCGAGGATTATCACCAGCAATATCTTTACAAGGTGCCGAACGGCTATTGCGGGTTGAAGGGCACGGGTGTCGCCTGCGCCGGGTGACGCGCCCGTATTCCGCGCCCAATTCACGATTGACCTTGCCGGGACAGGGTGCTAAACCACGTCCTCAATTTGATGACTGTCAGGCACCGGAGCCGAACATGAAAGTCGCTAGCTCGCTGAAAACACTGAAGATGCGTGACCGCAATTGCCAGGTCGTACGCCGTCGCGGCCGCCTCTATGTGATCAACAAGCGCAACCCGCGCATGAAGGCGCGCCAGGGCTGATCAGTCGCCAACATGGCCAGAACGCCAGACGGTCGGCTTTGCCGGCCGTTTTTCGTTTCCGGCACAGGACGAGGTTTTTGCTGCGGGTGCGGCGATAAACCCGCATCGGACCGCTGACATCGCACATGCATTGCGTTATTTAATGAAGCCGTGCTGAACAAGTCTGGATATGCCCCATGCTTATGCCTGAACCCGATCAGGGAGTGATCGACCGCCGCGACGAGATTTGCCGCACGCTTCGCCAGATGGTGCCTACCGACTGCGTCATTGATAGCCGTGAAAGCATGCGTGCCTATGATGCTGACGGTCTGTCGGCCTATCGCCAGCTGCCTCTAGCCGTGGTGCTGCCCGAAACGGTTGAGCAGATTTCAGCGGTGATGAAATGGTGCCACCAGAACGGGGTGAAGGTGGTGCCGCGCGGAGCCGGAACATCGCTGTCCGGCGGCGCGCTGCCGCTTGCCGATGCGGTGCTTCTCGGTCTTGGCAAGTTCAACCGTATTCTGGATGTCGATTACCAGAACCGCTGCGTCGTGGCGCAGCCCGGCGTGACCAACCTGGCTATCACCAAGGCGGTCGAGGCGGATGGCTTCTATTATGCCCCCGACCCGTCAAGCCAGATCGCCTGTTCTGTCGGCGGCAATGTCGCGGAAAATTCAGGCGGGGTGCATTGCCTGAAATACGGCCTGACCACCAACAATCTTCTCGGCATCGAGCTTGTCACCATCGAAGGCGAGATCCTGCGCCTTGGCGGCAAGCATCTTGATGCCGGCGATTATGACCTTCTCGGGGTGATGACCGGTTCGGAAGGGCTTCTTGGCGTTGTCAGCGAGGTGACGCTTCGCATCCTGCAAAAGCCGGCAACGGCGCGGGCGCTTCTTGTCGGGTTTGAGGATACCGGCGATGCCGGCACCGCCGTCGGTGACATCATCGCCGCCGGGATCATTCCTGCCGGCATGGAGATGATGGACGGGCTTGCCATCCAGGCTGCCGAGGATTTCGCCAATGCCGGATATCCGCGGGAGGCGGCGGCTCTTCTGATCATCGAGCTTGATGGCCCAGAGGTCGAGGTCAATGCGCTGATCGAGCGTGTCGAAGCTATCGTTCGCAAGGCCGGAGCGAGTTCGGTCCGCGTCAGCCAGTCCGAGGAGGAGCGCAACCTGTTCTGGGCGGGACGCAAGTCTGCCTTCCCTGCGGTGGGCCGGATTTCGCCTGATTATCTGTGCATGGACGGCACCATTCCGCGGCGGCGCCTGCCGGACATGATGCGGCGCATGGCATCTCTCAGCCAGCAATACGGGCTCCGTGTGGCGAATGTGTTTCACGCCGGCGACGGCAATCTGCATCCGCTGATCCTGTTCGACGCGAACCAGCCGGGCGAGCTGGAACGGGCCGAGGAATTCGGTGCCGACATCCTGCGAAGCTGCGTCGAGATGGGCGGTGTCCTGACCGGCGAACACGGTGTCGGGGTCGAAAAGCGCGACCTGATGACCATCCAGTTCACCGAGGATGACCTGAAGCAGCAGCAGCGGCTGAAATGCGCCTTTGACCCGGGGCATCTTCTGAACCCCGGCAAGATGTTCCCGCAGCTTCATCGTTGCGCCGAGCTTGGCCGCCTTCATGTCCATAGGGGCAAGCTGCCGCATCCTGACCTGCCGCGCTTCTAGGGCCGACGCGATCGGGTCGATGAGATGACGGATTTCAAGGTCAGCAATCTTGGTGAGGCCGCCGAGGCAGTGCAGCAGGCAATGGCTGAAAAGGCACGGCTCGAGGTGCGGGCCGCGGGCACCAAGCGCCATCTTGGCCGCGCTTCCAGCTATGATCATGTTCTGGATGTCAGCGCGCTGTCCGGGATTGTCGACTATCAGCCCGAGGAACTTGTATTGACGCTTCGCGCCGGCACGCCGATGAACCTTGTCGAGGCGGCGCTCGCCGATGCGCGGCAGATGCTGGCCTTCGAGCCGCCAAGCATGACCCGCATCCTCGGCGAGGCGCAGCCGGGTGTGCGCGGCACGATCGGCGGGGTGATCGCCGCCAACCTGTCAGGACCGCGCCGTCTGACCGCCGGCGCGGCACGCGACTACCTGCTTGGGTTCGAGGCTGTATCCGGCCGTGGCGAGCTGTTCAAGTCCGGTGGCAAGGTGATGAAGAATGTTACCGGCTATGATCTGTCAAAGCTGATGTGCGGCTCGTTCGGCACGCTTGGCGTGATGGATGAAATCACCCTGAAGACCCTTCCGGCGCCCGAGACAAGCCGCTCGCTGGTGATCGCCGCGGATGATATCGCCGGCGCGGCGTCGGCCATTGCCGGCATCTTTGCCTCGCCGCATGAACCGGGGGCCAGCGCTATCCTGCCATCTGCCATCGCGGCGGAAGAGGGTGTTGACAGCGGCAGTCCGTTTACCATCATCATCCGGCTTGAGGGAATCGATGCGTCGGTTGCCGACCGGCTTGGCCATCTTCAGGAGATGACAGGGGGAGAGGCGCTTGCCGAGGCGGCCAGTGTCAAACTTTGGCAGCGCATCCGCGATGTGCAGCCGCTGGCGGAAAAGCCGCTCGACATCTGGAAGGTGTCCTGCGCCCCGGCCGACGCGGCACGCGTTGTCGGCGCGCTCGATTCGCGGCTTCAGGTCCGTATGATCATTGACTGGGCCGGCGGTCTGGTCTGGCTTGCCGGCTCGTCACCGCATGTCGGCCCGGCGCTTCGCAAGGCGGTGGCCGGACTTGACAGCGGCTTTGCCATGCTTGTCCGCGATGTCGGTGCCACGCGCGAGAAGATCGCGCCTTTCGAGCCGCTTGCCGGCGGCATGTTTGCGCTTCACAAGCGGGTCAAGGCGTCTTTTGATCCGCTTGGTGTGCTGAATTTCGAACGCATGCATGAAGGGGTATAGGGCGGCCATGCAAACGCATTTCACAGACACGCAGTTGCAGGACCCGCAGATCCGCGAGGCGGATGGCATCCTTCGCAAATGTGTGCATTGCGGCTTCTGTACCGCGACATGCCCGACCTTCGTGATGACCGGCGACGAACGTGACAGCCCGCGTGGCCGCATCTGGATGATGCGCGAACTTCTGGAATCACCGGACAGCGTGTCTGCGGATACCGGCTATCACCTCGACCGCTGTCTTGGCTGCCTGGCCTGCACGACCACCTGCCCGTCGGGTGTTGACTATCACCATCTGATCGAGATCGGGCGCGAACGGATCGACGGCCTTGTGACCCGCCCCTTCGGTGACAGGATGATGCGGCGCCTGCTGGCCAGCGTCATTCCCTATGCCGGCAGATTCCGGATGATGATGCGGCTCGGGCGGCTTGGCGCGCTGTTTGCGCCGGTGATGCCGGCCAATATGCGGGCGGCTCTCGCGAAACTTCCGAAGAAGCTTCCGGCCTTTGACCGGGTCGGCAGCAAGACGATGCATTTCAAGCCCAGGATCAAGGGCACGCGCCGGGTCATTCTGCTTGCCGGCTGCGCCCAGCGCGCGCTGGACCCGGCCATCAATGCCAGCACCATCCGCGTGCTGAACAGGCTTGGTGTCGAGGTGACGGTGCGCCAGGAGGCGTCCTGCTGCGGGGCACTGGCCCACCATATCGGCGAGCAGCAAGCCGCCCACCGCACCGTGCGCGACACGCTTCTCGCCTGGCAGGAAGAGCTTGATCGCGGCGATGTCGACGCCATCATCGCGAACGCCTCGGGATGCGGCACCATGATCAAGGATTACGCCCATATGGTGGGCGATGACCCGGAGCTTGCCGCCATTGCCGAACGGGTGTCGGGCCTGGCGCGGGACATCACCGAAATCCTGGCCGAGCTGCCGCTGGAAACGGTGATCGATCCGGCGCCGGAGGGTCGCGGTCAGATCACCTATCATTCCGCCTGCTCGCTGCAGCATGGTCAGAAAATCCATGATCTGCCGATGCAGCTTCTTCGCGAGGCCGGGTTCGAGGTGCGGCAGCCGCTCGAGCCGCATCTGTGTTGCGGGTCGGCCGGTGTCTACAACATCCTGCAGCCGGAAATGGCCGACGGGCTGCGAAAGCGCAAGCTCGAGAATATCGAGAAGGCGGGCGCGCTGATGGTCGCGGCAGGCAATATCGGCTGTATCCAGCAGCTCGATGGCGACATTCCGGTGCGCCACACCATCCAGTATATCGACTGGGCCAGCGGCGGGCCGCCTCCCGTTCAGGACTGACAGCGCTTCCGGTCAATCACCCGATATCGAAGAAATCATTGCCCTTGTCGTCGGTGATGATGAAGGCCGGAAAATTCTCGACCTCGATCCGCCAGACCGCCTCCATGCCGAGTTCGGGATATTCGAGAACCTCGATCTTCTTGATTGATTCCAGCGCCAGCTTGGCGGCGACGCCCCCGATACTGCCAAGATAGAAGCCCCCATGGGCCTTGCAGCTTTCGCGCACCTGGCGTGACCTGTTGCCCTTGGCAAGCATCACCATGGACCCGCCTGCCGCCTGGAAGGTCGAGACATAGCTGTCCATGCGGCCAGCCGTCGTTGGGCCGAAGGAGCCGGACGCCATGCCGTCCGGTGTCTTGGCCGGTCCGGCATAGTAGACCGGATGATTCTTGAAATAGTCGGGAAGGCTTCCCTCGGCCTCCAGTTTTTCCAGCATCTTGGCGTGGGCGATGTCCCGCGCCACGATCAACGGGCCGGTCAGCGACAGCCTGGTGGAAACAGGATGCTGGCTCAGCGCCACAAGGATGTCGGCCATCGGCCGGTTCAGGTCGATGGCCACCGCCGGCATCTCGTCCGTCTCGTCGGCCTCCGGAAGGAAGCGGGCCGGGTCACGCTCAAGCCGCTCAACAAAAATGCCCTCGGGTGTGATCTTCGCCAGTGCCTGCCGGTCGGCCGAGCAGGACACGCCAATGCCGATGGGGCAGGACGCGCCATGG
>CAJWVJ010000065.1 GCA_913048595.1 uncultured Alphaproteobacteria bacterium | reverse complement strand
GCGTCACCGCCTCAATCTGCGCGCCGGCGGCTTCGGCCATGTCATCGGCCCCGGCGGCGGTGATCACGCCGGCATCGATCAGCCGGTCACGGAACCTGGTGATCGGGTCATGCGCCTGCCAGGCCTTCATCTCGTCGCGCGAGCGATAGGCGTTGGTGTCGGTCGTCGAATGGCCGGAATAGCGGTAACATTCGATATCCAGCAAGGCCGGTCCCTGGCCCTGGCGCAGGATATCGGCCTTGCGCGCCACCGCATCCGCCACCGCCAGCGGGTTCGAACCGTCCACCGTTTCGGCGTGAAGCTGCGCCGGGCCAACCCCGGCACCGATGCGCGACAGCCGCTCCCAGCCCATCGTCTCGCCACGGGTCTGCCCGCCCATGGCGTAGAAATTGTTGGTGAAGCAGAACAGCACCGGAGGGTGGCTGTCGAAGGGCGGCTGCCACAGGCTCTTGAACTGGCCCATGGCGGCAAAATTCATCGATTCCCAGATCAGTCCGCAGCCGGTGCTGCCATCCCCCAGATTGGCAACGCAGATGGCATCTGACCCGGTCAGCTGGGCCCGCAGCGCGGCGCCGACCGCGATCCCCGACGACCCGCCGACAATGGCGTTGTTCGGATAGGCCCCAAAGGGGGTGAAGAAAGCGTGCATGGAGCCGCCCATGCCGCGGTTGAACCCGGCGTCCCGCATGAAGATCTCGGCCAGCACGCCGGTCAGCAGGAACCCCTCGGCCGCAGCCCCGCCGGCATCGCCGACATGGCGCGTCACAAGCTCGAGAAGCCGTCCGTCAGCATGTGTTTCAAGAATCGAGGCAAGCTTGTCATCCTGCATCGCCCCGACGGCCGCCAGCGCCTTGGCGATGATCTCGCCATGGCTGCGGTGGGAGCCGAAAATCTGGTCCTCGGGGCGAAGCGCCATGGCGCTGCCGACAGCGGCCGCCTCCTGCCCCACCGACAGATGCGCCGGCCCCTTATAGACATAGTCGATGCCACGATAGCTTCCCGTCGATTTGAAGGCATGAAGCATGCTTTCGAATTCGCGAACCACCAGCATGTGGCGCAGCGCCTCGCGCAGCCTGTCATCCCCCCAGCGGGCGCGCTCGGCATCTGAATCCTGCCTGTAAGCATGAACCGGGATGTCGTGAAAGCGCACGTGATCAGCGGCTTAGGTCTGGTCCGCATCTATCTGAAGCTGCTTCGGCAAGGCGACGACTCCCCCTATTGATGTCTGGCCAGGATCACTTTCCCACTAGATATTCGTCAATTCGTCCCGCCATGGCGGGTTGCATCCCGACCGCTGGCAGTTGATGGCCGCCGCCTCGGCCGCCCGCAGGCTGGCCCGGTGAAGCATCGCCTCGTCGATCGCGGCGAGGTCGGCGCGCGACGTCAGCCCGTTCTCGACAAACCAGCACAGCATGCTGGCCATGTAAGTGTCACCCGCCCCGACCGTGTCGGCAAGATCGTCGATGGCGGGGGCCGTGGCCGTCAGATCGATATCGCCAAGAAACAGACGCGATCCCTCGCCGCCAAGGGTCAGGATGAACAGCGCAGCATCACAGTCCGTCCGGCAGTCCGCAAGGGCCCTGTCCAGCGGACGATCCGGATAGAGCCAGGTCAGATCCTCGTCAGACAGCTTGAAGATGTCGGCATGGCGCATCATCCGCCTGATGCGCGCCACATAGCCGTCGCGGTCTTCAATCAATCCGGGCCGCACGTTCGGATCAAGCGATGTCAGGATGCCGCGCGCCTTGCAGGATTCGAAAAAGGATTCCCAGGCATCGGCATCGTCACCGCCGATCAGGGCCAGCGAACCGACATGGAACAGCGTCGCATCATCGGGCATGTCGCGCTTCAGACTGGCGGCCGTGACCTCGCGCTCAGCCGTGCTGTTGCGATGAAAGGCATATGACGGGATGCCGTCCGTGATCGACACCACGGCGAGCGATGTCGGCTTTGAGGCCCGTGGGGCGGCCAGCGTGACCCTGCTTTCTACAAGACGGTCGGCCAGAAGCACACCGAGCGCGTCATCCGAGACCGGGGTCAGATAGGCCACCTTCTGGCCCTGACGCCCGGCTGCTATGGCGACATTGAAAGGCGACCCGCCGGGATTGGCGACATATTGCGGCAGTCCGTTCGCCGCCGCCGCGCCTGACACCAGGTCGATCAGGTTTTCACCACCAATAGCAAGCATCGAAAATACCCTGTCTTGTGGCCAGGCCACCGAAACGGCATCAGCCCTCATATCCCATCTGAACACGTCCAAGCGGTGATAGCATGTCGGCGGTGAACCTGCCTTCAAAATCCACCTCGTAATTTTCCGCCGCGAAATCGGGAGAGCTTTCGCCTGCCTCGAAGGCGCGACGCTGGCCGGCCAGAAAACTCTCATTCTTCGCGCAGGCCGGGGCGGCGCCGATATACATCACATTGCTGTAGCCGGTGCCGGTATGTTGGTCCTCGACACCGTGGATCACATCGGGATGCCACCACACCGTATCCCCGGGCTCGACCACCGGGATCGGCACATAGGCCCGCAGCAGCTTGGCGTGATAGCGCTTGCTGATGGTCAGGGCGCGCGACGGCGCGGCCCCGCACAGCTCGTCCTCCGGCACGTCATCCTGAAGCGCGCGCAGAATGACCCACCCCATGGCATTGGCAATCGGCACAAGATTCAGCGTGCCGTCGCCCGGCCCCTGGCGGCTGAGCGCCGTCCACCCCTGATAGGTGCGGAACATCGAACAGACTGCCGGCGATGGAGTTTCCCTCGTGACCGTGCGGAAGGCGGCGTCGAACGGGTCATAGCTGCCGACCGCGCCGGACAGAAGATGCCGGTAGACGCGTCGATAGCCCTGATCAAGCCAGCGTTCGACCGACCCGCCATCGACATGCGGGCTGAGACCAAGCGTGTCATCGCCGGGCTCGCGCTGGCGAAGCCTGTCGGCATAGAGACATTCGCGGTCCGGATCGAATTCGGTGCCGTTTTCGGAATCGAAACGCCACAGGCGGTTCAGCCATTTCCGCGCGGTGGCAAGTTCTTCGGACGTGCGGGCCTCCATCTGCGGCTTCGACCAGTAGAGGCCGAAAATCTGCGGGCGGGAAGATGACAGGGTGGAGAAATACTGGTCCATCCCGTCCTTGGCCTTCTGCTTTTCGAAATAATCATTGCGCGCCACATACGCCATCAGCGTGTCGTTCCAGGCATCGACCCGGTCGCGATCGAAGGTGTTGCGAAGGATCACCGCGCCGCGCTGCCTGATCCGCGACGTCACCGCGTCATTGATCCGGCCGCTTGCCAGATCGGCATAGTCGCAGACCGGCACAGGCGACGTTCCGGCGGCGACGTCCGCCTCAATCTGCCCGATCTGCGTCTCGACAAGCGAGTCGATGGCGGCGAAGGCCGCGCCGAGATCGACACCGCTGCCTCGTATCTCCGCCTTCATCTTGCGTATGGCGTCGCGGAACTCGTCGGTCATCGTGTCGGACATGTCCTGCCTCCCCTTATCCGGCTTCAACCATCACTCATGGTCCTGGCCGTGGTCTTGGCAGTGGTCCGGGCCATCTGCCGCCTGTCTTTCGCCCCTTGCGCCGACTTGTGATCCGGCGACGCATGATTCTATGATGCAATCTGCAGGCAAGGCTCGGCAAGCCTGTTGATGCGTGTGGGCGCCGGCAATCCGCCCTGCCTTGACCCTGACGGAGATCGTGCCATGAAGGTTGATGCCCACCATCATTTCTGGAATCCGGCGCGCGGCGATTATGGCTGGATGCCAGAAGACAACGCGACGCTGTTCCGGCCCTATGGCCCGGCCGACATCGCGCCGCATCTCGACGCTGCCGGCATCGACGCCACCGTTCTGGTTCAGGCCGCCGCCAGCATCGAGGAAAGCGAATATATGCTGGGGCTGGCGGACGCCACGCCGCATGTCGGGGCGGTCACAGGCTGGATCGATTTCGAACAGCCGGCGCATCGCGATGTGCTGGCCCGGCTGGCAGGTCATCCAGCCTTCAAGGGCGTTCGTCCGATGATCCAGGACATTGCCGATGATGACTGGATGCTTCGCGAGGATGTGCAATGGGGCTTCGCGGCCACCATCGATCTCGGGTTGCGCTTCGAGGCGCTTGGCCTGCCGCGGCATCTCGACAATTTCCTGACCATCTTCACCCGCTATCCCGAGATGACGGTGGTGATCGACCATGGCATGAAGCCGCAGATTGCCACCCCGACGCCGGAGCGCTTCACCCACTGGGCGGATGGCATGTCGCGGCTGGCTGGCGAGACATCGGCCTGTTGCAAAGTATCCGGCCTGATCACCGAGGCCGGCGCCGGCTGGACGGTCGATGATCTGCGCCCCTATGTCGATCACATCATCACCGTCTTCGGCGCCGAGCGGGTGATGTGGGGATCCGACTGGCCGGTCTGCCGCCTTGCCGGCGAATATGCCGACTGGCATGACGCCGCGCTTCAGCTGACTGCCGGGCGCAGCGCGGCAGAGACGGCCGCGATCTTCGGCGGCACCGCCAACCGTTTCTACGAACTGGGCCTGTGAGGCGGACAGGCGGCTTGCCGGCTCAACCCGCCATGCCAAGATAGACGGTCTGTACGCAATCCTCATCCATCAGGGGGTTGTGGAACACCACCTCCTCGGCGCTGGCGTCCTTGAACACCGCCTTCAGCCTGGCCAGAAAGCCGGCATCAGGCGGGTCGTTCGACCAGAGCGCGAAGACGCCGCCCGCGGTCAGGCTCCGTATCAGGCGGGCCAGCCCGCCAGGGCTGTAGAAATCGGCGTGGGAGGGGTTCAGATGGAAATCCGGACTATGGTCGATATCAAGGAAGATGCCGTCGAAACGCCGCCCCGGCGCCTGCGGGTCGAACCCGTTATCGCCACGCGCCAGCGCGAAGAAATCACCTTCGACAAACCGGCACCGCGGATCATCCGCCAGCCGCCGGCCCAGCGGCAGGATGCCGGCCTCGTGCCATTCGATCAGCGGCGCAAGATAGTCGATGACGGTCAGCGAGGCGACCGCGTCGAACCCGAGAACCGCGTCCGCCGTATAGCCAAGCCCCAGCCCGCCGACCAGAATATCCAATCCCGCCGCGCCGTCGGCAAGCATACGTTCCAGCGGGGTTCTGGCAAGCGCGATTTCCGAGCTGGTGAACATGTCCGACATCAGATGTTCGTCATTCAGGATCACCTCGACCACATTGCGGTCAAGCTTCAGAATCCGGCGACGCCGCAAAATCAGCTCGCCAAGCACGGTCTGCCGGTAATCCAGCTCTTCAAACAGCCCCGACATCGATCAGATACACAGCTGCGCGGTCAGCCCGCCATCAATCCGCAGATCGGCCCCGGTGATGAAGCCGGCCGCGTCGGAACAGAGATAGGCGATCAGGCTTCCTGTCTCTTCGGTGGTGCCGACACGTCCGATGGGATGCGAGGCACCGAATTTGCCGATCATGTCGTCGATGGACTTGCCGCCGACGGCAAGCTGGCTTGCCGAAAATTCCAGAAGCGGCGTGCGGATCGACCCGGGGCTGATGGAATTGACCCTGATCGCGTCCTTCGCGCAATCCACCGCCATGGCGCGGGTCAGCGCGTGAACCCCGCCCTTCGCTACGGCATAGGCAAGAACATTGTCCTGGTTGTTGTGCCCCTGAACCGACGAGACATGCACCACCGCCGCCCCACCGGCCGCCTTCAGCATCGGATAGAGACAATGCGATGTCAGATAGCAGGACCGCAGATTGACCGCGATGGCCTGGTCCCATTCTGCCGGACGTGTGGTCTCGGCGGTGCCGAAGCTCTGCTGTCCGGCGGCGTTGACAAGCCCGTGCAGGGTGTCCGTCTCGGCGGCGATCTGGTCCGCCCAGCCACGCACAGACGCCTCGTCCGCGACATCGACATGGTGAAGGCTGACGGCAAGCCCTTCGCCGGCGGCAAGGGCGGCTGCCTTGTCATTCATGACCGTGTCGATTCCGGCAAGGAAGACCCGCGCGCCGGACCGCGCCAGATACAGGGCCGCGCCAAGGCCGATGCCGCTGCTGCCGGTGACCGCCATGGCCTTTCCGGTGAAATCATGTGTCATCGCCGCGCGTCCTTCATGCCGGCGCGAGCGAGGAGACCGCGCGGGCGATTCCGCGAAGCTCGGCAAGCCCCTTCAACCGCCCGATGGCCGAATAGCCGGGGTTGGTCTGCTTGTCGATGTCATCCAGCAGCAGATGGCCATGGTCGGGGCGCATCGGGATAACATGGTCGGCGCGGCCCTCGGCACGGCGGCGGCCCTCCTCATCCATCAGAAGCTTGATCAGCGCCACCATGTCAACGCCGCCCTCGAGATGGTCATCCTCGAAAAAGGCGCCACCTGTCTGGATCGAGACATTGCGAAGGTGGGTGAAATGCACACGTTCGGCAAAGGCCTCGGCAATCGCCAGCACATCATTGTCAGGGCGCGAGCCAAGCGATCCGGCGCAGAGCGTGATGCCGTTGGCAAGCGACGGAACAGCGTCGAACAGCGCCGCGTAATCGGCCTGCGTGGACACCACGCGCGGCATGCCGAAGATCGAGAATGGCGGGTCGTCGGGATGCAGGCAGACGCGAACGCCACACTCCTCGGCGGCGGGCGCGACCTGCTCGAGAAAGCTGATCAGGTTGGCGCGAAGCTGGGCCGCGGTCAGCCTGTCATATTCCGCGATGGAGGCCCGGATCCCCTCGCGCCCATGTGACAGCTCAGACCCCGGAAGCCCGGCGATGATGGTGGCCTCGAGCCGCGCGATGGCCTCGTCATCCATCGCGGCGTGGCTGGCCTCCGCCTGATGTATCATGGCAGCATCATAATCCGCCTCGGCGCCTGCGCGGCGCAGCACGAACAGGTCATAGACGGCGAATTCCAGAGGATCAAACCGCAGCGCCAGGCCGCCCCGATGCGTCGGGTAGCGAAGATCGGTCCGCGTCCAGTCAACCACCGGCATGAAATTGTAGCAGATGACCTCAAGCCCCTGTGCGGCCAGGTTGCGCATGGTCTCGATCCAGCCGGCGATATGGCCGGCGGCGCGGTCATCACCAAGCTTGATGGCGGGATGCACCGGGATGCTCTCGACCACCGACCAGGTCAGCCCGGCATCCTCGATGAATCTCTTGCGGGCGGCGATGTCGTCAGGCTGCCAGACCTCGCCCGGGGCCATGGCGTGAAGCGCCGTGACGATTCCGTCAGCGCCGGCCTGCCGGATGTGGGAACATGTCACCGGATCATCCGGTCCGAACCATCTCCAGGTTTCAAGCATCTGACATCTCCCGTTCCCGTTGCTCCGTCATGGAAGTCTGCGACACGGCATCCACCAGATCAACTCTTGGCTCGCCTTTCCGGCGCGATTGCCCCACCATCGGGTGTAGAGTGTTTTTGTGATATGACCGGAGGAATCTTGCCAATGGACCCAATCTGCATCGTCCCTGCCGGGGATGTCTGCGGCGAGGCGGCCACCTGGGATGCCAGGGCCAGCCTTCTCTACTGGACCGACATCAACCGCTTTCTTCTTCACATTCATGATCCGGCCGCCAGTACCACCCGCACGCATATGTTCGACAGGCCGGTTGTCGCCCTGTCCCTGACCGACCGGGCGGGATGGATTCTGGTGGCGCTGGGATCACAGCTGATCCTTTTCAATCCGCAATCCGGCGTGCGCGAGGATCTGCCGCCATCCCTTCCCGGATGGCCGGAGGTGCGGTTCAATGACGGACGCAGCGATCCGGCCGGCAATTTCTGGATCGGGTCGATGGGCAACAATGTCGGGCCTGATGGCGAAGCCCTTCCGGTGGTCGACGGCAAGGGAACGCTGTATCGCTACCGGCATGGCCAGCCACTGGAAATCTTCGAAACGGGTATCGGCATCCCGAACACCCTGTGCTGGTCGCCCGACAGGCGGCATTTCTATTTTGGCGACACGCTGAAGAACGAGATCAGGGTCTATGACTATGACGCGGCGACAGGTGACATCGACGCGGGCCGCCCCTTCTTTTCGGGTTTCGAGCGCGGCCTTCCCGACGGATCGGCGATGGATGGCGAGGGATATCTGTGGAACTGCCGCTATGGCGGCGGATGTGTCGTGCGGGTGGCGCCCGACGGCGCCATCGACCGGGTGATCGAGATGCCGGCACAAAACATCACCACCTGCACCTTTGGCGGGGCCGGGCTGACCACCCTCTATGTGACGACCGCCGCCGCCGACAGACCGCCGACAGACCGTCTTGCCGGCAGCCTGTTCGCCATCGAAACCGGGATCGACGGCATGCGGGAAAATCTGTTCCGGACAGGCTAGGACGGTCTTGCACCGTCGATGACAGCTTCGATCTCGCCTGCCTCCGCCGCTGTCAGAAGCCCCATGCGCATGTCGATGGTCCAGACATCGCCGCCTGCCAGTTCGACAACATGGCCCTTGGCCTTTTCCGCGGTATAGCCTTCGACCTCGGAGGTTGAGGGAAAGGCGATGCCAAGCCCGTCCTGGTCCGGTGTGCGGCAGACCCAGCGCATGCAGAGCGGCGCCTGGGACGGGCGATAGCCGATGTAATCGGCGGTGCCGTCAGGGTGTTTCTGGATGGCATGTGCCAGCCCGTCCGCATCGGCAAGCATGTCGATGGAAAACACCACCTCGGGATCAAAGGCCAGATCGGGATGAAGCTGATGATGCGGTGCCGGGTCCTCGGCAAGCTGTTCGATAAGGGCCATGTAATCCGGCTTCGGAGAGATGTGCGAGGGGACGGAGCGGCGCACCCGCACCGACGCGGCGTCATAGCGCGCAGTGTAATGCAGCGCGCCATGGTCGACCGGCCGGAAATTGGCATGCGCCAGATACAGCAGATCCATGGGCGTGCGCTTCAGATTTTCCACCGCCAGCGACACGTCGAGAAGCGCTGAATTCGCGCCCATGGTGATTGTCGCGGTGGCCAAGTAATTGGTGCTGAAGGCGACCGTATGGCGATAGCTGCCGCCGATGGTGATGGTCCGGGTGGCCTCGTCCAGCTCAAGCCAGGCCGACTGGAACGGCGCGTTCGGCAGTTCGCCGTGAAGCGGGTGGGTGTCGGACGGCCCCGGCGCGCCGAGCCCGGTCAGCCCGCAATGAATCATGAAGGCGCCATAGGTCTCGAGATAGACCATGGTGTCGACCGGCTCGTCGAACATGGATTTCATCGTCAGCTCGCGGCCGTCGAAACCGGCGCGCCAGATCTGCTGTCCCTTGAAGGGAAGAACGATGATCTCGCCGCGCGCATTGCCGACCCGCAGCGCCGCGATGCCGGACGGATAGGTGAAGGCGGAGACGCGGAAAGCCCCCATCTCGCACAGCGTGCGCTCGGCTTCACCAAAGCTTGACCGGTGCAGTTCCATCCTGGCTGGCATGCGGGCCTCCGGTCGCTTCAGCGGATACGCTCGCCGTTCGTTTCATCGAATATGAACAGGTTTTCGGGCGGCAGCTTCACCCCGACGGCGTCACCCTGCTTGCCGTCAAAATCCTTGTGCGCCTTGACCACGATCTGGTCCTCGCCCCAGTTGACCGTCACCAGCGTATGGTCGCCAATCAGCTCGGTGGTGTAGATCTGGCCACTGATGGTGCCCTTCGACGCGTCGGTGACGCTGCAATCCTCCGGCCTGACACCGGCCACGGCCCTGGCGACCTGCCCCTTGACCCTGGTCTTGACCTTCACGCCGTTGGTCAGGAAATTCGTGCCATCCAGCGCGCCGTGAATGACATTCATCGCCGGTGATCCGATAAATTGCGCGACGAACAGATTGGCCGGGTTGTTGTAGATTTCCGACGGCGAGGCCAGCTGCTGAAGAACTCCCTTTTCCAGAACGGCGACACGGTGCGCCAGTGTCATCGCCTCGATCTGGTCATGGGTGACATAGATGGTGGTGATGCCGAGAGTGCCCTGCATGTGTTTCAGCTCGGCCCGCATATGGCCGCGAAGCTTGGCATCCAGGTTGGACAGCGGTTCATCCATCAGGAACACAGACGGCCGGCGGATGATGGCGCGCGCCAGGGCCACACGCTGTCGCTGGCCGCCGGACAGCTCGCGCGGATAACGGTCGAGAAGCGCTTCCAGCTGCACCTGCCGCGCGGCATCGAGGATGGCGGCATCCATCTCCTCCCCCGGCAGTTTCTTCACCTTCAGCGGAAAGCCGATATTCTCGGCGACAGTCTTGTGCGGATACAGCGCGTAGGACTGGAACACCATCGAAATGTCGCGATATTTCGGCAGGACCTCGGTGACGTCGCGATCGCCGATATGCACCCGTCCGGCGCTCGGCGTCTCCAGGCCGGAGAGGATGCGCAGCGCCGTCGTCTTGCCGGAACCGGAGGCCCCCAGAAGAACCAGAAACTCGCCCGGCTCCACTTCGAGGTTGAACTCTTCCAGAACCTTCACGCTGCCGAAGCTCTTCTGCACCGCGTCGAACCTCACCGAGGCCTTTGAATCGCCGCCTGTCATCCGCTACCCCTTCACCGCGCCCATCAGGACGCCCTTCGAAATGAATCGTGTCAGAAGCACCGACATGATGATGACCGGAATGATCATCACCACGGTGACAGCGCACATCTCCCACCACAGGACGCCCTTCTCGCCGGTGTTCTTTGCCGCAACCATGATCGGCATCGTCTGAACCTTGACGGTCGAAAGAAAGACGGCGAACAGATATTCGTTCCAGTTGAGCACCAGTATCAGCAGCGTTGTCGCCGCCAGGCCGGGCCGCGTCAGCGGCATGACGATTTCCCAGAAAATGCCAAAGCGCGTCGCCCCGTCCAATTGAGCGGATTCCTCAAGCTCAATCGGTAGGCTGGCGAAGAAATCATGCATCAG
>CAJWVJ010000064.1 GCA_913048595.1 uncultured Alphaproteobacteria bacterium | reverse complement strand
CATCTGTCGGGCCCCGGCTTTTTTCCTGTTCTCTTGTTTCGGCGCTGTTGTGGCACGCACCCCCCGAAAAAGCAAATGCAAAAAACAGGCGGCGCACAGCAAACGGCCCGGCATATCCACCGGGCCTTTCGATATTCAAAAGACTGTACAAGGCCTCACGCGGTTAACGGCGCAGCCCCAGACGGGCGATCAGATCCTTGTAGGCCTGCTCGTCACCTGCCTTGATATAGTCGAGAAGGTTGCGGCGCTGGCCGACCATCGACAGAAGACCGCGGCGTGAACCGAAATCCTTCTTATGTGTCTTCAGATGCTCGGTCAGGTTCACGATCCGCTCGGTCAGGATGGCGACCTGCACGGCGGCGGAACCGGAATCCGTCTCTGACTTGCCGAATTCCTTGATCAATTCGACAGTGCGTTCACTTGTAATCGACATCGAAACCTCCTTCGGGTCTCTCCGCCCGCGGGATTTCCCCGGGCGGATCAAAGATTGAAAACACGCAGCGGCTGCAACTGCCCGGTCCTTACGGTGACCAGCGCCACAGGTACACTGCCGGCAAGCGCCACCCCGGTGCCGGCCATGACGATTTCCGAAAAGCGCGCCTCTGCCCCGGGGCCGAGCGCTGGAAGTGTCTGACCATGACGGAGTTTGGCCGCCTCGCCCGTCGATACGGGCAACGCCGGGATGTCGTCCAGCGCACTCGTTACGGGCTTCAGATGCTCGAAAGCGGCGGCACTATGCTCCAGCTTTTCCAGAAAATCCAGTGAAATCGCCTCACCCTCGCCGAACGGGCCGACCGACAGCCGCCGCAGATGGCTGACATGCCCGACACTGCCAAGCGCGATGGCCAGATCGCGTGCCAGCGACCGGATATAGGTGCCCTTGCCGCAGGCCACAAAGAAGGTGGCGCTGTCCGCCGTGGTGGCGCGAAGCTCGAAGCGGCTGATCTCGACCTGCCGCGCGTCCAGCTCGGGAAGGCTGTCCAGCCCGTCCGCCACCGCCATGCGGGCGATGTCATAGGCGCGCCGGCCATCCACCTTGATGGCCGAAAAGATGGGCGGGCGCTGGGTGATGTCGCCGATGAAGCCGGGAAGCGCCGCGGTGATGGCCGCCTTGTCCGGGCGCAGATCGGAGGTGGCGATCACTTCGCCCTCGCGGTCATCAGTGCTTGTCTGGCTGCCGAACTGCAGGGTGAATTCATAGGATTTCGCGCCATGCATGGCATAGGACACCGTCTTTGTCGCCTCGCCAAGCGCGATGGGCAGGATACCGGTGGCAAGCGGATCAAGCGTGCCGCCATGACCTGCCTTTGCCGCGGTGAAGATGCGCCGCACGATACCGACGGCCTTGGAGGAGCTGAGCCCCGCAGGCTTGTCGAGGATCACCCAGCCATGAACAGGATTTCCCTTGCGCGCCGCCATCAGTCGCCGGTTGAATCTTCACGGCGGATGCTGTTGAACACAGTGTTCAGGCGCGCCGCGGTCTCGAAGGTCTCGTCGAGAATGAATTGCAGCCGCGGCACACGCCGCAGATGAACCCGCGAAGCGACCTCATGCTGCAGAAGCGGGGCCAGCCTGTTCAGCGCCGGCAGCACCACATCGCTTTTCTCGCCGCCAAGCGGCATGGTGTAGACGCTGGCGTTCGACAGATCGGGGCTGACCGAAATTTCCGAGATGGTCACGGACACGCCGTCGAGATCAGGATCAAAGAAGCTGTCGCGGCTGAGGATTTCCGAAAGCGCATGGCGGATGGTCTCGCCAACACGAAGCTGGCGCTGCGATGGCGGTTTCGCCGCGAACCGCTTGGATTTTCCGGCCATGGTATCCTCATATCCGCGATGCGTTCGCGATATCCCGAGAGTCCAGATCAGCCGAGGGCCCGGATCAGTCCAGTGTCCGGGCGACCTCGCGGATCTCGAAACACTCGATCATGTCGCCTTCCTGGATGTCCGAGTAATTCTCGAAACCCATGCCGCATTCAAAGCCCTCGCGAACTTCCTTCACCTCGTCCTTGAACCGGCGAAGCGTCTTCAGCGATCCCTCGTGAATCACGACATTGTCGCGCAGCAGGCGAACGCTGCATCCACGCTTGATGATGCCTTCGGTGACCATGCAGCCGGCAACCTTGCCGATCTTGGACACGCCGAACACCTGGCGGATTTCGGCATAGCCGATGAAATCTTCCTGCGTATCGGGGCTGAGAAGGCCGCCCATGGCCGCCTTCACCTCGTCGATCAGCTCATAGATGATCGAATGATAGCGGATTTCCATGCCGTCAAGCTTGGCAAGGTCGCGGGCCTGCGGAATGGCGCGGACATTGAAGCCGACGACAAGCGCGTTCGAGGCCGCCGCCAGCGAGATGTCGGATTCGCTGATGGCGCCGACTCCCGATGACAGGATGCGGACCTTGACCTGGTCGGTTCCAAGCTTCTCAAGGGCGACACGGATCGCCTCGAGCGAGCCATGGACATCCGTCTTGATGACCATCGGCAGCTCTTCGGCCTCGCCGGCGGCGATCGCCGACAGCATCTGTTCGACCGAACCACGGGCGCCGCGGGCGGCCTCGCGCTCCTTGATCTGGCGGGTCCGGTATTCGGCAATCTCGCGGGCGCGCGCCTCGGATTCGACGACAACGCAGTTATCGCCCGCCATCGGCGTGCCGTTCAGGCCAAGAATCTCGACCGGCAGGCCGGGGCCTGCCTCGGAAAGCTTCTGGCCCCGATCGTCCAGAAGCGCCCGCACACGGCCGCTTTCGGCGCCGATCACCAGAATATCACCCTGCCGCAGCGTGCCGCGCTGCACCAGGACGGTCGCCACGGAACCGCGGCCACGCTCGACCTTCGCTTCGATGACCACACCGTCGGCAGAGCGGTCCGGGTTCGCCTGGAGCTCAAGAAGCTCGGACTGAAGCATGATGGCCTCCTCCAGCTTGTCCAAGCCCTGGCCGGTGATGGCCGAGACATCGACACAGAGCACATCGCCACCAAATCCTTCGGTGATGATCTCGTGCTGCAGAAGGTCATTGCGGACACGCTGCGGATCGGCTTCCGGCTTGTCGCACTTGTTCACCGCGACAATGACCGGGCAACCGGCAGCCTTGGCGTGGTTGATGGCCTCGACGGTCTGCGCCATCACCGAATCATCAGCCGCCACAACAAGGATCACGATGTCCGTAATATCGGCACCGCGCGAGCGCATCTCGGTAAAGGCCTCGTGGCCCGGGGTGTCGATGAAGGTGATGGTGTTCCCGGCCTGGGTGCTGATCTGGTAGGCACCGATATGCTGGGTGATGCCGCCGGATTCACCAGCCGCGACATCGGTGCGGCGGATGGCGTCGAGAAGGCTTGTCTTGCCGTGGTCGACATGGCCCATCACGGTCACCACAGGGGGCCGCGGTTTCAGGCTGGTCTCGTCATCCTGCGCCCCTTCGAGACCTATTTCGACATCGGAGTCGGACACGCGCTGCGCCCGGTGGCCAAGCTCCTGGACGATCAGCTCGGCGGTCTCGCCGTCAATCGTCTGGGTGGCGGTCGCCATCACGCCAAGCTTCATCAGCTCCTTGACGACGTCGGCTGTGCGCTCGGCCATCCTGTTGGCGAGTTCGCCGACGGTCAGGGTGTCGGGAACGATCACATCGCGAACCTGCTTGACCTGCGGCTGTTGGTCTTCGCGCATCCGCGCCTTTTCCCGCTGGCGGCGGACCGAGGCAAGCGAACGCTGGCGGCGCTGGTCGTCACCCGACAGCGCCTGGGTAATGGTCATCTTGCCGGACTGGCGACGGCCCGGGCCGTCACGGCGCGCCGGTGCCGGACGGCGCGACGGCGTATCCTCGACCTGACGGCGGCGACGCGAATGAACATCACCACCAGGATCGTTCGACGGGGACGGCGCGGCGGGCGCGGCCGGGCGGGCCGCGGCGCGGCGGGCGTTTGCCGCGGAATGTTTGCGCGCCTCTTCCTCGCGGCGGCGCTCTTCCTCGGCTTCGATTTCCTTCAGTTCGGCAAGCTCGGCGGCGCGGCGCGCATCCGCCGGGTCAAGCGGCTCGGCAGGCGTTTCAACCACCTGTTCGGGCGCGCTGTCCTCGGCGGCGGGTGCCACGGAAGGCGCTTGCGCCGCGGCGTCTGACGGGGCCTCGGCCTCGGGCTTCTTCAGGCCTTCCTGGAGGGCGCGGACGCGGGCGGCGCGTTCCTGCGCGGTCAGACGATCATCGGCTTCGGCCTCGGGTGCCGGCGCGGGCGCGGCGGCGGGCGCTGCCTTCGGTGTGGCGGCGGCCGGATCGGCCTTCGGCGTCGTGGCGCGATGCGGTGCGGCCGGCGCGCGCTTGCGGCGCACCTCCACCTGGACGGTACGCCTGCCAGCGCCGCCGGTGTTTGCCCGCAGCTGCCCGGCCTCGAGACCGCCGAGTGTCAGCCTGCTGCCAGAGAGGCTGAGCTTTTTGGATTTGCCACTATCGTCGTTCATCATGAACCCTTTCCCAGCGTCAGGTGCCAATGGCCCCCTCTGCCAATGTGCGCAAGGTGATACACCGGTATCACCCGGCCTGACAAGATGAAGACCGCGAAAAGGCCTCCAGTCTCGCCAGCTCCCGGCGCAGATTTTCCGCCGTTTTAGCAACCCCACCACGCCGCACAGCGGCAAAGACGAGACTGTCGCGACCAAACACCCGGCCCAGCTCTTCGGCACGAAGCGCCCGGCTCGTCCAGTCAACATCAAGACGGCCCTGAAGCCGTCGCATCTCACGCTCGGACGCGCCAGGCGCCGCCAGAAGGCCGGCAAAGCTCTCGCCCTCGGCGGCCAGCTTGCCGGATCCCCCGACAAGATCGCCGGCGCGGCGCGCCAGGCCGGCCGATGCCATCGCCCGCTGGTGAAGCATCACGGCAATCTGCGCAATGTCGGCTTCGATATCACGAAATCCGGCACCGATGCGGCGTCGCAGCATATCCTTCGCCGCCACCTTGCGAAGGCTTTTGGCGCTGGTCTCGACCCAGACCCCGCGACCAGGCAGCTTTTCGGCGAGGTCGGCAACGGCATGGCCGTCCGGCCCGGCAACGAAGCGGATCAGCTGGTCACGCGGCAGGCTCTGCCCGGAAAGGATGCAGGTTCGCTCGGTCATGCGGCGCCCCGACCATGACCCCTAGCCCGCCGCCGGCTCGTCGCCGGTGGCAGCCTCGGCCTCGGCAGCTTCGGCGGCTTCGGTTTCGGAATTCCCAGTCTCCGGGGCCGCGGAAGCCTCGGCGTCAGCGGCCGCTTCAGCCTCCGGCTCGTCATCAAACCAGTGCGCCCGTGCCGCCATGATGATGTCACCAGCCTCGGTGTCGTCCTCAAGGCCATGCTCTGCCAGCAGCGAAACAAGCTCGTCACTGTCGAGGTCGGCAAGATCGTCAAGCGACAGCACGCCGCTCTCGGCAAGCTTCAGCATCATGCCAAGGCTGATATATTCGAAATTGCGCAGATCCTCGGCAACCTTCAGCCCGTCGAGGGCATCATTGATCCGCTGCGCCTCGCGCTCGACAAATTCGACCGCCCGCGTCTGCAGCTCCTCGGCAATCCCCTCGTCAAATCCCTGGATGGTGGCCAGCTCTTCGATCGGCGTTTCGGCAATTTCCTCGGGAAGGACAAACCCTTCGGCAACAAGAAGATGCGCGATCACATCGTCGATATTGAGGGCTTCGATGAAGCGGGTCGACCGGGTGCGGAACTCTTCCTGGCGGCGTTCAGACTCCTCGGCTTCGGTCAGAATGTCGATATACCAGCCCGACAGTTGCGAGGCCAGGCGCACATTCTGGCCGCGACGGCCGATGGCAAGGCTGAGCTGATCATCCGGAACGACCACTTCCATGCGGCTGGCAACCTCGTCCATCACCACCTTGGCGACCTCGGCCGGGGCCAGCGCGTTGACGACGAACGAGGCCGGGTCCTCGATATAGGGAATGATTTCGACCTTCTCGCCCTGCAATTCACCGACGACAGCCTGAACACGGCTGCCGCGCATGCCGACGCAGGCGCCGACCGGATCGATCCCCGGATCGTTCGACAGAACGGCGATCTTGGCCCGGCTTCCGGCCTCGCGGGCGACTCCCTTGATCTCGATGATGCCGTCATAGATTTCCGGCACTTCCTGGGTGAAGAGCTTGGCCATGAATTCATTGCAGGCGCGCGACAGGAAAATCTGCGGGCCGCGCGGCTCTTCGCGCACATCGATGATGTAGGCACGCACGCGGTCGCCCTGGCGCAGGTTTTCGCGCGGGATCATCTCCTCGCGGCGAATCACCGCCTCGGCGCGGCCAAGATCGACGGTGATGGAATAACTTTCGGCGCGCTTGACAGTGCCGACGACGATTTCGCCGACACGGTCCTTATATTCTTCGAACTGGCGGGCGCGCTCGGCGTCGCGAACCTTCTGCGAGATCACCTGTTTTGCGGTCTGCGCGGCGATCCGGCCGAATTCGATCGGCGGCAGCGCCTGCTTCCAGAATTCACCGACGGCCAGGGGCGGCGTCTGTTTCGCGCCTTCATCCGCGCTCATCTGCGTGGCGTCGTCCTCGACCTCCTCGACAACCTCGATCCAGCGTTCCAGCGTGATCGAGCCGCTTTTCCGGTCAATCATCGCGCGGATGTCGCGATCGAGCCCGTATTTGGCGCGGCCTGCCTTCTGAATGGCCTCTTCCATGGCGACCATGACCTCTTCGCGGTCGATCGATTTTTCACGCGCCACCACATCGGCGACCTGGATCAGTTCAAGTCCGGGAATCGATGATGTATCCATCTGTCTCTACCTGCTCTTCTGCTGGTTTGGGTCTGTTGGGTCGCGGCCCCGTCAATGCCGCGCTGCGCCCTCGCGGGCCAGAATTTCGGTTGGGTCGATGCGGGCCGTCTCGATTTCGTCGAAGGCAAAGGCGAACCGCCCGAACGATGTCTCAAGCACAACGCGCCCGTCCTCGTCACGCCCGCCAAGCCGTCCGTTGAAGCGTTTCCGCCCGTCCTGCATGAAGCGGAGCGTAATCTTGGCAAGCTCGCCGTCAAACCGGTCATAATCCTCGATACGGGTCAGCGGACGATCAATGCCGGGAGAGCTGACCTCGAGCGTGTACGCATCGGAGATCGGATCCTCGACATCCAGAAGCGCGGCCACATGCCGGCTCAGCGTCTCGCAATCCTCGACCGTCATCTCGCGGCCGGCCACCGGCTCAGCCATAATCTGAAGCTGGCTGCGGCCGCCCTTCGCCCCGGAATAGCGTACCCGAACCAGCCGGAAACCAAGATCGGTTACCGCCCCGTCGATGATCTGGCTGATCCGCGATTCTACCACTATTCGCCTTCCGTTCCTGTTTGTCGCGCGCCCGAAATCGAGCAACAAAAAAGCGGGCCAGCGGCCCGCCATCGTGTTCGACAGCATGTTTATTGGCCTTTGTATAATCCGCCGGCCGGGCAAAGGCAAGCATGAAGGGGCGATCACGCCGGACGCCGTTCGAACAGGAACCAGTTCGGAACACGGTCTTCGCGCTCTGCCTTTTTCATATAGCGCGTCGGGACAAGCCCCGCAGGCCGGGTGCGCCAGTCGGCGGGACGGCGTGCTGTCCAGACAAAGGACGGGTGCGCCACCGCCGCCTGAAGAAGCCAGCCCTTCGCCACCGGATGATCGCTTGCCAGCACCAGCATGCCGCCGGGCCGGATCAGCCTTGCCAGGGAATCCAGAACGGCCGGCTGCAGAATCCGCCGCGCGGCATGGCGGCGCTTCGGCCAGGGATCGGGAAACAGCACATAGGCCCCGGCAAGTCCCCCTTCAGCCATGCCATCCAGGATCAGCCGCACATCATCATCCCAGATGCGGATATTGGACAGCCCGCCATCCTCGATATGGCGAAGCAGGCTCGCCACCCCGTTGATGAAGGGCTCGGCCCCGATGAAGCCGGCTTCGGGGCGGGCCGCCGCGATGGCGACCAGATTCTCGCCGCCGCCGAATCCGATTTCGAGAAACAGGTCGGCCGGCGCGCCGCCGAACTGCGCCGCGGCAGGCGCGGCGGGATCAAAGCGCAGCTCGGGAAGCCGCGTGTCCATCAGCTTCTGCATTGTGCTGCGCAGCTTGCGGCCACGGCGGCGCCCGTAGAAATGCGGCGTCTCACCTGTCATCTTCAACCTGATCCCTGTGAACGCCGGAGAGGCACCGGCACCCGGCCTAGACCGCGGCAGCCAGCCTGTCGGCCAGATCGGTTGCTTCCCAGCTGAAGCTTCCCGGCCCGGCCTCGCCAGCCATCCGGCCGAAATGGCCATAGGCCGATGTCGGCGCATAGATCGGCTTGTTCAGGCCAAGATGCTGGCGAATGTTGCGCGGCGTCAGCGGCATGCACTCGGCGATCGCCGCTTCAAGGCTGGCATTGGCGACCGTGCCGGTGCCATGGGTGTTGGCATAGATCGATACCGGTTCCGCCACGCCGATGGCATAGGCGATCTGGATGGTGCAGCGCTCGGCCAGGCCGGCAGCCACGACATTCTTGGCCAGATAACGGGCGGCGTAGGCAGCCGACCTGTCGACCTTCGTCGGGTCTTTGCCGGAAAAGGCGCCGCCGCCATGCGGGGCAGCCCCGCCATAGGTATCGACGATGATCTTGCGGCCGGTCAGCCCGGCGTCGCCATCCGGACCGCCAATGACGAAATTGCCCGTCGGATTGACCAGCAGGTCATCCGCGCCAACCATCCAGCCATCGGGAAGAACATCGGCGATCAGCGGGGTTACCAGATTGCGGATGTCCGCCTGTGTGGCGTCTTCGGCATGCTGCGTCGACAGCACGATCTTGTGCGCGCCGGTCGGCTTGCCGTCATCGCCATAGACAAGCGTGATCTGGCTTTTCGAGTCGGGGCCCAGGATGGTTTCGGCATCGGCCTTCCGGACCTCGGCAAGCCGCTTTAGGATCTGGTGCGAATAATGGATCGCCGCCGGCATAAGCACATCTGTCTCGCGGCAGGCATAGCCGAACATGAGTCCCTGGTCGCCAGCGCCCTCATCCTTGTTGTCGCCGCTGTCGACGCCCATCGCGATGTCGGTGGATTGTTCGTGAAGATAGTTCTGGAATTCGAAATGCGCATGATGGAATTCATCCTGCTCGTAGCCGATATCGGCCACCGCGCCGCGCACAGCGCCCTCAATCGAGTCCATGATGCCGGCCATCTTGTCTTCCGAGGCGCGGACCTCACCACCGATGATCACACGGTTTGTGGTTGCCAGTGTCTCGCAGGCCACGCGCGCTTCCGACTCGGCCGCCAGAAACAGGTCAAGGACCGTGTCGGACACACGGTCGCACAGCTTGTCTGGATGTCCTTCGGATACGGATTCCGAAGTGAAAAGATAGGCCATTGATATCTCCGGTTTGGGTCAATCTGCTGAAATTTCACCCTGATGCACCATTGGTCGGGACCGGTCAAGACCGATATTCACGAGCATGAGCATGAGCAGAAGGCCAAGGAAAAGCCCCTCGCGCCATCTGGCATAAATCGTCGGGGGCAAGGGGGCCGGCACCTCTATGTCGGCAAAGCCCGTCTGGCCAAGGCCGATGCTGGCCAGCATCCGGCCTTTTGGGCCGAAGGCGGCGCTGATTCCGGTATTGGCGACGCGCAGCATCGGCAGCCCTTCCTCGACAGCCCGCATGCGCGCCTGCGCCAGATGCTGCCATGGTCCGGGCGTGTCGCCGAACCAGGCGTCATTGGTCAGATTCACCAGAATGTCAGGGCGTGGCCCGGGCCCGGCCGCGACCCCGGGAAACAGGGTCTCGTAGCAGATCAGAAGCTGCAGCTTTCCGTAATGCGGCAGGGTGAAGAGCCTGTCGCCGCTGCCACGCGAGAAATCAATCGGCCCGACGACGGCATCGGCAAATGGCACGAAAGGGCGAAACGGCACGAATTCACCAAACGGAACAAGCCGCCGCTTGTCATAGAGCGCCTCGATCTGCCCGTCCGCCCGCATCAGCGCTGCCGAATTGAAAAGCCGCCGCTGCCCGTCAAATCGCGGCACGCCGGTGATCAGCCATCCGTCGAACGGCAGCGATTCCCACGCCGCTGCCTTGAGCAGTTCCGGCTCGCGATCGAGAAGGCCGGCAAAGGCGGTTTCCGGCCAGATCACGAGCTGCGGCACCGGCACCTGTCCACGCGACAGCTGCTGAAGGCGCTGCAAATGGCCGGGACGAAGACCTCGGTCCCATTTCTCGTGCTGCGGCACGGCAGGCTGAACCAGTCGCACAAGCTTCGGCACGTCCGGTGACGGGGACGGCATCGTGGCAAGGCGCAGGCCGCCGACCAGCGCCAGCACCGGCAGAACCGCCACAAGGCAGATCGCAAGCCGGCGCTGTCCCAGAATCCAGAAAGCCGGGGCAAAACCGGCTGCAAGCGCGAGCAGCGTCAGCCCATAGAGCCCGAAGACCGAGGCCGGCTGAAGCAAGGTAAGATGCGCCGAAAACAGATATCCGGGCGCATTCCAGGGAAATCCGGTCGCCATATGACCTCGGGCCCATTCGGCTGCCGCAAGACCCAGGAGAAGCCAGCCTGCCCGCCCTGCCGGTGTGCGCCCGATTCGATGCGCGATCACCGCGGCCGGCACCCAGAACAGCGCCAGAAGAAGGGGAATGCCAATGAGAGGTACTGGCAGGAGGGGCCAGTAATTGGTATCGCCAGTCACAAGCGACAGCGAAATCCACCAGAGCGAGGCAAGGAACCAGCCAAACCCGGTCACGCCAGCGGCCAGCCCGGCAGCCCGCAGGCCGCTTGCCCCGGCAATGACAAGGACCGGCCAGGACAGAAGCGCGATCATCGGCACGACGCCGAATGGCGGCAGCGCCATGGACGCGCCCATGCCGGCAAGCAGGCAGGCCAGAAGGCCCGGCCAGCGGCGGGGCGAGCCA
>CAJWVJ010000063.1 GCA_913048595.1 uncultured Alphaproteobacteria bacterium | reverse complement strand
ACGGCGTGTCAGACCCTGAACAGAAGCGCAAGATCATCGGCGCCAGCTTCATCGAGGTCTTCGAGGAAGAGGCAAGGAAGATCAAGGGCGCGGCCTTTCTTGCGCAGGGCACCCTCTATCCCGATGTCATCGAAAGCATATCGGCCGCCGGAGGCGATTCAGTTACCATCAAGTCGCATCACAATGTCGGCGGGCTGCCGGAAAAGATGGCGCTCAGTCTTGTCGAGCCGATTCGCGAGCTGTTCAAGGACGAGGTGCGCGACCTTGGCCGCGAGCTCGGCCTTCCCGAGAGCCTTGTCGGACGGCATCCGTTCCCGGGCCCGGGGCTCGCCATCCGCGTGCCGGGCGAGATCACGGTGGAGAAGCTGGATATCCTTCGCGCCGCCGACGCCGTCTATCTCGATGCCATCCGCGCCGCCGGTCTCTATGACGAGATCTGGCAGGCCTTCGCCGTGCTGCTGCCGGTCCGCACGGTCGGGGTGATGGGCGACGCGCGATCCTATGAATATGTCTGCGCGCTGCGGGCCGTGACCTCGAGCGACGGCATGACCGCCGACAGCTACCCCTTCAGCCATGACTTCCTGTCGCATGTGGCGACGCGGATCGTGAACGAGGTGAAGGGCGTCAACCGCGTGGTCTATGACGTGACCTCGAAGCCGCCCGGCACCATCGAGTGGGAGTAGATGAACTGCGCGTCCATATCACGGACCATCTACAAGGCATGAATACAGAGGCCGGAGGCCTGACACATCATGGACATTTTGGACGTTTCGTTAATCTTCTCCGCCCTGTCGATTGCCCTGGTTGCAGGATTTGTTCTTACATACGCGATCGTCGTGATGCCTGGCCTGTCGCAGCTTGGCGATAGAGAGTTCCTGAAGGCGTTTCAGATGACAGATGGGGTGATCCAGAACAACCAGCCGGTCTTCATTGTAATCTGGCTGGGTTCTGTCGTCTCGGTTGCGGGCGCAATAGTGAGTTCGATAACAACTGTCGGATGGCAGGAAGCCTGGCTGATTGTCGTCGTTGGCACCGCCTATTTGATTGGCGTGCAAGGCATCACCATCTCGGTCCACCGGCCTCTGAACAACCGCATTCAGAAAATGAACATCAGCGGCATGAATGATCAGGCGGTGAGCGAAGAGCGCAGGAAATTCGAAGCAAGATGGAATGTTTTCAATAACATCCGCACCGGCATCGCCTTGTTTGCAAGCGTGTCACTGCTCATACTGTTAGCTGTGCGATGACAGCCGTGACCAAGCGTCATGACGGCTGGAACGTCGAAACATGTATCACCGGGTCCATTGGCTGAATAACCGGCTTCATCGGGCAGCAGTGACGGCCGCATCCTGATCGACCACTGCCTCATCTGCTGGGCCTATCCGAGCTTGCAAATCGCCGCTGTCTGCGCCGAAATGGCAGGACAGGAGGGCCCTCATGATCACCGCCATCGACCATATCGTCCTGACCGCTGCCGACCCGGACAAGACCATCGTCTTCTATTGCGATGTTCTGGGGATGGAGCTGCAGATTTTCACCCCGCCGGACGGGACTCCGGCGCGGCGCGCGCTGTGTTTCGGAAACCAGAAGATCAACATCCATGAAGCCAGCGCGCCCTATGTTCCGCATGCCGGCAATCCGGTGGCGGGGGCGGTCGATATCTGTCTGCTGAGCGATGTGCCTGTCGCGGACTGGCAGCGCCGCTTCGCCGATCACGGGATCGCCATCGAACATGGGCCGGTGGCAAAGACGGGTGCCATGGGGCCGCTCTGGTCGGTCTATGTGCGCGATCCGGACGGCAATCTGATTGAAATTTCCAATCAGACGGATCCGCTGGATTCCCGATAGACGAAACTGGAAGGGAGCCTGGCATGAAGATGATCGGCCTTCTTGGCAGCATGACCTGGCATCATACAGCTTCACGCGCGCAAGGCGGTGGAGTGGGCGCTGAAGGCCGGATGATCAATTTATGTGGTGGCCAGCCAGAGATGTGGTAGCGTCTTGATATAACAACCGATCGCTGACCGGCCGCAATTATTAGTAAACTGAAACCATTGAATAAAGTATGCTGATGTCCGCCTATGCGACCGGGTTCGCCCTCGGGTTTTCGCTGATCCTTGCCATCGGTGCCCAGAATGCCTTCGTGTTGAGGCAGGGCCTGTTGCGCCGGCATGTGCTTCCTGTGGTGCTGTTCTGCGCCATTGCCGACATGATCCTGATCGTGGCCGGCATTGCCGGATTGTCGCTGTTGATCGCGGACGCGGTCAGCCGACATGCCTCCTTGCTCTTCGGGCTGGCGGCTCTGTGGCTTGCCGGCTATGGGGTGATGCGGCTTCGCAGTGCCGTTCGTGCCAGCGATGCCATCAGTACGGATGCCCCGGTGGTCAGCACCGTGACGGCAGTGCTCACGACGGCAGCCATGCTGACCTTTGGCAATCCGCATGTCTATCTCGACACCGTCGTGCTGATCGGCGCGGTGTCGCTGCAGTTTCAGGGCATGTCAAAGCTGGCTTATGGCGCCGGTGCGGCAACGGCAAGCTTCATGTTCTTTTCCGCGCTTGGCTACGGGGCGAGCCTGCTGGCCCCGAAGATGCAGCGTCCGAACGCCTGGCGTATCCTGGATACGGTGATTGCGCTGGTGATGTTCGTGCTGGCCATTGGCATGGCCAGGGCCGGCGGCTGGCTTGGCGGCTGATCGGCGGCAGGCCTTCCTGATGACCATGTCTGCAATGCTTGTGCCGGGCTCAGGACTCTTCGAGATCTTCCTCGAGAATTGAAATCTGCACATGGAAGCAGACCTCGCCATCCTCGTCATCCTGGAAGACGACGCCGATGAACTCGTCCTCGAGCATCAGGTCGGCCGAATCATCCTTGTTCTCGCGGCGGGCCAGTGACAGCCGCTTGTTTCCAAAGCGCTGCCTCAGATAGTTCTGCACCCGTGCGGTGTCACTTGCATTCATCACTGGTCTCCCTTGCCGGTCGGCGTCTCTTGTCTGTCATGGTTCTATCCCATGGGGTGGGGGCTGTCCATGATCTAGCCATAGCGCGCAATCTGCCCGCCGCCATGGCGCGGCCAGGCAGGCCTTGTCGCCACATCACGCGCCTCGCAGGATTTGCAGCGCATGCGGCTGCCAAGTTCGGGCACAGGAAACATCGGGCCCAGCCTGGCGATCAGCGGTGCGGTTTCCATTTCGGCATTGTGGCCGCATCGGTGGCACCAGCAGAACACCTGAAGCCCGTCATTTGCCAGATCCCCGAGCGTGGCCGGGTTGGCCGGGTCGTGGCTTGTCGTCAGCCGCCGCTTGAATGCGCCCATCGCACCGCTCCGCTGTCACCGCATCGCCGGAACAAGGAAAGATGGCGGGCGGATGATTCATTACATGTTCATGTTTTGTTCTAATTTAGAGATAGCTCATTGAGCAGGGCCGCACAAGGGCAAATGCCGTCGTCACGGCAGACATTCGGATCAGGTCACGGGGCGGGACGGTCAGCCGGTGACAAGGCGCGGCAGCTTGTTGAAATGGCCAATGACGTCGCTGACATTGCTTGATCGGCATAGCACGCGGCTGCGGTCACGAAGCAGGAATTGCGGTGCTTCCTTGGGGTGGCGCTGCTTTTTCTCGATGACGAACAGCGGCGTTTCATGCGTATGCCGGAAAATCGAGAAGCTGGCGATCCCGTTCAGATGGTCGATTGCGTAGTCACGCCATTCGCCGGCTGCCACGCGGGCGCTGTAGGCTGCCAGGATCTGGCTCAGTTCAGGTCTGGAGAAATAGAGTTGGCGGCGGAGTTTTCTTGGAATCGAAACACGTGACACGGCCGGTCTTCACCTGCTTTTCTGTTGTCTGTTTGGCGTTTGATTGTATATGTTGAGGCAGCTTTGCGCTGGCTGTCAACCGATAGCCGTGGCCCCGGGTCATGCGGCGCATCGCAGGCCCGCTTGTCCGGGTCCGTGCAATTTTCAAAAAGGTCTGCCATCGCCGCCAAGGCACCGTGGCAGGACATCCGCAGATGGCTGATATTTTTGACGAAATCGATGAAGAGCTGAAGCAGGACCGTGCCAAGCAGGTATGGGCGCGTTACGGTAAATATGTTGTTGCCGCCGCCGCCGCCGTGGTGCTTGGCGTGGGCGCCTCGCAGGGCTATACCGCCTGGAAGCAGTCGCAGGCCGAAATCGCGGCCAATATCTACAGCAACGCGCTTGCGGCTGATGACGCGGTGGCCGCGCTTGAGGCCGATCTTGGCCAGCTGACGGACGGCTATGCGCTTCTTGGCCGCTTCCAGCTTGCCGCAGGCAGGGCCGATGCGGGTGATGCCACCGGTGCCGAGAGTGTGTATCTCGAGATTGCCGGCGACACCAGCGTTGATCCGCTCTACCGCGATGCGGCAACCCTGCTGTCTGTGATGAACGCGCCCGACTCAAGTGACGCCGCCGCGCTTCAGGGCCGGCTTGCGCCGCTCGCCGACGGGGCAGGACCCTGGAAACCGCTGGCTCTCGAGCTCAGCGCTGCCCTTGACCTGAAGGCCGGTGACCGGGCCGCCGCCGCCGCCAAATTGCAGGAGGTCATCGAGCTTGATGGCACCCCGCCCGAACTTCGCCAGCGTGCCGCGCAGCTTGCCGAGGTTCTGAAGTCCTGACCCCCCGTCGCGCCACATATCAAGACAGGATCGCAGCCATGCCGTTCTCCCGCCCGACATCGCGACCCGCCGCCGCCAGACCCGCCTCCAGACAGGCGCGCTGCCTGACGCTGGCCTGTCTTGGCGGCCTGTCGCTGGTCATGGCGGCCTGCTCGGCGCCAGAGGTCATCCTTCCCGGCGAGCGGATCGCGGTTCTGCCGGAAGCCACGATTGAAACGGCCTCGCCGTCGGCACTTGCCGAAGGGGCCGGCCTTCCCGAGGTGGTCAATCTGAACACGGCTGGGATGCCGGGCCTCAATGCCGGCCATGCGGGCGGCAACCCGAGGCTTCAGGCGCCTCTTACAAAGAGCTGGAGCACGAAGGTGGCCAAGGGCGGAACGCCGCTCACCGAACTTGCGCAGCCGGTTGTCGGAGATGGCCGGGTCTATGCCGTGGCACCGGACGGGACGGTCAGCGCGGTGGATGTGAAGAATGGCGGGGTGATCTGGACGGTCGCCATTGAAGACATATCGGATGATCCGCTTCCCGGGATTGGCGGCGGGCTGGCCCTGTCGCCGGAAGGTCTGGTGGTTCACGCGGGGGGGCGGACCCTGTCCCTTCTTGATCCGGCGACGGGCGGGACGATCTGGACCGTCACCCAGGCTATCCCGTTCCGGGGCGGGCCGACAATCGTCGCATCCGACCGGGTCGCGGTCACCGATCTCGACGGCAACATGAAGGTCTATCTGCTGGTTTCCGGCGAAGAACTGTGGGTGCATCTCGGCATCGTGGCCGGAACCGTGCTGTTCGGCGCGCCGGCACCTGCCTTTGCCAATGGCGAGATCGCGCTGGCTGGCGCCGGCGGCGATGTGTCCTATTTCGATGCGTCCAGCGGCGAATTGCTCTGGACGGATTCGGTCGCCTCGCTGATGCCACGCACTCCGATCCAGAATCTGGGCGATGTACGCGCCCATCCTGTTCATGATGGCGGGCTGATCTTTATCATCGGCCAGTCCGGCCGGATGGTGGCCTTCAGCGGCCGCAGCGGCCTGCCTGTCTGGGAACGCGCCATCGCCGGCCTGGAAATGCCATGGGTTGCCGGCGAGACGGTGTTCGTCCTGTCGCTTGACGGCAGGCTTTACGCCATCCGCCGAGAGGACGGAGCAATCCGCTGGATCACCGAGCTTGACGGCGCGGTGCCGCTTGACGTGGTGGTGCCGGAAAACCCGCCACGCTATTTCGGTCCGGTCGTGGCCGGCGACCGTGTTCATATCGTCTCGCAGGCGGGCATGTTGCTGTCCTTTGACCCGGACAGCGGTGCGGAAGTCGGACGGCTGGCGCTTGGCCAGCAGGTCCGTACCCCGCCCCAGGTCGCGGCCGGACGGATGTTCCTTGTCACCGACAGCGGCGCGCTGATCGCGGTGGAGTAGGCCACACCCCGCAAGGCCACGCCGGTCGGGATCATTGTTCAAGTCAGGAGCCTGGCAGTTTTGTCATGACCGCCACCATTGCCATTGTCGGGCGGCCGAATGTCGGCAAATCGACCCTTTTCAACAGGCTGATCGGCAGGCAGCACGCCATTGTCGTTGACCAGCCCGGGGTGACCCGTGACCGCCGTGAGGGCGAGGCCAGCCTTGCCGGGCTGCGGTTTCGCGTGATCGACACCGCCGGTCTTGAAGAGGCGTCGACAGGAAGCCTTGAAGACCGCATGCGCCGGCAGACCGAGCGCGCCATCGAGCTTGCCGATGTCACGATGATGGTGATTGACGCCCGCGCCGGGGTCACGCCAGCCGACAAGTTCTTCGCCGACCAGATCCGCCGGGCGGGCGCGCATGTCGTGCTTCTTGCCAACAAATGCGAGGGTCGCGCCGGGGCTGCCGGCCTTGCCGAGGCCTGGGAACTCGGTCTTGGCGAGCCGGTGCCGATTTCCGCCGCGCATGGCGAAGGGCTGGTCGATCTTCATGACGCCATCGTCGAGGGTGCGCTGGCTGTTGGCATCGACATGTATGCCGATCCGGCAGATGACGGTCCTGAGGGCATGGACGGCGATGACGAGCCGCCGCTTGACGATGAGGGCAACCCGCTCGAGGTCTGGCAGGACGAGCAGTCCGCGCAGCCGATGCGGATCGCCGTTGTAGGGCGGCCGAACATGGGCAAATCGACCCTGATCAACAGGCTTCTTGGCGAGGACCGGCTTCTGACCGGGCCGGAGGCCGGCATCACGCGTGATTCCATCGAGCTTCCCTTCACCTGGAAGGGGCGGCCCTACAAGCTTGTCGATACCGCCGGCATGCGCCGCCGCGCCCGTATCAGTGACAAGGTCGAGCAGCTGATGGTCGAGGACGCCCTTCGCGCCATCCAGTACGCGCATCTGTGTGTCCTTCTTGTCGATGCCACGGAAGAGCTTCACAAGCAGGACCTTGCCATCGCCCGGCTGATCGCCGAGGAAGGCCGCGCCGTCGTCATCGGCGCCAACAAATGGGACGCCGTGCGCAACAGGCAGGCGGCGGCGCAGGGCATCGACGACAGGCTGGAGACATCGCTGGCGCAGCTTCGCGGCGTGCCGGTGGTGCACACATCGGGCCTTCACGGCCGCGGGCTGGACAAGATGCTGGCGGCGGCCGACGAGATGTACGGCTTCTGGAACACGCGCATTTCCACCGGACGGCTGAACCGCTGGCTGGAGGGCATGCTGGAGGCGCACCCGCCGCCACTGGTCGAGGGCCGCCGTCTTCGCATCCGCTACATGACCCAGATCAAGACCCGCCCGCCGACATTCGCGCTGTTTGTCAGCCGTCCGGCGGACCTGCCCGAGAGCTATCTTCGCTATCTGACAACCGGCCTTCGCACCGATTTCGGGCTGTGGGGCATTCCGGTGCGGATGGTGATGCGCAAGGGCGACAACCCCTACGCCGGCAAGGCGAAAAGGCGCTAGCGTCCACGGGCTAGACGCAACCGTCTGTAAAGCCTGAGACATGCTGCGCCCGCTATCACCAGCACATAGAAGCAGGCAAAGCCTGTAAGCAATGGTCCCAACAATTCCAGAATGGTGTCCATCATGTCCTGTCCCGTTTACTGCGCTGCAGGGACAGCATCTGTTTAATCCTGTCGTAGATCCACGAGACATAGTCAACGAGCACCACCGCAACGAAGGCGGCGACCGCTATCAGCGCCTTGCCACCTCCGGCGCCGATCTGAAAGGATGGCTCCGGCATCATTATACCGTGTTGGTTTGGTGAAAGCGGCGCCGTGCCGCCGGCGCGTTGCGGCCTCGCATAATCCTGCGGAACAGAAACCGGAAGGGCGACCAGTACATCGACCATACCGACCGTGTAAAGGCTGCGGTTTCACGCCCTATGCCAAAGGACACCTTTTCATCAACCGAATGGTGGAAGGAGCCGATCATCCGGTCCCATACCGACAAGGCTACGCCAAAATTCCGGTCAAAATGGCGCTCCGCCTCTGAATGGTGGAGCTGGTGCTGCGCCGGCGACATCAGAAAACGCTCGATGAATGCCGGATAGCGTATGGAAATATGTGAATGGCGCAGGTTAGAGCCGAGACCGTGAAAGATGATCACAAAGATGTTCACGCCAAATATCGTCAGAAGATCGACCTGATTGCCGAACAGAAAGACGAATCCCGCAATCGAAACACCCTGAACAACCGCGCTTCGTGCTGTGAAGAGCAGTCCTTCGATAGGGTGTGTGCGTGTCACCGTAAGCGGGGTCAGCGTCTCGGCGCTGTGATGGAATTTATGAAAGGCCCACAACACCGGAACACGATGAAGCGCAAGGTGCACGGCAAAGCGGGTGAAATCGTCAAACAGGAAGAAGAATAAGGTGAAGCTGATCGCCGCGACCAGATACCCGGCATCCTCGAACAGGCCGACGGGGACCAGCGTCTGGTGATGCAGCAGCTGGAAAAGCAGGGTCGCGACAGCAAGCTGTGTCACAAGAACAGGGCGAAGCCAGGTGAACAGCACTCGGTTGACCATGAAGCAGATGACATCATGACGGCTCGAGCGGCTGAACCAGATGCGGCGGTCGAAGACGGCCCTGATGGACGACCCGAACGCATGGCGCTTGATCAGGCAAAGCCAGAGGATGGCGATGATCGAGGCAGAGAGCAGATACCCAAGGAACAGCCGCTTCTTCGGATTAAGGAATTGCGAAGCAAGCTCTGAGGAGATGATGTCGAACCATTCAATCATGTGCGGCCTCTTGAGATGGGGTGAAGCCACGGGGGAGTAGGGCCCCCCGTGGCGACCGTGCAAGCAATTGCCGGGTTAGTCGTTTTCGGCGCTGTCGCTTGATCCAAGAACTTCGGCTAGATTTGAGATACCTGAAATCTTGTCATTGTTGCGGGCTTCAACACCAAATTCCTCAACCATTAGGTTTTGAAGCTTGAGCATATGAACGCCGAAGCTGTCCATTGACTTACCGCTGGCAACTGTAAATTTGCCATTCGACATGCCATTAACTTGCGTTCCGTCAGGCATGACAGGGCCCATACCAACGAGACGGTCCATCTTTACGCCGATTTCGCCAAGATTTACGCCGCTAGCGTGAAGCGACAGCGAGAAACCCGCTAGCTCTCCCCAGTATTTGGCATATTTGCGCAATGCGGCTTTGTGCTCGGCTTGAGCAGAAGAGCCACTGACTTGCCACATATTTCCACCCATAGTTGCCTTCACGGCTTCGATGTTGCTGTAGACCGATCCAGCATATTTAAACACAGCTTCCGCAATCACCTTCTCCCAGTTGGAGCATATGGTGCGGGCATGGCGCTTTACTTCGCGGCGCTGAGAATCAGTTAGCTTCTCACCATTCGCATCAGCGATGATCTGACGACCATCAATGAAGGCCTTGGTTATAGTATTGTAATAGTTGGTATTGCCGCCCTTGTCGAAACCGGCCGCGTAGTATGCGTGCGCGTAGTTCATCTCCGACTTCAGATTGACGACGCCATCGCCGTTAGCATCCGCATCGCGCATGTTCTTCTTCTTGGTGATGTCATAGTTCTGCTTTGGCGACAGGGTAGCACCGTGTGCGGCGGCACCCCAGTAACCGAAGGCCTCGTCCCAGCTGTGCTCTTTACCGGTGTAGTAGGCACCGTCCTTATAGGGCTTGTCGTTCGGCTTATTGTCGGCATTCATTTTCTCATCGAGATAATTATCACAAGCCTGATGATAGAAGACACCGCCCATAGTGAATTTTGAGACCAATTGCACGTAATCGTAGCCATGCGTGGAGTCGTAGCCCTTTTCAGTGGCTGCAGCGTTTGTGATCATGGACTCCAGGACTTCCTTGCCGGTCATGTTGCCTGGCCAGCCGGGAAGGCTACCTTTATAGGCCTTTCCGGACAGATTTGTCCTCGAGACTGTGTTAATGTCGGTGACATCGACCTTGAAACTGTCGCTGGACTTCGGGTCAAGGAGCGGAAGCTCGCCATCAGAACCATTGAAATAGGACATGGTGACATCCAACGAGGCGCCGCTGCCAATAGCCTTCTTCAGGCTGTTGTGAAGAAGCTGGCGTCCGACTTGGCCGGAATAGGAAACCGAATTGGTCTTGTCGCCCGAATAGCCCTTAAGTGTGACCGGATAGGGGCCATAGATATCCGCCGCAAATGCCGGCGCTGAAATCATGGCAACGCAGATCGCGCTACCTATGAAAAGTTTGCTTGTACGCATGATGTACTTCCTTTGAGCTACAAGTGTTAAGAGATGTCGTTTGAGAATTTCTCACGATTCGAGCCACACTATTGCGAGTGATTTGCAATTTCAATAAAAAAGGACCAATTTGGTACGCTATTTTGACGCAGGCATTTTATAAGAGAAAAAACAGTGTGGTAATATGTTTTTATGAGGTTTCGTGCGCCATGCGTAAGCATAACAAGCTCAGATTGGCCCGGAGCCAATCACTGATCAATGCTCGCAAGGAGACGCCCAGTGTCGTTACAGAGCGTAGATGAAATCAGGCCTTGTCAGGATGCTGCAGCCATTATGGCGCACAGAAACGCACCGAAGGATGTGATGGTGTCGCAAAGCGCCGATGCCCGCCCGCCGTCCAGCCTGTCGGTTCCGTTCATATATAGCCCGCGGTTGATCTCGACCTGAAGCGCCTGACGTGGGGTACGGGCATCACCGTAATTGCGTGTGATATGGCCGCCGGCATAGGGATGGTTCCATGTCACGGATAGGCCCTGCTTGCGGAAGAAACCGGTCACCGCATCGGCCGTCTTACTGTCGAGGGTCGCGCCATGGCCGTCACCAAGAATGATGTCGGGAAGGGCGTTGTTCAGCCGGTCGAAGCCCGGCATCGAATGGAAATCGACAAGCAGGACACTGTCATGGCGCGCCACCGTCGCCTCGGTCAGCTCTGCCAGCGCGGCGTGATAGGGCGTATGCGATATGGCGATACGCCTTGCAGCCTCTGTGGCATCCAGTCTGCCGCCATAGATCGGAGTGCGCGCAGCCGTAAGCCGCGGGATCAGCCCGTAGCCGGCGCGCACATGATGGCAGGGCGGCTTTGCCGTCACCGCGCCGTCGAACATGCTGGCATCGAGGGCGGCGGCATCGCGATTCACATCCAGATAGGCTCGCGCCAGCCGGTTCACCAGCGTGGTGATGCCACAGGTGGCAAGGCCGGAAAGAAGGCAGTCGACCCCGAAATCCTCAAGCCCGCGAAGCGCCTC
>CAJWVJ010000062.1 GCA_913048595.1 uncultured Alphaproteobacteria bacterium | reverse complement strand
TGGCGACTATCTCGGCGATCACTGGCTTGGCGAGAAGGATCTGTTCCATGACCCGTCGGTGCGGGTGCCGCTGATCATCTACGACCCGTCGCCCGAGGCCGACGCCAAGCGCGGCACCGTCTGCGACGCGCTGGTGGAATCCATCGATCTGGTGCCCACCTTTGTCGAGATCGCAAGCGGCACACCGCGCGATGAATGGCTGGAAGGCCGCTCGCTGATGCCGTTCCTGCGGGGCGAGACACCGTCCGGCTGGCGGGACTGCGCGATCAGCGAATATGACTATTCGATCACGCCCATGTCGGCGCGTCTTGGCGTGTCGCCGAAGGATGCGCGGCTGTACATGGTGGCAGATGACCGCTGGAAATTCATGCATGCCGAGGGCGGCTTCCCGCCCATGCTGTTCGATCTGCAGAACGACCCCATGGAGCTTCGCGACCTTGGCCGCGACCCGGCCTATGGCGATGCGGTGGCGGCCTGCTATGACAAGCTGTTCGTATGGGCGCGCCGCTGCTCACAGCGCGTGACGATCAGCGACAGGCAGCTTCTGGACCGGCGCGGCGAGACCCGCCGCAAGGGGATCGTGCTGGGGATCAGCGATGACACGATGGCCGAGGACAATTCCGAAATCCTTAGCCTCTATCGCGGCAAGGCCAGGCAGCGACACATCTAGCAGATATCCTGCCGATGCGTGTTTGCGGGCTTACGGCGTCACGCTTCATCCACCTGATGCACCTCGATGACATTGCCGTCAGGGTCGTAGAAGAAGATCTGGTGCCAGCCATTGACCGCGCGCTCGCCCCAGTCGGAATAGGGCACGCCCCTGGCGTCGAGATGCGCCTTGAAGGCGGCCAGATCATCGCAACGATAGGCGATGTGCCCGCGAGCCACCGGATTGACGATCAGGCCGGTGCGGAACCCGGCCTCGATGTCGCGCGTTGCCAGATGCACCTGGATCGCGCCGTCGGACACAAAGGCCACATCACCGGCATAGCCCCTGTTTTTCTCCAGAACCGGCAGGCCTTCTGTCTCGCGGTCCAGCCCCAGCACGTCCTGATAGAAATCATCCATCGCCTCGACATTCGTCGTTGAAAGGTTGATGTGGTGAAGCGTCAGTTTCATGATGATCTCCCAATCGGTTCGGCAACGCCGGTGCCGGATGATTATTCAGCCGGCGCGGCATCATAACAACAGGCATTTTCCGGAAAGGAAGCAGGCGATGACCAAGACCGTGATTGTGACCGGGGCCGCGCGCGGGATCGGGCTGGCAACGACAAGGCTGTTCATCGCCGAGGGGTGGCAGGTGGCGATGATAGACCGTGATTCCGAGGCGCTTGATGACGCCGGCCCCATTGACGGGGCGAAGCCCTTTGTCTGCGACGTCTCTGATCCGAACGCGGTGAGCGCGATGACGGCGGCGGTGGCGGCGTGGGCCGGCCGGCTCGACGCGCTGGTCAACAATGCCGGGGTGGCGGATTTCGGGCCCATCGAGGAGACGAGCTTTGCCAGATGGCGCACCGTCATGGCGACCAATCTGGACGGCGTGTTCCTGTGTTCGCAGGCGGCCATTCCGCAGCTGAAGGCAAGCCGTGGCGCGATCGTCAACATCGCCTCGATTTCGGGGCTTCGCGCCTCGACCCTCCGCACCGCCTACGGCACCTCGAAGGCGGCTGTCATCCATCTGACGCAGCAGCAGGCCGCCGAGCTTGGCGAATTCGGCATCCGCGCCAATTGCGTCGCCCCGGGGCCGGTCCGCACGAAGCTCGCGATGGCAGTTCACACAAAGGACATCATCGACGCCTATCATGACGCCATACCGCTGAACCGCTATGGAAGCGAGGAAGAGATCGCCGAGGCCATCGTCTTCCTGGCGTCGCCGCGGGCAAGCTATGTCACCGGCCAGTGCCTCGCGGCGGATGGCGGCTTCGAGAGCACGGGCGTTGGCCTTCCGGCGCTGAGGGATTAGACGGCGCACAACTTCGGGACGTCGCGGGTTTCTGGCAATTCGCTGCCGCATATCGTAATTTGGGACAGGGCCGCGACGATGTCGGGAATTTGCAATGGATCCGTCCAGCTACCGTTCGAGAATACAGGCCGAAGTGTCAGAGCTTCGGGGCCTGAGCACTGTCTCGAAAGAGGGGCGTGCCCCGGTCGAGCTTGACCAGCAGTCGGTGGGCCGCCTGTCGCGGATGGACGCCATGCGGCAGCAATCGATGGACATTGCGCGCGAAGACAGGCGGCAGGCCCGCCTTCAGGTGCTGGTCGCGGCCCTTGGCCGTCTCGATGAGAATGAATATGGCTATTGCCTGCGATGCGGCGAGGACATTCCGGCAGCACGGCTGGATGTCGATCCGGCCGTCACCCTGTGTGTGGGATGCGCGGGCTAGGCGCGGAAGGGCGGGACCAGAAGGACATGTCCGGACATGACGCCTACATCGCAAGGGTTGGTGCGTTCCACCATATCTGTCGTCCGAAGGGGCGCCGGTTCGAGGTGCTGAGATACAGCCGCCTGGATTACACCGAGGCCAACACCGATTTCCTGTGTGATGCCATCAGGCGGAACCTGTCGATGGACCTGATCAGCCATCAGGTCAGGCGGACCTACCCGGACGGGCACCCCGCCTGGGCGCGCGCCCTGTTCGGTCATTGCGTTCCGGCAAGTTTCGCCCTTCTCTATTTTCTCAATACCGGGTCCCTTGTTCCCTACAGGGGCGTGGATCTCGCCGGCGAAGGGCATTGGTGGCTTGTGGACCGGCAGAGCGGCAGGCGCTATGACATCACCGGCTGCCAATACACCGACAGCGAGCGAGACCATGTCTATGAAACCGGGCGCGCGCGAGGCTATTACGGGCGCCGACAGGCACCGGCGGCGCGGGTGTTCCGGCTGATGCGGCGGGTTCAACCAGAATCGGTCCTCTTTGAGACGGCCACGCCCTTTGAAGAGATGTAACCGGTCTCCGGGACGGTGGCTGACGCCGCAATCGCCCCAAACCCCCTCCCACAGGGCCCGGACACGGGCCGGCTGCCGAGAGTCGCATGATCCGAACCGTCATCCTGTCATCCATCATCTTCGTGCTGGCCTATATGCTGTACGTCCTGCCGGTCTTCATGCTGAAGGCGCTGTTCACGGGAAGCGCGGTGGTCTCGCCGGCGGCGCTTCCTCCCACCGTGCTGGCCTTCGGTCTTGTCAGGCTGTATCTGGCGACAGGCATCACCAGCAGGCTGCTGAAAGGGGTCGTCAATTACGGCATGGGTATCGGGTTTCTTGCCATGATGATCCTGCCGGCAATGCTGCTGGCGAAGGCGGCCGCCGGGCTTGACGGCATGCTTGCCGGCTGGATTGCCGTCGCATCTCTTGGCGCGGTGACGGCGGTCTGCCTGTTCAATGCGAACAGCCTGTCCGTCAGGCGGCTGGCGCTGACGTCAGACAGAATCGCAAGGCCGGTGACGCTGGCCTTCATCAGTGATGTGCATATCGGGTCCAACCCTCCGGCCCATCTGGGGCGAATCTGCGACCGGCTCGGCAAGCTGGAATTCGACAGCCTGCTGATCGGCGGCGACCTGTTCGACAGCAGCGACTTCCGCTTCGAGGACATCGCGCCGCTTGGCAGACTGACGACAGCCATCTATTTCGTGACCGGCAATCACGAGGGCTATGTCAAAGGATACAAGGCGCATCTGGCACGCTTTGCCGAGCTGGGAATCAGGGTCCTTGACAATGACGCCGCCGATTTCCAGGGGATCAATCTGATCGGGGTCGGTGATGAACAGCCGCCGGTGGCGCGGGCCAGGGCCGTCGACAGGCTGCATCGTGACGGGCGCTTCAATATCGCGCTGGTGCATCAGCCATCCATCTGGGACAGGACTGAGAACAGGGTCGAGCTGATGCTGTGCGGCCACACCCATAATGGCCAGATTTTCCCGTTCAATTTTCTTGTCAGGCTGCAGTTCCGCCATGTCTACGGGTTGTTTGCCGACGGCGCATCCAAACTCTATGTGTCGTCGGGGTGCGGGTGCTGGGGACCACGCATGCGTCTTGGATCACGCAACGAGATCGTGCTGGTCGATCTGCGGCCGGGTTGAGGGATTCGAATCGGCCGTGGCCGGTCCGGTGGCGGATGATGCGATCGCGCTGAAAAACAATCACCGGCGTTGCCGAATGAGGGGTGCGCGGCAGCGAAATATGGCTTATGAAAGCGCCTATGTCCTAACCCGGTCCTGCAGAAAGGTAGAGTGCAGCATGTCTGATGATGATCTCAGCGCCGAATGGCTTGCGAAGCTTTTTGAGCTTCGGGAGCAGGGTATGCAGGTCACCGACATCAACCCGGTTTCGGCGCTTGCCGACATCATTGGCGACCAGATCGGGTCAGGCGAGGTGACAGTGGACCGGCTGCGCGGCCTTCTCGACCATCACGCCGGTGATCTGTGGGGACGGCGGGTCGCCGCGCTGCGGGCGCAGACCGGCCTTGATGCCGGCGGGCTTCCCCCGCTTCCCGATCTGGGCGGTCGCGACATCACGAAACCGGCCTACCGCGCCGTCTTTACCGCGCATCCGGTTTTTGCCCTGCGGCCGGATGTTTCGGCCGCGATGTGCGCCCATGCCGATTCCGGATCAGGCACGGCACCTGACGAAGCCTTCGCCCCGCGCCAGCAGGTGACGCTGGATGACGAACATCGTGAGGCGATGACAGCGCTGAAGCATGGCCGCGCCGCGGTGAACGGGATCAATGCCGATATCCTGCGCCAGCGCCGCGCGGCCGATCCGGCAGGATGGCGCGAGACCTTGCCGGGGATGATCGGGGTGTCCACCTGGGTCGGGTACGACCTTGATGGCCGCTCCGACATCAGCTGGGCCGACAGTTTCCGCCTTCGTCTTCGCGAAAAGCACATGGCCCTCACCCGCTATGAGGGTTTGCTCAGGGACAGCGGCATCGCCGGCCTTACCGGCCTTGCCGAAGATCTGGCCAAAGGGCGTGACAGCGTCGGCGCGCATCTCGCCGCGTTCGACGCCATCGACAGCGACGAGACGGCATTTGTCGCGGCGATGAACAACCTCACCAGCGACAAGGCAAGGATGGTGTCGAGCCGCGCGCTTGCACAGGACATTCATGACATCGCGCGGGGCCTTGCCGATCAGGACGAGGCCCTTGCCGCGCTCGTCATCGCCGCCGATATCAAAACCCATGGGTTCGGCATGGGTGAAGTCCATCTTCGCATCAATGCCGCGCAGATCAGAAACGCCATGCGACCGGTCGACGGGCGCGCCATTTCGGTCAGTGACGGTGTCAGCTCGCCGCGGATGCTGATGGACAGGCTGGCAGGCCGGATTCTCGATGAGTCCGCGTGGGAAATCAATTTCGCCAGCCTCGATTCCGAGACAGCGACGGCGCGGCGCCAGCTGATGCTGGCAACACAGATTCTGAAACATATCGACAGCGACCAGCCGATCCGGCTTCTGATCGCCGAATGTGAGCGGCCGCTGACCATCATGTCGGCGCTGTATCTGGCGCATAAGTTCGGCATTGCCGACATGATCGATATTTCGCCCCTGTTCGAGACCAGCTACGGGCTGGAACATGGGGAAAAGATCGTCGACCAGCTTCTGCAGCAGCCGGTGTTTGTCGATTATGTGCGCCGCCGTGGCAGGCTGGCCATCCAGACCGGATTTTCCGATGCCGGACGGTTTGTCGGACAGGTAGCCGCCAACATGGCGATCGAAAGGCTGCAGCTGAAAATCCTGCGAAGCCTGAAGACCCGGATCGGGTCCGATGTCGACCTTCTGATCTTCAACACACACGGGGAATCCCTTGGCCGTGGCGGCGCGCAGGCTCCGATGGCGCAGCGCCTGGCCTGGCTGATGACACCCTATGTCCGGCATCAGGCCGCCGCGCTCGGAATCGGCCTGTATCACCAGTCCAGTTTCCAGGGGGGCGACGGCTACAGGCTTTTCGGCACAGCCCGCCTTGCCGACGCCACAATGCGCGGCCTTCTGGCGGCGGAGCTGGCATCGCCACCCGAAGGCTGCGCCGATGATGATTTCTATCAGCAGACCGATTTCTCGCTGGATCTGTTCCTGGCGCTGAAGACCTGGCACGAACAGCTTGTCGCGGACCCGAACTACAGCGACCTGATTGACCTGTTCGAGAGCAATCTTCTGCCGCCAACCGGATCGCGCCCGACAAAGCGTGTTGTCCAGGCCGGTGGCGAACGCCGTGGCCCGTCGAAGATCCGCGCCATTGCGCATAACGCCATCCTGCAGCAGCTTGGCTTTCTGGCGAACGTGATTTCCGGTATGGGACAGGCGGCGACCGTTGATATCGAAGAGTTCGTCGAAATCTATCACCGCTCGCCGCGGCTTCGCCAGTGCCTTGACCGGGCGCTGGCCGCCAAGCGTCTGGGGTCGCTGAACACCGTTCTCGCCTATTGCCGGCTGGCCGACCCGGGCTTCTGGGTGAATCGCGCCTACCATGGCAAGCAGCCGCGCAACCAGAGGGCGCTTCGCCGCCTTGCCCAGCATCTTGGTGCCCGCCCGCGCTTCCGTGACATCCAGCAGACCGTCTGGGCGCTTCGAGACGATCTGGTCGATCTCTACCGGCTTGTCGATATGGTTGGTGGTGAAACCGCGCGGACGGTAGGGGCGTCACGCGGGCATCTCGATCTTCTTCATGCCATCCGCATCGCGGTTATCAGCGAGAGCCTGATGATGATCTGCCGCACGCCGAACCTGGGCGAGAGCAACCGCTACAGCAATGATGACATTCTGGCGCTAGGCCTGCGGCTGGATTTCGTCTCGGCAGCCGAGATTATCCGGTCCGCCTTTGGCCCGTCAGGGCATGGCGATCAGGCCGCCATACTGGATGAACCGGAAACCTACAGCCGTGAAAGTGGCAGCAATTTCGCCGCCATCGAGCGCGAGGTGCTTGACCCGCTGGCGGCAAACCAGGTGATCATCGACAGGATCACGCAGATGATCTCGGCGCATTATGGTGCGCATGGCTAGCCGATCTCGGCGTCAATTGTTTCACAGGGCTGGGGCGCGCTGCACATCGTCAGCGTCGGCTGCCGTCAGAGCCTGCCGGATATAGCTGTCGATGGCATTGGCCTGGTCATCGCTCATCACAAGGCCAAGCCGAGTCCGCCGCCACAGGAAATCCTGACCGGTTGTCACCCATTCGCGGGCCATCACCCAGTCAAGTTCCGCGGCGGTGACGGTGTGACCGAAATCCCTGCCGAGCTGTGATGCGCTGGTCGCGTCCCGCAGCAGGTCAGAAGCCTCGGTGCCATAGGCGCGGATCAGGCGCTGCGCCCAGCCGCGATCCAGGAACGGATGACTCTGACAGAGCTTGTCGATCTGCGTCTCGAACTCGTCCGGCCTGAAATCACCGCCGGGAAGCGGCGCGGTGGCTGTCCAGTTTCCGTGGTCGTTGCCGAGCCGGGGCGTGATCTTCGCCAGCGCCGCCTCGGCAAGCTTGCGATAGGTGGTGATCTTTCCGCCAAAGATATTCAGCAGCGGCGCGCCGCCGGTGTCGTCCACTTTCAGGACATAGTCGCGGGTCGCTGCCGTCGCCGAACTGGCCCCGTCATCATAGAGCGGGCGGACCCCTGAAAACCGCCATACGACATCCCGGCGGGTCAGCGGCGCCGAGAAATATTGTGAGGCGAATTCGAGAAGATAGTCGGCCTCCTTGTCGGTGCAGACGGGCGGTGTGGTGGAATCGGGATGGTCCTTGTCCGTCGTGCCGATCAGGGTGAACTGCCCCTCATAGGGGATGGCGAAGATGATCCTGCCGTCACGCCCCTGCAGGAAATAGCTTTCGTCATGGTCGAACAGCTTGCGGGTGACGATATGGCTTCCGCGGACCAGCCGCACCTGGTCGGCGGAACTGCCACCGACGACGCCCTCGATGATGTTGCCGGCCCAGGGCCGGCGCAAGGCCAGCCACAGGCCGACAGGGTGGCAAACCCCCTTTCCGCGCGCGCCATTTCTTGCTTCGATAACGGCCTGACGCGCCGCGTTCCGGCCCGTCCATATTCAGATCGCAGGTGATCTGTGGCAGGTGAGATGCGATTGCCTGTCGTCAGCATCGTTACGGAAAGGGCCGGCCCATGAGCAGCAAGCATGATCAGAGCATGATGGACAATCTGTACTGGTGGGGCGTTCCGACATTGTTCCGCGCGCCGCAGGACAGTCCCGAGAACGCCGATATCGCGCTTGTCGGTGTGCCGCATTCAACAGGCAACGGCACCACCGAACGCGACCAGCATCTTGGCCCGCGGGCCGTACGCAATGTGTCCGCGCTGCAGCGCCGCGCGCATGGCGGGTTCCAGATCGACCCGTGGGAGGCGGCCCGGATCATCGATGCCGGCGATGTTCCCTTTCCGCGCGCCAATGACAATGAGGACTGTATCGAGAGGATCACCGCCTTCTACAAGGGCATTGATGCGAGCGGCGCGAGGCCGGTATCCATTGGCGGCGACCATTCGATCACCGGCGGCATCATCCAGGGGCTGGGCCGCGGCCAGCTGGCCGGGGGCGAGAAAATCTGCTTTCTTCATCTCGACGCGCACACCGACGTCTTCACGACGGTTGATCATTTTCTTGGCGCGGAGAAATCCGCGGCGCACTGGGGGGCCTATACGGCCGACCAGGGGCTGATCGACCCGACAGGATCGATGCAGATCGGGCTTCGCGGCCATCCAAGGACGCTGGACTGGCTGCAGCCATCCTATGATTACGGCTATAATGTCGTGACCATGGCGGAATACCGCGCGCGCGGGGCGGCCGATGTGATTGCCCAGGCGCGCGACGTGCTGGCCGGCAGGCCGGTCTACATCACCTTTGATCTCGATTGTCTTGACCCGTCGGTGGCCCCGGCCGTCTCCAATATCGAGCCTGGCGTGACCGGATTCTCCATGGATGAGGCTGTCGAACTGCTGCATGCGGCAAGGGGCATGAATATCATCGGTGGCGATGTCGTCTGCATGATGCCGACCAAGGACAGCCCCAACAACATCACCGCCATGGTCGGGGCGGCGGTCATGTTCGAGATGATCTCGATGATCGCGGAGAATGTCGCGTCATAGGGACCGGTTGTCCTGAAGCCACCGGCACAGCAGGCGCCGCACCGGCTTCCACGCCACAGATGAATAACGCTCAGGCAAAATAAACATTTGCCGAGGCGCGCCGGCATTGCCAAGCTTGGGCGAGCTTTGGAGGGCGTTCCCGTGCAAGATCTGCTAACCGGTTTCAGACGAATTCATCTCTGTCATCAGCCGACACCGCTTGAGGAAATGCCGCGTCTGACGGCGTCGCTTGGCGGTCCGCGCCTGTGGATCAAGCGTGATGACTGCACAGGGCTTGCCACAGGCGGCAACAAGACCCGCAAGCTGGAATTCCTGATGGCCGCGGCCCACGATGCCGGGGCCGACATGATCGTCACCCAGGGCGCGGTGCAGTCGAACCATGTCCGGCAGACAGCCGCCGCAGCGGCCAAGCTCGGCATGAAATGCCACGCGCTGCTGGAACGGCGGGTGCCCAATACCGGCGCCGGATATGAACGGACAGGCAATGTGCTGTTTGACCAGATGTTCGGCACAACCATCGAATTCCGCCCGCCCGGCCTTGACATGAACGCCGAGGCACAGGCAGTCACCGACCGGCTTCGCGACGAGGGGAACAAACCCTATTTCATCCCCGGCGGCGGATCGAACGAGATCGGGGCGCTTGGCTATGTCGCCAGCGCGCAGGAAATCCTGCATCAGATCAATGCGATGAACATCGACCTGAAGCTGCTGGTGGTCGCGACCGGAAGCGCCGGCACACAGGCCGGTCTTGTGGCCGGCTTCCATGCCCATGGTTGCGACATTCCGATCATGGGCATCAGCGTGCGCCAACCCCATGACATTCAGGTCGAGAACGTCTACCGGCTGGCGGTGAAAACCGCGGCCCTGCTGACTGACAAACCCCTTGGCCGGGACCATGTGCTTGTCGATGACGGCTATGTCGGCGAGGGCTATGGCATCCCGACCGATGGCACGATCGCCGCCACCAACGCGCTGGCAAGCCATGAGGGGATACTTCTTGATCCTGTCTATTCCGGCAAGGGAATGGCGGGATTGATCGGCCGCATCGGGAACGGAGACATCTCGAAAGACGGGGACGTCATCTTCCTTCACACCGGAGGCGCCGTCTCGCTTTTCGCCTATGAGGATCAGTTCGGTTCATCCACCGCAGCTGAATGACCCAGGGCAAAACCATAATCACACCAAAGGGCGGCTGGCGTGCTCTAGGCGCTTCGATAAGCCAGTCCGGGCCAGGGGATTCTGGCCGGTGTCACCATTCTGTTCTGCGCCATGATGCTTGACAGGACTGTGCAGGGCCGCAACCGCTGATCTGCGGCCGGGCCTGCGACAATGGCCATTGCCGGCCCCTGTTCAGACAAGCCGTCCGCGGGCCGCGACAGGCAGGACATCGACAAGGCTGTTGCCGCGAACGGCGACAAGCTGGTCGAACATGTTCACCGCGACACAGACATGGTTCGGCACAACCCGCAATATATCGCCGACAGCAGGCCGCCGGTCACAATCCGTGATGTCGAGGAATCCATGCTCCTCGGCCATGGTGTGGATTCGCGCCTGGGGATGTTCAAGGATCAGGCCGAACCCGTCCAGCCCGCCGGTGTCCGACGTGAATGTCTTCGATCCCGCATCCAGAATACCGCGGCTCTCGCCGGCGCGGCTGACAACGCTGGTGAAGATGTTCAGCGCACAATCCCCGATATCGGCCACGCCGGCGGCCATCATCATCCGGTCGTTGAAGATGGTGGTGCCGGCACGATGTTCCGTGGCGCCGTCAAGACGCCCCAAATTCACCAGGTTTGGCGTGCCGCCGGTGGAAATGATGTCGGCGGTGAGGCCGAGATCGGCAAGGCCTTGGCGGGCGGTATCAAGGAAGCGCTGCGTCGCCGGCCACCCGTCCTGTGGCGGGTAGAACATCAGCCCGCCGAATTCCAGCCAGGGGTCGTCCCGTATGACCTCCGCCAGCGCCACCGCCTCGGCGGGGGTTTCGACCCCGGCGCGTTTGCGCCCGGTGTCACATTCGACAAGCACACGGACCGGCCGTTCGGCGGCGCGTCCGGCTTCGGCGTAGGCGGCAAGCGAGACCGGATTGTCAGCGCAGATCTTCAGGGGCAGGCGGCGCTGGAGGGCGGCCAGCCTGCCTGAGCGTGCGGCGCCGATGATGTTGGTGGCGATCAGCATATCCCCGATCCCGGCCTTGGCCATCACTTCGGCCTCGCCAAGCTTCTGGCAGGTGATCCCGATGGCGCCGACGGCAAGCTGCCGCTGCGCCAGAAACGGCGATTTGTGGGTCTTTATATGCGGCCTGTTGGCAAGGCCTGCCGCATCGCACAGGGA
>CAJWVJ010000061.1 GCA_913048595.1 uncultured Alphaproteobacteria bacterium | reverse complement strand
ATCCATGCCGGCAATGGTGCGCTGATTGCCGAGCATGCCATCGAAAAACGCGTCTTCATGCCTGTCGAGGCGATGCCGCCGCGCCTGATAGAGGCGTTCCTTTCGGCTGAGGACAAGGCCTTTTATTCGCATTTCGGCATTGACCTTCGCGCCCTTGCGCGGGCGGTTGTCACCAACGCGATGAATTACGGCACCGGACGGCGGCCCATCGGGGCCTCGACCATCACGCAGCAGGTGACAAAGAACTTCCTGCTGACCAACGAGGTGTCGATCGACCGCAAGATCAAGGAGGCCATCCTGTCGCTGCGGATGGAGCGGGCCTTCACCAAGGACCAGATTCTGGCGCTCTATCTCAACGAAATCTATCTTGGCCTTGGCAGCTATGGCGTGGCGGCGGCGGCGCTGAACTATTTCGACAAATCGCTTGATCAACTGACCCTCGAAGAGATGGCCTATCTGGCGGCGCTGCCGAAGGCGCCTGCCAACTACCATCCAGTCCGCAAAACACGTGCCGCCACCTTCCGGCGCAACTGGGTCCTTGGCGAGATGCAGCAGAACGGCTTCATTACCGCAGAAGAAGAGACAAAGGCGCGGGCGATGCCCCTGCAGGTGGCGCAGCAGAGCGGCTTTGATTCCGCCGATGCGCCCTATTTCGCCGAGGAGGTGCGCCGCGAGGTTGTCTCGCGCTTTGGCGAGGACATGCTCTATGCCGGCGGGCTGTCGGTTCGCACGACCCTTGATCCCGACCTGCAGCACGCGGCCCGCATGGCGTTGCAGCGCGGGCTTGAATCACTGGACAGGCGTCAGGGATGGCGCGGTGCGCTGGCAAGTCATGCCGGCAGCGGCGATCTTGACGCCATTCTGGCAAAGCATCAGAAGACCATGCTGGCCAGCCATTACGCCGCCTATGTGACCGAGGTTACAAAGGACCAGGCGCAGATCTATGTGAACGGCATGCGCGGCCGGGTCCCGTTCCAGCTTGCCTTCTGGGCCTATCCGCCGCGGGACGAGGATGGCGTGCGGCCGCAGCCGCTGACCGATCTTCGGAACGCGCTGTCGGTTGGTGACATCGTTATGGTGCAGCCCCCTGAGGATACGCCCGACCTGATCCGCGACGGGTTCGAGCCACGCCCCGGCGATTACGCGCTGTCGCAGCGGCCTGCTGTCGAGGGGGCGATCGTCGCGCTTGACCCGCATACCGGGCGGCTGCTGGCGATGAGCGGCGGCTACAATCACCTGGATTCCGAATTCAACCGCGCGGTGCAGGCGCTTCGCCAGCCCGGATCGGCCTTCAAGCCCTTTGTATATCTCGCCGCGCTTGATCAGGGCTACAACCCGACGACCCGTATCCTCGACGCGCCGCTTGTTGTCGACCAGGGGCCCGGCAAGCCGAAATGGAAGCCTGCCAACTACACAAGACGGTTTTACGGGCCGTCGATCATGCGGGTCGGTATCGAGAAGTCGCGCAATCTGATGACGGCGCGCCTGGCGATGAATCTGGGTATGGACGAGATTGGCGACTATGCCCGCAAATTCGGCCTGAACGAGAATTTGCCGCCGCTGCTGTCGATGTCGCTTGGCGCCGGCGAGACAACGTTGCTCCGGCTGACAACCGCCTATGGCATGCTGGTGAATGGCGGCAAGAAGATCACGCCAACCCTGATCGACCGGGTGCAGGACCGCCATGGCACCACCATCTTTCGGCATGACGCGCGCGACTGCGGCGCATGCCAGTTCACCGGTGGCTGGCAGGAACAGGCCATTCCCGAACTGGAAGACAACCGCGAGCAGCTGACCTCGCCGGCATCGGCCTTCCAGATGGTGTCGATGCTGGAAGGGGTGGTCGAACGCGGCACCGGCCGGCGGATCAAGGGGCTGAACCTGACCCTTGCCGGCAAGACAGGCACCACCAATGACAACACGAACGGCTGGTTCATCGGCTTTACCCCGGACCTTGCCGTCGGTGTCTTCGTCGGCTACGACACGCCGCGCCAGCTTGGCAAGCGCGAGACCGGATCGACCGTAGCGGTGCCGATCTTCGGCGATTTTGTCGCCGCCGCGCAGGCCAGCAGGCCGGTGATCCCGTTCCGCCGTCCCAGCGGGGTGACCATCATCCCGGTGAATTCGGAAACAGGCGAGCGTGTGATGCCAGACGACGAGAAGGCGATTTTCGAAGTGTTCAAGCCCGGCCAGCGTCCCGGCGGGGCGCTGATCGATGTGCCGGGAAGCGCTGCGAAAGGCGCGCCCGAAGAAGAAATCGCCATCCCCGGCCTGTTCTGACGTTGCGGGCCGGCTAGGGCCAGGACTTGCGGCTTTGACCTTGTCACCCGCAAGCCGCCGCGTTACCACTACTCCCCGATCAGGACTGCCATCACACTGTGGCGGCCTGCCGCGCCGGACGACCCTGTAGGGCCGGTGCGACAGCTGAACAGACGGACCGGACATGCAAGCTGAAACCCAGGCCCATATCGAGACCATCACCACCGCCATCGACCTGCTTCGCAAACATGTCGATTTCGACGCCGCACAGGCAAGGCTTTCCGAACTCGAGGAGATGAGTTCCGACGGTGATTTCTGGAACGACCAGGCCGCCGCACAGGAGGCCATGCGCGAGAAGAACAGGCTAGAGCGTCAGGTCACCATGATCACCGAGCTGCAATCGCAGCTGGATGACGCCGCCGGGCTGATCGAGCTTGGTGAGATGGAAGGCGATCAGGATGTGGTCGCCGAGGCCGAGGAGGCGATTGCCGGGCTTGTCGTGATCGCCGAGAAGCGGCAGCTGGAATCCCTGCTGTCGGGCGAGGCGGACGGCAATGACTGTTTCCTCGAGGTTCACGCCGGTGCCGGTGGCACCGAGGCCCAGGACTGGGCAGCGATGCTGGTGCGGATGTACAGCCGCTGGTGCGAGCGGCGCGGTTTCAAGCTGGAGATGATCGAGGAAAGCGCCGGTGAGGAAGCCGGTGTCAAATCCGTCACCATGCGGGTTGAGGGCGACAATGCCTATGGCTGGCTGAAGACGGAGTCGGGAGTTCACCGGCTTGTGCGGATTTCACCCTATGACAGCTCGGCGCGCCGCCATACCAGCTTTGCCAGCGCCTGGGTATATCCGGTCGTCGATGACAATATCGAGATCGAGATCGAGGACAAGGACCTTCGTGTCGATACCTACCGCGCCTCCGGGGCGGGCGGCCAGCACGTCAACAAGACGGATTCTGCCATTCGGATCACCCATATCCCGACCAACATCGTGGTTCAGTGCCAGAACGACCGCTCGCAGCACCGCAACCGCGCCACCGCGATGAACATGCTCAAGGCGCGCCTCTACGAGGTCGAGCTGCAGAAGCGTGAACAGGCGGCGAACGCCGCCGCCTCGGCGAAGACCGATATCGGATGGGGCAACCAGATCAGATCCTACGTCCTGCATCCCTACCAGATGGTCAAGGATCTGCGCACCAACATCGAAAAGGGCAACGCCGCCGGCGTTCTGGACGGCGACCTGGACGATTTTGTCGAGGCCAGCCTGGCATCGCGCGTCGGAACGCAGCGCGAGGGCTGACCTCTTTCAAGCTATAGGCCGCGGACGGTCTCAAGCACTTCTTCGGCATGTCCCGGCACCTTCACCTTCGGCCAGACAGCGGCGATCTTGCCGTCCGGTCCGATGACGAAACTGGCGCGCTGGATACCCATATAGCTCTTTCCATACATCGATTTTTCGACCCAGACGCCAAATTGTTCGCAGATGTCGGTGGTGTCATCGGCACCAAGGTCGACCGTCAGGCCGTGCTTTGCGCGAAACTTCGCCTGCTTCGCGGCGGTGTCCTTAGAGATGCCGATGACCGCGGCGTTGGCGGCCGCGAAGTCATCCAGCAATCCCGAGAAGGCAACCGCTTCCTTGGTGCAGCTGCCGGTATCGGCACGTGGAAAGAAGAAGACGACCACATTCTTGCCGGTATTTTCAGCCATTGAGAAGGTTCCGGTGTCGGTCGGAATGGTAAAGACCGGTACTGTCATTCCTGTTTCAAGCATCCTGATCCGCTCCTGATGTTTGACTGTTGTTTGCCAGTCATCGGGCTGCCATCAATTTGGGTGGCATGCGCCGTGCAACTGGCGTTGTTGCGTAAGTTGGGTTTGCTGTCATTGACCGCAAGACAGCCCCAAGGCGACGTGATACAAGAACCACGTATTTTGCGGGGATAGCGGGCTGAATATGCCATCAGAACTCGAGTCCGAGGTAACAGCGCCAAAGCCGAGGCGGCGCGTCTGGCTCTATGTACTCGCCGTGCTGCTTCTAGCAGTGGGGGCGACCATTGCCATGCCACTGATCTACCTGTCCAAGGCGGGTGGCGTCAAGGGCGTTCTGGAAACACAGATTAGCAGGGCTCTTGGTGGTGTTCCGGTGACGGTTGGCGATGTTGGCTATGAGCTCCGCATGCCGTCGATGCATGTCACGCTGATGGCCTATGATGTCAGCTTAACTTTCCAGGACATACAGATCGACCTGCCCCAGGCCAGCGCCATGTTCAGCCCGGACGGGCTATGGCGGCTGGCCCCTTACGAGGTCGGCCTTGCCGGCCTGGACCTTGATATCCCGCTTGACGGCGATGCGGCATCCTCGCCGATTGGTCTTCTCGCTGGTGCCGTAGCGGCGCCAGGCGTGCGCGATGGCACGATCATCGAACGGTCGCGCAACCTTCGCATCGAGGACGCGCGCCTGACCCTGCGAAGCCGACAGGCGGATATGGCACCGCTTCGCTTCGATGATGTCGAACTCGATATGATGATGGCGGCCGACGGTAGCTTTGTCGGCAGTGTCGAGGGCAGGCGGCTTGTCGATCAGGGGTTCGGCGGGCGCGTCGCTCTTGCCGCCATTGGCGACATTGACGCGCGTGATATCCGCCTTGATGTGACCGCCGATGATTTCAGCGTAGCGGGCCTTGGGCCATTCATCCCGGGTCTGCCGCCGGTGGTTGCGGATGCCGGCAGGCTGTCGGGAAATGCCAATCTCCTGTTCACCGGTGGCCGGCTGGAAGAGGCCAATATCGATATGGTTGCCGTTGGTGGCGGCCTCGACCTGAAAATGGCCGGTCTTCCTGAACTGGATTACGACACCGCCTCGGTGATCATGGAATATCAGGCGCTGGCCGGCCGGCTGTCACTGGCACAGAGTGAACTGGCGCTTGCCGACGGCAGAACGGTATCGCTGTCGGGTGACGTGGATGCGCTGCATAGCGCCACGCCCCAGCTTACCCTTCGGCTTCGTGGCAACAGATGGCCGATCAATCAGATTTACGCGGACTGGCCGGCCGGTCTTGGTGCACATATCAAGACGGAACTCACAAAGCGGTTTTCCGGCGGTGATCTCTCGGACTTCACCCTCGAGGTTGCCGGCGGCATCGACCGCGCCGGCTCGCGGCTCGAGATTGTGTCTCTTGATCTGCGCTCGGTCGTTCGCGGCATGTTTGTGGATGTCGGGTCTGGCCAGTATCAGCGCCTTGTCGGTGTCGCCGATGGCAGTATTGAACTTGGCCTTGGCGCCGGCGGTGTAGTCGAAAAACTGTCCATAGCCACCGGCGTTGGTGACGGCACGCTGTCCCTTGCCGATGTTCCTGCGCCGCTGCCGCTGAACAGAATTCAGATGACGGCCGGACTAGACGGCGATGTGCTTCGCATTGACGACATGAGCCTGACACTTGCCGATGGCGGCGCGGTTGCTGTCACCGGGGCTCTTGCGCTTGGCGCAGACTGGAACATCACCGGCGCTGACCTGAATGTGACGGCGGGTTCCATTGACCTGCGGCGATTTCATGCCATCTGGCCGAAATGGCTGATCACCCGCACAAGGGACTGGGTCGACCAGAAAATGCCGCGAGGCCGGGTCGAGGATGTGCGCCTTCGGGTTCAAAGCCTCTTTGACGGAGAGAAGCCGAGGATCACCGATATAAACGGCTCCATCACGCTCAGCGATGCCAGGCTTGAGCTTGGCAGGAAGATTCCGGCTTTTACCAATCTTGATGGGCGGCTGACGATTGCCGAAAATCGTGGCGAGATCATCCTGACCGAAGGAAAGGTCGAGGGGCTTGCCCTGTCGACAGGCAAGGTCACCATCGCCCCGGTGATCAATGGCAAGCCATCGCTTGGCACAACCGATCTGAAACTGTCCGGCGATATCGGTGATGCCATGCGCGTCGCCAGCCGCCTCGGCATCGGCGGGGCGACCGGGTTCGATCTGATGAAGATCGAAGCCTCCGGACCATCTGATCTGATTGTGCGCACATCATTCCCGGTCAGGCGAAAGCTGAGCCCCGACGCCATCGATTTCGATGTCGAGGCGGTGGTGAGCAACGGGACCTTCAGGAACCTGCCGCTGGGTGCCGATGCGCGCGAGGCTGATCTGCGCGTTGCCGCCAGCAGGTCGTCTTTCGAAGTTCGGGGTGACGCGCGCGTCTTCGGGGTTCCGTCAAAGCTGACATTCCGCAGCCAGCCGAAACCCGGGGGTGGCGAGGCAAGCCTCGATCTCATCACCACGGGAAGCGAACTCGATCGTGTTGTAGAGATTGCCGGCTCACTTGGCGTGACCGGCTTCGCCGGCATCACATTCGCGGATCTCGCCCTGGACGGCGTCGCGGACGTCACGGTGAAGGCCAGTTTCCCGACAGGGCGCAAGCTGACGCGCGGTGATGTCACTGTGGATACTGATTTTGTGATTCAGGACGGCCGTTTCGAAGGGTTGCCCGTTCTTGGCATCGCCACCAATGCCGAAATTGTCGGACATTTTTCGGATAGCGGGACCGAGATGTCAGGCACGGCGACCCTGTTTGGCGCGCCTGTCGATTTCGTGGTGAATGAGGACCGCATCGCCGACACGCTATCCGTGAGGGCCAATGCGCCAAGCGCACCCGGGCTGGCGAAGATGATGGCGGGCACCACTGGGCTGGATATCAAGGGAAGCCTTGGCGGCAACATCACGCTGGCGACCGGCAGTGCGCTGAGTGATTTCGAGATTGAGCTTGGCGTCGATCTTGTCGAGACCTCGATCGAGGTGCCGTCGATTGGCTGGGTCAAGCTGCCGGCGGAACCCGGCAAAGCCAGTATGCGACTTGTTCTGAAGCAAGGAATCCCTGTGGCGATCGAGGATATCGATATCGCGGCAGGAAGCCTTGCGGTTGTCGGCCGCGCAAGCCTTGTTCCGTCAGATGACAACGGGCCCGTGATCGAGGCTGCCAGTTTCCGCCGGCTTGCCTGGCCCGGCAATGACATCGGCATGCTTGAACTGACCCGCGGTGATGACGGCAACTGGCTGATTACCGCCGAGGCGGAGTTGATCGACCTTGTGCCGCTGCGCCGCAATCGCGGCCTTGGCGAAGGGCAGCCTGTCGGTTTCGACATCCTGGCGCAGAAGATCATAGTCGGAGACGGCATCTCGCTCAGCGGGCATATCAGTGGCAGCAAGAAGTCGGCAGGCGGGGGCGAGGCCTCCTTTTCCGGCAATCTGAGCCACCGCAACCGCACGCTGATTTCCGAGGGTGAGATGCAGATGAGCTTCGGGCAGGCCGGTGATTTCCTCAATGGTGTCGGCGTTGTCGGCGGCGCGGAAACAACGCTGACATACACCGCCGCCGAGGGCGATGTGCCAGAGCTGACCATGGCGACGCGGAATGGCGGCGGGGCGCTGTCCGGCCTTCAGGTGACCGATACCATCCGGTCCGGCGAGATGTTCCTTCGCACCACATATGTCGACGGGTTCGAGAACTTCGATACCACCATCCGCATCACCAATTTCACCGTGGTAGAGGCGCCGCGAGCGGTCCGTGCCTTCTCCGTGCTGGCTCCGACCGGGCTTTACAATCTGGTCGAGGGCGAGGGAACGGCGTTCGAATGGGGTGAGGCGCTCATAGAAAGACGCGGATCGCAGGTCAATCTCAAACAGGTCATCGGCAAGGGCCAGGCTGTATCAGTTGCCTTTGTCGGCCGGTATGATCGCGAGACACGCGAGGTGGATGTCAGCGGGAACCTGGTTCCGGCAAGCTTCTTCAGCCAGATCATCGGGGCCATCCCGCTTGTCGGTGAAATCCTGACCGGCGTCGATAATGCTGGCCTGTTCGTCACGCAATTCAGCATGACAGGCAACATTGACGCTCCGGACAGCTCCGTCACGGCTGCCTCGATCGTGCCGGGTGTGTTGCGTGACCTGTTCAGCCCGGCATGGATTCGTCGCGAAGGCGACCGCATATTGGGGCCGGATGCCAACGAAGCGAATGGCGGCTGACGGTCAGGAGACCACCAGCAGCGCGTGACGTTTCTTGCCGGCGGAAATCTTCGCCCGGCCATCAATGAAATCCGCGCTGCCAAGCTGATGCTCCTCATCGCTGATGGCGACATCGTTCAGCCGCGCACCGCCACCACGGATCAGGCGGCGGGCCTCGCCGTTCGACTTTGCAAACCCGACCTTCACAAGCGCTGCCACCATTCCAATCCCGTCGGCGTCACCGGCGGAGATGGGTTCCTGCGGCAGGCCTTCGCTGACCCCGCTTCCGGCGAAGGTCTGCTGCGCCGTCCGCATGGCGGCGGCGGTGGCATCCGCGCCGTGGCACAGCGTCGTGGCCTCGTTCGCCAGGATGATCTTGGCTTCGTTGATGTCGGCACCTTCAAGCGCGCCAAGCCGGTTCACCTCATCCATCGGAAGCTCGGTGAACAGCGCCAGGAAGCGGGCCACATCCGCATCCTCGGTATTGCGCCAGAACTGCCAGAAATCGAAGGCCGGCAGCCTGTCGTCATTCAGCCAGATGGCACCATCCGCCGTCTTGCCCATCTTCGCGCCAGACGCGGTGGTGATCAGCGCCGAGGTCACGCCGAAGATTTCCTGCCCGTCGACACGGCGTGTCAGGTCGATGCCGCTGACAATGTTGCCCCACTGGTCGGACCCACCCATCTGCAGCAGACAGCCATAGCGGCGGCGAAGCTCTAGAAAGTCATAGGCCTGAAGGATGGCGTAGTTGAATTCGAGAAAGGAGAGCGGCTGCTCGCGCTCAAGCCGCAGCCGCACCGAATCCATGCCCATCATCCGGTTGATCGAGAAGTGTGGGCCGTAATCCCGCAGGAAGCGGATATAGGCAAGCTCGTCGAGCCAGGAGGCGTTGTCGACCATCACCGCGTCGGTGGGGCCGTCGCCGAAGGTCAGATATTTCTTGAAGACGCTGAAGATGCCGGCCTTGTTCTGTTCGATGTCATGATCGGACAGGAGTGGGCGCGCCGCATCCTTGCCGGACGGGTCGCCAACCTTGGTCGTGCCGCCACCCATCAGGACAATCGGCTTGTGGCCGGTCCGCTGCAGGGCGCGAAGCATCATGATCTGGACAAGCGAGCCGACATGCAGGCTGTCCGCTGTGCAGTCAAAGCCGATATAGGCCGGCACGACTTGCTGCGTCGCCTTATTGTCTAAGCCTTCGAGATTGGTGGCCTGATGGATGTAACCACGTTCGGAGAACACGCGGATCAGCTCGGATTTGTGGCTCATGATACTTTCCCGGGCGCTGGTCAGAACAGCGGGGCCGCTTCAGGCTCGGTTTTCAGGGCGTCGTCAAGATAGCCGGAAACACGCTCGATCATCGGATCAAGATGATCCGTGAAGAAATGGTTCGCCCCCGGAATGATGTCGACCTCAATCTGCACGCCCTTCTGGATCGACAGGCGTTCGACCAGCTTGTGGACCGTGTCCGGCGGGACGGTGGTGTCGTCTTCGCCATGGATGATCAGGCCGGATGCCGGGCAGGGCGCAAGAAACGAGAAATCATGGGTTGCCGCAGGCGGCGTCACCGAGATGAATCCCCGAATTTCGGGGCGACGCATCATCAGCTGCATACCGATCCACGACCCGAAGGAAAAGCCTGCGATCCAGCACTGGTTCGATGCTGGGTTCTGTGACTGCAGCCAGTCCATGGCCGTCGCCGCATCGGACAGTTCGCCCTCGCCATTGTCATAGGTGCCCTGGCTCCTGCCGACGCCACGGAAGTTGAATCGCATCACGGCGAAGCCACGCGACTGGAAATGCTGGTACAGCGCGAAGGTTACACGGTTGTTCATGGTGCCGCCGCGGTCCGGCTCGGGATGCAGGATCAGGGCCGTCGGCGCATTCGGCGACTCGGCAGGCATGTAGCGGCACTCAAGACGACCTTCCGGTCCATTGATGATCACCTCGGGCATTGGCGAGTCCGTTTGCTTGTGATTTTGTGGAATGGGCTTATATCTTAATCAGGCCCGCACGCCAAGATGGCTTGCATCGTTATCCTGCGTTATCGTTTCATCTAACACATTGCAAGAGCAGAGCCACCATTCATGTTTGCCAAGCTGAACCGCGATCTGAACGCGATTCTCGCGCGCGATCCCGCTGCTGGCAGCAAGCTTGCGGCGATGTTCCTGTATCCGAGCTTTCAAGTGATGCTGGCCTACCGCATCGCCAACCCGCTCTGGCAGATGAAAATCCGGTTCCCGGCCCGCTTCATCATGCAGTTGGCGCGGCTGTTCACCGGCATCGAGATTCATCCCGGCGCAACAATCGGCTGCGGATTTTTTGTCGATCACGGCATGGGTACCGTCATTGGGGAAACCGCGGAAATTGGCCGTGATGTCACCTTATATCATGACGTCACATTGGGCGGGGTGATGCCAGCGGTTGACTCTGATAAGCAGCGAGCGTCCAAGCGGCACCCAACGCTTGGTGATTATGTGATCGTCGGTGCTGGTGCGCAAATTTTGGGTCCAATTACAGTGCACCGTTGTGCGCGGGTGGGTGGAAACTCGGTTGTTACAAAAGATGTGCCAGAGGGAGCGACCGTTGTTGGTATTCCAGCTCGGCAGATGACAAAAACTACCATACCGATTGCTCCAACCGAGAATTTCAGCGCCTACGCGGTACCAGATGATCGCGAGAGCGATCCACGCGAACGGACCATCGCGGCGCTTGTTGATGAGTTGCAGAGCCAGCGTGCTCGACTCGCTGCACTTGAAGAACAACTTGCGAGTGCTGCCCTTCCATCTGCAGCAGCAAAGTCAACTGAAAAAACAACACCGCGCCGCGGCAAGACGATAAGCTAGAACAAATAATCCGAATATCTACCATGATGTCTGTTCCGCCGCTCTATTTAGATAATAATGCCACAACGCCATTGCGCGAGGCAGCTATCATCGCCATGCAAAAGGCGATGGGTCCACCAGCGAACCCGTCTTCGGTACATGCGTTCGGCCGTGCAGCAAGGTTGCAGGTTGAGGAAGCACGACTGGCGGTGGCTGGACTTGCTGGATGCAGGGCCAGTGATATTGTTTTCACCAGTGGGGGCACTGAGGCAAATAACATTGTTCTTCGCCAATACCGCCATATCATTACAACACAAACAGAGCATGACTCTGTGCGTGCCGCGCATACCAATATGAGCTTTGTGAAGATTTTGCCGAATGGACAAGTTGATTGTAATGATTTGCGTCAGCATGTCATGGCTGTGCCAAAGACTAAACGCTCGACTAGTTTGATATCGATAATGGCTGCAAATAATGAAACGGGTGTTTTGCAGCCGCTTGATGATATTGCCGAGATCGCCTCTGAGGCGGGCATCATGCTCCATAGCGATATGGTTCAATACTTTGGCAAACATCGCATGAATTTTTCGTCATCAGGCATTGGATATGCCAGTATATCATCCCATAAAATTGGTGGCCCGGCCG
>CAJWVJ010000060.1 GCA_913048595.1 uncultured Alphaproteobacteria bacterium | reverse complement strand
TTCATCACCACGCTGATCCTGCTGGTACAGCCGGTGCGCGGCATCGGCACGCTGAACGCCGTGACGCAGGAGGCGCTGGCGGCGGCCGAACGCGTTCTGGCGCTTCTCGACAGGCCGCGCCTGATCAGCGACGCCCCGGACGCCACCGCACTTGGCCGGGTGAAGGGGGACATCGCCTTCCGCGACGTCAGCTTTGCCTATGACAGAGCCGCCGATGACGGACCGCCGGCGCTTGCAGCTGTCGATTTCACCGCCGCGCCGGGGCAGACCGTCGCCCTTGTTGGCCCCAGCGGGGCGGGCAAGAGCACGGTGATCAATCTTCTGCCGCGTTTCTTTGACAGAAGCGGCGGTGCAATCACCCTCGACGGGATCGATATCACCGGTGTCACGCTGGACAGCCTTCGCCGCAACATCGCGCTTGTCAGCCAGGACGCGGTGCTGTTCGACGACAGCATCGCGGCGAATATCGGATTCGGCCGCCCGGGGGCCAGCCGTGACGAGATCGAGGCCGCCGCCCGCGCCGCGGCGGCGCACGATTTCATCATGGCGCTGGATGGCGCCTATGATGCCGAGGTCGGGGCCATGGGCAACCGCCTGTCAGGCGGCCAGCGCCAGCGGATTTCGATTGCGCGGGCGATGCTCAAGGACGCGCCGGTGCTGCTTCTTGACGAGGCGACCGCGGCTCTCGACGCGGAATCCGAACAGCAGGTGCAGGATGCGCTGGCGACGCTGCAACAGGGGCGCACAACGCTTGTCGTGGCACACCGGCTGTCGACCATCCGCGACGCCGACATGATCCTGGTGATGGAGGATGGCGGCATTGCCGAGCGCGGAACGCATGACCAGCTCATTGCCGCTGACGGGCTCTATGCGCGGCTCTGCCGCCTTCAGTCGCTGGAAGGCTAGTGCCGGGATCGCCGGGGCTATTCCCGCCGCAGGATGCTGTCGGTCAGGCGCACGGCCCATCCTCTGGCCTGAAACTGGCGGGTGACGGCGTCGGGGTCATAGACATTGTCGACCCAGTCATAGAACGCCATACCCTGATCCTCATAAGGGAAATAGGCGCGGAAAAAGGCGTCGAGAAGCCCGGTCTTCGCTTGCTTCACATGGCCGTATTTCCAGGCAAGCTGCTGCGCCGCCTCGCGGGCCGGGCGCTTCTCGACCACCAGGAGATACAGCGCCGACATCAGCCCGGCGCGGTCCGCCCCCGACTTGCAATGCATCAGCGCCGGCAGTTCCGCCTCGGCGAACAGTACGCGCGTGGCGTGAAGCATCGCCTTGTCCGGCGCGGCGCGCGACCGGGCGGTGAAATCAAGAAGGGTGATTCCGGCCCTGGCGCAGGCCTCGGCCTCGAGCTGCCAGCCGCCGTCATCGCGCGGGCCGCGAAGATTGATGATGGTGCGAACCCCCATATCGCCGGCCGCCTTCACCCGGCCCGGGCCAGGCTGGTTCGACCGCCACATGCCGGGCGCGACCTGATGCTGATTGTACCACCATAACCGCAGAAAGCCGTGATCCTTGAAGATCAGCTCGATCCAGTCGCGCAGGCCGCGGCGCGTACCGGCCGGGGCGGCGAACCTCATGATCCGGCCACCATCATGCCCTCGATTCGAAGCGACGGCGCGGCGGTGCTGCGGCGCATGTCGATGTCATTGGCGCGGGAGATCGCCTTGAACATATCCTTCAGATTGCCGGCGATGGTCGCCTCGGAGACGGCATGGGTCACCTCGCCCTTGCTGATCCAGAACCCGCCGGCGCCGCGGCTGTAATCGCCGGTGATCATATCGACCGAGCTCCCCATCATCTCGGTGACAAGAAACCCTTCCTCGATATCGGCAATCAGCTCTTCAAACGAGATATCGCCGTTTTCTAGGTAGAAATTGCTGCTGCCGGGGGCGGGGGCGCTTCCCATGCCGCGCGCCGCCTGCCCGGTGGGGCTGAGCCCCAGCTTGGTGGCAGAGGCGATATCGAGGAACCAGCCTTTCAGCACGCCGTCCTCGACCATGGCGCGGCGCGCCACCGGCAGGCCTTCGCCGTCGAACAGGCGCGAGGCCATGCCGCGCGGGCGAAGCGGGTCATCGATGAAGGTCAGGCCCGGGCTTGTCACCTGATCACCCATGCTGTCCTTCAGAAAGCTGGTGCCGCGGGCGATCGTGGCGCCGTTGATGGCTCCCGCCATGGTGCCGACAAGCGATCCGGACACGCGCTCGTGATAGACGACCGGAAACTGGCCGGTCGCCGGTTTCTGCGGCCCGAGGCGCGACAGGGTGCGTCTGGCGGCGCTGGCGCCGACCTCTTCCGGGGAATCCAGGTCCTCGCCGAACACGGCCGCGGTGTAGTCGTAGTCGCGCTCCATCGCGCCGTCCTTCTCGGCAATGACGACGGCTGAGATGCCCTGCGACGAGCGGCGGTAATTCGCCGAGAACCCGTTGCTTGTGGCGATCATCACATGGGTGACGCCGTGGCTTGCCGATCCGCCTTCGGAATTGGTGATGCCTTCGACCGACAGCGCCGCATCCTCGGCGGCAAGGGCGTGCGATGTGAGCATCTCGACGGAAGGCACAGCCGGGTCATAGATTTCGATCTGCGGAATCTCGGTGGCGGTCTCGTCCGCCCGTGCCAGCCGCACATAGGGGTCTTCCGGGGCCACCTTGGCCATGGCGACGGCGCGCTCGGCGAGGGTGCGGATGTTGTCCGGGTCGAGCTGGCTTGTCGAGATAGACGCGTTCCGCTTGCCGACAAAGACCCGCAGCGCGGCGTCGACTTCCTCGGCTCGCTCGCTTGCCTCGACCTTGCCAAGGCGCACGGAAACAGAACTTCCCTCGCTTCGCGCCACGCCCGCATCGGCCCCGTCGGCACCGGCCGCCATGGCGGCATCAAGGAGTTCGGAAATAAGATGGTCTTCGAGATTGCTCATGATGCCTTCCACATAACAGGGTCGGATGGTCCGTTTCAACAGGCGCGGCGGCGCGCCGACGCTTCTTAGCTGGCTTTCCTTCACCATCCTTGCAAGGGGCTGATAATCTGTTTATCACACCGCGATGACCTACCGCATTTTCATTGACGGGGCGGCCGGGACAACCGGCCTGCAAGTCCATGACCGGCTCGCCGCGCATCCGGACGTCACCGCGGTGACGCTTGACGAGGCGAAGCGCAAGGACGCCTCCGCGCGTCAGGAGATGATGGCGCAGTGTGATCTGACGATCCTGTGCCTTCCCGATGACGCGGCGCGCGAATCCGCGGCGCTGGCGGATGCGGCCGGGGCGCGGGTGATCGACGCCTCTTCGGCGCACCGCACCGCGGATGGCTGGGATTTCGGCTTTGTCGAGCTGTTTGACGGCGCGCGCGAAACCCTTGCCACCTCGCGGCGGATCAGCAACCCGGGATGCTATTCGACCGGCTTCCTTGCGCTGGCGCGCCCGCTTGTGGAGGCCGGAATCATCGTGCCCGACGCGCCGCTGACCGTGCCTGCCGTTTCGGGCTACAGCGGTGGCGGCAAGGGCATGATCGGCAGGTTCGAGGCCGGGGAGATGCCGCCGCACGGCGCGTACGGGCTTGCCATGGCGCACAAGCATCTTCCCGAGATGACCCGGTACGCCATGCTGGACTGTCCGCCGATCTTCATGCCGTCTGTTGGAAGCTTCTATGCAGGCATGCTGGTGCATCTTCCGCTTCATGCCGCGCTTCTTGCCAGGAGCGTGAGCGCGGGCGACATCCGCGATGTCTACGCGACGTGGTACGGGGACAGCCCGTTCATCCGCATGGGCGCGCCGCAGGGCGGGGACCCGCAGGTGGCCGCGATGATGCTGGATGCGGCGGCGCTGGCAGGTCGTGACCATATGGAGATTTTCGTCTTCGCCAATGACGATGAAAGCCATTTCTGGTTGACCGCGCGGCTGGATAATCTCGGCAAGGGCGCTTCCGGCGCGGCGGTGCAGAACATGAACATCGCGCTTGGCCTCGACGAGACGGCCGCCCTTGCCGTCTGATCGGGCTGCGTCGATGGACGAGATCGACAATCACCGGCAATTCCTCGCCGAACAGAGCGAGGCGCAGCGCGCCAGCCATTATCCCTATGACGCGCCGGAAGGCGGCTTTGTTCTGGATCACGGGCGGCTTGTGAAATTGCGGGACCCGTCGATCCTCGACGGGCGTGTCGCGGTGCTGTCTGTCGGTTCCAACCGGGCGCCGGTGCAGCTTCTTCGCAAATTCGGCGATGCAGCGGTCGTGCCGGTCACGCCGGCCATCCTTCATGATTGCGACATCGTCCATGTGGCGATGGTCAGCTATTACGGCGCGGTGCCCTGTACCGCCTTTCCCTCGCCCGGCACCGATGTAATGCTGAACATCGCCTGGCTTGATAAGGGTCAGCTTCAGACCATGCACAGGACCGAGGCTGTCGGCGTCGCCTATGACTATGTGCGGCTGTTCGCCGGCATTGTGAGCCATCTTCCGGTGCTGGACGCTGGCGGCGAGATCGTGCCGCCGGCGAGCCCGGTCTTCGGCTACAGCGCCTGCGGCGGGGTGCTTGATGTCGGTGGCGGCCGGCCGGCCGGACTGGCGCGGATTCCGGCCCGCAACCGCCGGTTCCAGACTCTCTCACAGGCATCGGCGGCGTCGCTGATCCACGGGCTGGCGGATGATGGCAGGGGGGATGCGGCTGGCTTTGTGCCGCGCGTCGTCGAGGACAGGGCCTTCCGCAGCATCGTCAATCAGAGGCTTCAGGGGCGTGCCATCGACGCGGACGGCCCCTGGAAGGTACAGCGCGTCGAAGCAGGCAATTTCGACGCCTATCTCTAGAGGGTTGTCCGTAGCTGTCGGATCATCCGGCAAGCCGCTGGATCAGCAATCCGGCGGCCAGCAAAAGTCCGGCATCACGGTTCGATTTGAACAGGCGGAGCGCCTGTGCCGGATCGTCCGGATCAATCCGGCGTACCTGCCACATCAGATGCAGGGCCATGGCGGCACCTCCGGCAATCCAGATGCCGGGCCCGACGATCAGCAGGAAGCCGCTGCCGAGACAGACGATCGCCACCCCATAGGCGATGAGGACGCCGCGGCGAAGATGCCGGCCAAGGCCAAGCGCCGAGGATTTAACACCGACCATGCGGTCATCCGCCATGTCCTGAACAGCGTAGACGGTGTCATAGCCGAAAACCCAGGCCACGCTTCCCGCATAGACAAGCGCGAGTTCGGGCGGCGGCATGGCCGCCGTGGCCGCCACCCATCCAAGCGGCACCCCCCAGGAGAAGGTCAGTCCCAGAACCGCCTGCGGCCACCAGGTGATCCGCTTGGCAAGCGGGTAGAGAACGACTAGCGGCAGCGCCGCGAGGCCGGCCAGGATAGCGGCGAACGGCAGTTGCACCAGAATCGCAAGGCCGACCACGCAGAGCAGCGCCAGGAAGGCCAGTGCCTGAAGGATGCTGACGGTGCCGGCGGCAAGCGGCCGTGTCGCCGTGCGCGCCACCTTGCGGTCCAGCCGCATGTCCCACAGGTCGTTCACCACGCATCCGGCAGCGCGCATCGCGACGGCGCCGACAAGGAACAGTCCCATCAGCCACAGCACCATGCCGGTGTCGGCACCGGCCGCCGGGATCACCCACCACCCCGGCAACAGCAGCAGCCACCAGCCGATCGGCCGGTCAAAGCGCGCCAGAAGAAGATAGGGATGCGTTGCCGGCGGCAGGTGACGCCACCAGCCCTGCTGGTCGATGTCGGAATGTGCGCTGGCGGCGCTGGTGCCGTCTGTATCCCGGGATGCTGCCATGGGGCCGAGTCATACCCCAGTTTGGCAGGGCGGTACAGCCACCTGCCGGGACATGGCCGCCCGCTTGCAAAGAAGGTGGGTGCGGCTTACATGTGGCAGATGAACGCACCTGTCTCCAAGGCAAGGCTGTATGTCGATGATGATCTGACAGAAGGCCACGCCATCCATCCGACCAAGGAGCAGCAGCATTACCTTGTCAATGTGATGCGGCTTGGCGATGGCGATGCCGTCAGTCTGTTCAACGGGCGTGACGGCGAATGGCAGGCTGTTCTGGCCCGCGAGGGCAGGCGCGGATGCGCGCTGACCCCACAGCAGATGACCCGGCAGCAGCAGGCAAGCCCCGACCTGTGGCTTGTCTTCGCGCCGGTGAAGAAGGCGCGGCTTGATTTCATCGCGCAGAAGGCCTCGGAAATGGGATGCAGCCGCATCTGGCCGGTGCGCACCGATCACTGTCAGGTATCGCGGGTCAATGATGACCGCATGCTGGCCAACGCCATCGAGGCCGCCGAACAGACCGAACGGCTGGATATTGCCGAGATCATGCCCTTTGCGCTGCTTGACGAGGCGCTTCAGGCCTGCGGCGATGACCGGACCATCATCTTCTGCGACGAGGCCAGTGCCGGCGATGCGGCGGCCAATGCCATAACGCGCCTTGCCGAGGCCGGCAGCATTGACCGCGCCGCCATCCTGATCGGCCCGGAAGGCGGATTTTCCAATGCCGAGCGCCGCCAAATCGACAGGTTCCAAAATAGTTTGAAACTTTCGCTCGGGCCGCGCATATTGCGCGCCGACACGGCGGCCATAGCCGCCCTGACCTGTTTTCAGTCAGTATGCGGGGACTGGGCATGATGCCCCGGCGCGCATACGCGGCTGGCAAGAGTCCTGAAAAGACAGGCCGGCGCAGGCCGCCCGCGAAACGGAATCGTCCCCATGCATGACACGCAGCAAGATCCGGTCGATGTTGGCCAAATGATCGCCTGGATCGCCGGTGGCGAGACCCCGGCAGATCAGCAGAAAATCGGCACCGAGCATGAGAAATTCCTGTTCCACCGCCATAATCTGGCGCCTGTCGGCTATGTGGGCGAGGCCGGAATCGGCGCGCTTCTCGAACGGCTTCTGACCGAGCTTGGCCCGGGGGCCGAGCCGATCATGGAAAAGGGCAATATCATCGGCGTGGTCGACGCCGATGGCGGGGCCGTCACGCTCGAGCCGGGTGGACAGCTTGAGTTGTCCGGCGCGCCGCTTGACAATCTTCATGAGACCTGCAGCGAGACCGGCCGGCACCTCCGCCATATGAAGGCGGCGGCAGGGCCGCTCGACATCGCGATGATGGGGCTTGGCTATCACCCGACGGCGCGGCGCGAGGATATCAGCTTCATGCCAAAGGGCAGGTACCGGATCATGGGCCGCCATATGCCGAAGGTTGGCAGCCTTGGCCTCGACATGATGGTGCGAACCTGCACGGTTCAGGTGAATCTGGATTTTGCCGACGAGGCGGATATGCGGCTGAAATTCCGCACCTCGCTGGCGTTGCAGCCGGTGGCGACGGCGCTGTTCGCCAATTCGCCCTTCAAGGACGGCAAACCGTCGGGATACCTGTCGACAAGAGCGCACGCCTGGACAGACACCGACGCGACGCGAAGCGGCGTGCCGGCCTGTGTCTTCGATCCCTATTTCGGCTATGAGCAATGGCTGGATTATATCCTCGACGTGCCCATGTATTTCCTGCATCGCGGCGATGACTATATCGACGTTGCTGGCCAGTCCTTCCGCGATTTCATGGATGGCATGCTGCCGGGACTCGAAGGGCAGATGCCGACGATGGCGGATTTCCAGGATCATATCACCACCGCCTTTCCCGAGGTGCGCCTGAAGCGCTATCTCGAGATGCGTGGTGCCGATGGCGGTGCCTGGAGCAATATTTGCGCGCTTCCGGCCTTCTGGACAGGGCTTCTCTATGATCCTGAAGCGCTCGCCGCCGCGGCCAAGCTGGCCACGGCGCTGACAGCGAATGATGTCATGGAGGCAAGGCTGTCCGTGGCGCGGGACGGGTTGCGCGGCCAGCTTGGCGGGTGGGATGTCCACAAGCTTGCGACAGAGCTGGTTCAGCTGGCCTCGGACGGTCTTCGCCGCCGTGCGCGCATTGATGAGAGCGGCAGTGACGAAACGGGCTATCTTGCGCCACTTCGCGAGGTTGTCGCCACCGGCGAGACCCCGGCCGACCGTCTTCTGCGCCTGCACCGGATGGCCTGGAATGGCGATCTAACGCAGATTTTTGGCGCTGAGCAATATCAATGAGACCGGCCTAATGAGATTGGCCCTATGAGGTTTCAGGCATGCGCCCGGCAGCGGCATTGGCTTTGGCACGCTGCGGCAACAGCCTGTTCATGGTTGAATAGCGCATGCTGATATTGCTTCTCATCGTCGGGATCAATTTCGTCGGGGTCGGCGCGTTGATCCCGGTCCTGCCCCTGACGGTGATCGAGAACGGTTATCCGGCAAGCGTGATGACGCTGCTTCTGGCCTCCTACGCCTTCGCGATGTTTGTCGCCAATCCCATTCTCGGGCGGCTGTCGGACCATTACGGAAGACGGCTTGTGCTGTTCATGTCGCTGGCTGTCGGCGCGCTTGCCCATCTCTGGTTTGCCTTTTCCGGCGACATCGTGACCATGTTCCTGTCGCGGATCATCGCCGGCCTCGCTGCCGGCAATACCGGTGTGATCCAGGCAATGATCGCCGACAGGTCGCCACCGGAGAAACGCGCCCAGTATATGGGGCTCGTCGGCGCGGCGGTCGGCATCGGCTTTGTGGCCGGACCGGCTCTTGGCGGGCTTCTCAGCGAGGTTGGCGGGGGGCCGGTTCACCGCATGCCGTTTCTTCTGGCGGCCGGATTTTCGTTCCTGGCGCTTCTCATGACCTTCAGAATGAGGGCCCCGGATGGCGGCCGCCTGCCAATGGCGCGGCCCGCGGGCGGTATGCTTGACCGGGTGCGGAACCTGTTGCGCTCGCCGCTGGCACCCTACGCCCTCGTGTCGCTGGCGCTGAACCTGTCATTTGCCCAAGTCGAGGCATCCTTTGTGCTGGTGCTTCGCGACTATCTTGAGTTCGGCCCGCGCGAGACAGGCTGGCTGTTCGCCTATGTCGGGGTATGCGTGGTTCTGTTCCAGGCGTTTTTGATCCGCCGCCTTGTCGGCCGTATGGGCGAGGTCAGCACCGTGCGTCTTGGCGGCGTCGTGCTGATGATCTCGCAGGCGCTGACCGTGCTGCTGGTACTTGGCCTGCTGCCGGCGAACCAGACGCCCCTTGTCCAGACCCTGCTTGTCACCACCGGAATCTGCTTTGGTTACGCGGTGGCGACGCCTGCCATCAGCGGTGCTGTCAGCCGGCTGGCGGGGGCCAGCACCATGGGCGGCGCACTTGGCATGATCCAGGGATTCGGCTCGCTTGGCCAGGTGGCCGGGCTGGTCATGGCCGGACCTCTCTATGATCTTGGCGGGTCGCAATATCCCTTCGGGTTCGGTGCCGCCGTCACGCTTGGCATGCTAGTGCTTGTGCCCTATCTGGCGCGGCCATTGGGTGAGGAAGAGACAGGACGGTAGGCCATTCAGAGCAAGACCTGTCTCAGTTAGACGTGTCAGGCCGCCTCGGTGCCGCCGACAGTGATGCCACCCATCTTCACGGTCGGCTGACCAACGCCGGCCGGCACGCTCTGCCCGGACTTGCCGCAGGTGCCGACACCACTGTCCAGCGCCATGTCATTGCCGATCATGCTGATCTTGGTCATTGCGTCGGGGCCGTTGCCGATCAGCGTCGCGCCCTTGACCGGCGCGCCGATCCTGCCGTTCTCGACCAGATAGGCTTCGGAGGCGGCGAAAACGAACTTGCCGGAGGTGATGTCCACCTGGCCGCCGCCAAAATTGACAGCATAGATGCCCTTTTTCATCGACGCCACGATCTCGGCCGGATCATGCTCGCCATTTTCCATGAAGGTATTGGTCATCCGGGGCATCGGCGCATGCTCGAAGGACTGGCGGCGGCCATTGCCTGTCGGCTCGACCCCCATCAGCCGCGCATTCTGCCGGTCCTGCATGTAGCCGCACAGCACGCCATCCTCGATCAGCACATTGCGCCGCGACTGTGTGCCCTCGTCGTCTATGGTGATCGACCCGCGCCGGTCCTGAATGGTGCCGTCATCGACGACGGTGACACCTTTTGAAGCCACCTGTTCACCGACACGCCCGCTGAAGGCAGAGGTGCCCTTGCGGTTGAAATCACCCTCAAGCCCGTGGCCAACAGCCTCGTGAAGCATGACACCGGGCCAGCCCGAGCCAAGCACGATTTCCATCTCGCCGGCAGGTGCCGGCACGGATTCCAGATTCACCGTGGCGATGCGAAGCGCCTCGCGAACCTGGGCCTGCCATGTCTCGGGTTTCATATAGCTGTCCAGCATCACCCGTCCACCAGCACCTGACGAGCCGGATTCCATGCGGCCGTCCTGCGAGACCACCACCGATACATTCAGCCGGACAAGCGGCCTGATGTCGGCGGCGCGATGCCCGTCGGCGCGGATGATCTGCACCGCCTGCCATGAGCCGGAGACCGAAGCGCTGACCTGAACCACCCGCGGGTCGGCGGCGCGCGCAAAGGCGTCGATTTCCTGAAGAAGCCCGACCTTGTCCTCGAAGGCGATCCCGACAAGCGGATTGCCGTCGGTATAGAGCGGCATGTTGCTTGCCGAGACAGGCGGCTGCGCGGCGATACCTGAATAGCCCCTTGTGACAGCCGAAACACTGTCGGCGGCCCGCTGCAGGGCGGCTTCGCTGAGCTCTCCGGCATGCGCATAGCCATGTGCCTCGCCGGCGATGGCGCGAAGACCAAAGCCGCTCGACTGATCATAGCTGGCGCTCTTCAGGCGGCCGTCATCAATCATCAGCATTTCCGAATGGCGCATCTCGAGAAACAGTTCGCCATCATCGGCGTCGACAAGCGCGTTACGGATGATCGCCTCGGCATTGTCGCGGTCGAGCGCGCCGCTGCGGAAGAAAATATTGTCGGTCGTCTGGAGATGATCCATGTCCTGATGTCCCTGGCACCGCACGTGCCGTCCTGATTGATTTGCAACCGTCTGAGAATGGGGCGCGGGCCGGCTGATTTCAAGCGCCGAGTACCGCTTTGCAGACTGGCAGGGCCGGGCTTTGGCACCCGCGGAAATGCCCGCCGAAATGCCTGCGGAAACGAATGGATGGATTTTTTTGAATTTGTAGCGACAGGCTGCCGCACAGGGCTTTCAAATTCCGGCGAATCGGTCTAATAACACCACTGTTCGGGGAAACCCGAAAGTGCCTCGCGCAGGGTGAACCGATCGGGGCCCTCGCGCTACATTCTGGGGGAGATATCCATGGTATTCATGGTCACCAATTTCCGTGAGGTGACGACGCGCGCGATGGCGCATGTCACCCTGGCGATGGCTGCTGTCTTCATGGCCGTCGGCAGCGCCTCGGCCGCGCAGCCGCTGCCCTGGCAGCTTGGCCTGCAGCCGCCGGCCGGAAGCATCGCAGAAATGGCGGATGACCTTCACAATCTGCTGCTGGTGGTGATCACGCTGATCTCGCTTTTCGTGCTGGCGCTTCTGGTCTATGTCGGTGTTCGCTTCCGCGCGTCGGCCAATCCGGTGCCGTCGAAGACATCGCACAATACGGTGATCGAAATCCTGTGGACGGTGATCCCGGTCCTGATCCTTGTCGGCCTCGCGGTGCCGTCCTTCCGGCTTCTCTACTATCTCGACAAGACGGCGGAGACAGACATGGTCATCAAGGTGACCGGCAACCAGTGGTACTGGAACTACGAATATCCCGACGAGGGCATCGCCTTCGACAGCTACATGGTCGATGAGGAAGACCTCAAGGACGGCCAGATTCGCCTGCTGTCCGTCGACTACCCGATGGTGGTTCCGGAAAACACCCGCATCAAGCTGCTGATCACCGGCAATGATGTGATGCATTCCTACTTCGTGCCGTCGCTTGCCGTTCAGGTTTATGCGTTCA
>CAJWVJ010000059.1 GCA_913048595.1 uncultured Alphaproteobacteria bacterium | reverse complement strand
TTCTTCATCGACCCGGAAATCGTCACCGACAGCAACGCGAATGATGTCGGCGAGATTATTTTGTCCTATACGTTTTTTCCGGTCCTTGCGGCCGATGAAGGCAGGAATACTTGATCGTGGGAGAGGTGGTTCCGTGCTGACACGGGACCAGATTGAGAGGAGACAATCATGAGCGGTGCGAACAAACACCCTTACCACCTTGTGGAACCGAGCCCATGGCCGGCAGTCGGATCGGCGGCGGCCTTCGTAGCGGTGATCGGCGGTGTCATGTATATGCACGAGATCGCCTACGGCGTCGCCGTGCTTGGCGGTGGCATGGCGCTGGTGCTGGCGACCATGTTCATGTGGTGGCGCGATATCATCCGCGAGGCGGAATATCAGGGGCACCACAGCCCGATCGTGCAGATCGGCATGCGCTACGGCATGATGCTGTTCATCGCCTCAGAGGTGATGTTCTTTGTCGCCTTCTTCTGGGCGTTCTTCGACCGGGCGCTGTTCCCGATGGAAGGCATCTGGCCGCCAGAGGGGATCGAGACCTTTGACCCGTTCGACCTGCCGCTGATCAACACGCTTGTGCTGCTGCTGTCGGGTTGTACCGTGACCTGGGCGCACCACGCGCTGCAGATCGGCAACCGCAAGGATTTTATGAACGGCCTTGGCATGACCATCATTCTCGGCGTTCTGTTCACCGGCCTTCAGGCACTTGAATACAGCCATGCGCCGTTCGGTTTCACCGACGGCATCTATCCGTCGGTGTTCTACATGGCCACCGGCTTTCACGGCTTTCACGTGATCATCGGCACCTGCTTCCTGGCGGTATGCTGGTTCCGGGGGCTTGCCGGCCATTTCACCACGAAGCAGCATTTCGGGTTCGAGGCGGCAGCCTGGTACTGGCATTTCGTTGATGTCGTATGGCTGTTCCTGTTCGCCGCCGTCTACTGGTGGGGTGGCTGATCCGGTGCCGCCGCGGCGGCATCCGGCGCGGAACATGACTGTGGGGGAGGGAGCGCTTTTTTTCGGGCGCTCCCTTTTCATTGGTGCTAAGTAGTCACGCCACGAACCGGGATCACGGGTGCGGGCCGCCGACAGGGTATGGCCGACAAGGGATAGATGATGCAGTTCAGACCACTTCTCTGGCCGACATTCTTCGCGCTTCCGGCGCTGCTTGTCCTGGTTTGGCTTGGCACCTGGCAGCTTCAGCGCCTTGAGTGGAAGAACCAGCTGATTGCCGATTTCGAAAGCCGCGCGACCGCCGCGCCGATCGACCTGCCGCGCGGTGATGTTGGGCCGGAGATGGAATTCCGCCGCCTTGCGCTGACCGGCAGATTCGATCACACGAAGGAAGTCTTCATGACCGGCCGCACCTATGAGGGCAATGCCGGCTTTCACATCGTCACCCCCTTCACCCTGAAGGATGGACGTACCGTTCTTGTGAACCGGGGCTGGGTGTCGGAATCCTACCGCGACCAGTCAAAGCGCGAATTCACCCTTGCCGCGGGAGAGGTCACTCTTGCCGCGATCCTGCGTTTCCCGGGAAAGAAGGGTTATTTCGTGCCTGAGAACGAACCCGAGAATGGCTTCTGGTTCACCCTGGTCCCGGAACAGATCGTCAGGCATCTGGGGCTTGAAGGGCAGGCAGAAAGCGATATCTACGCTGCCACCATCCGCACATCAGAGACCATTGAACTGCCGATCGCGGCACGCACCGAGACCAATCTGCGAAACTCGCATCTTGGATATGCCATCACCTGGTATGGCATCGCCTGCGCGCTGATCGGGGTTTATCTTGCCTTCCATCACCAGGCCGGACGACTTCGCTTCGGGCGCGCATCCGGAAGTGCGGACGAATAGGACAGGGATCATGGAATACATCAGCACCCGAGGGCAGGATGGCCCGCTTGGCTATGAACAGGCATTGCTGAGCGGCCTGGCGCGCGATGGCGGGCTCTACCTTCCGGTAAGCTATCCGCGGTTCGGCACCGATGAAATCCGCGCGATGGCGGGCCTGTCCTATGCCGAACTGGCGGGCCGGATCATGGCGCGCTTCACCGATGGCGAGATCGGCGAGGCGGAGATGACGGCGATGGCGGCCGACGCCTATGCCGGGTTCACCGACCCCAGGGTGGCCCCGCTGAAGCCGCTGAGCGGCGACATCCATGTGCTGGAGCTGTTCCACGGTCCGACCATCGCCTTCAAGGATTACGCCATGCAGTTCCTGTCGCGCGCCTTTGACCGCGCCCTGAGGTCGGCAGGCAGGCAGGCGGTGATCCTTGGCGCGACAAGCGGCGATACCGGATCGGCGGCGCTGGAAGCGTTTCAGGGCCGCGGCGCGGTTGACATCTTCATCCTGTTTCCCGAGGGGCGCGTCTCGCCGGTGCAGCAGCGCCAGATGACATCTGTCGATGCGCCCGGCGCGCATGCGGTCGCCGTCGGCGGTGATTTCGATGACTGCCAGGCTATCGTCAAATCGCTGTTCAATGACCATGGATTCCGCGACAAGGTCGGGCTGTCGGCGGTGAATTCCATCAACTGGGCGCGGCTGATGCCACAAATTGTCTATTACTTCAAGGCGGCGCTGGAGCTTGGCGCGCCTGACAGGAAGGTCGCCTTTTCCGTGCCGACAGGCAATTTCGGCAATGTCTTCGCCGGCTATGTGGCGATGCAGATGGGCCTGCCGGTCGCGAAGCTGATCATCGCGTCGAACCGCAACGACATCCTGACCCGCTTTTTCGAGAATGGTGCGATGCAGCGCGAGACGGTGACCCCGTCGCTCAGCCCGTCGATGGACATTCAGGTATCCAGCAATTTCGAGAGGCTGCTGTTCGAGCTTCTGGGACGCGACGGCGCCAAGGTGGCGGACATCATGGCGCGCTTCGCCGAGACCGGCCAGTTCGACCTTCCCGAAGACGCGATGACCGCCGCGCGGTCGCAATTCGCCGCCTACCGGCTTGATGATGACGGCACGCTTGCCGAAATCAAGGCGAGCGCAGCAGAAGGCATGGTTCTCGACCCGCACAGCGCGGTCGGCGTATCGGCGGCGCGGCGCGCCGTTGCCGACGGCACGGTGGAAACCGGTGTTCCGGTGATCGCGCTTGCCTGCGCCCATCCGGCGAAATTCGAGGGTGCGGTGACCGAGGCGACGGGCATGCCGCCTGCATTGCCGCCGCATCTTGCCGATCTGATGAACCGCCCGGAAAAGATGCTGAACGCGGCGGCCAGCGCGGATGCCGTCCGCGAGCTCGTCCTGGGGCAGCGGAGAGATATATGAGCCGCGGACTCCTGACCGAACTTCCCGGCGGGTTGAAGGTCGCCACCCGCGCCATGCCGCAGGCGCAGAGCCTGTCTGTCGGAATCTGGGTCAATGCCGGCGCGCGTGACGAACGTGACGATGAGACCGGCATCGCGCACATGCTGGAACATATGGCCTTCAAGGGCACCAAGCGGCGATCGGCGCGCGATATCGCGACAGAGGTCGAGAATGTCGGCGGCTATATGAACGCCCATACCAGCCGCGAGGAAACGGCCTATTACCTGCGGCTTCTTCCCGAGCATCTCGATATGGGAATCGATATCCTCGCTGATATCCTGACCGAGCCGACCATGCCGGATGAGGAGATCGAGCGCGAGCGCGGAGTCATCATCCAGGAAATCGGCCAGTCGCAGGACACGCCTGACGACATTGTCTTCGACATGTTCGCCAAGGCCTCCTATGGTGCGCACACGCTTGGCCGTCCCATCCTTGGGTCCGTCGACAGCGTCAGCGGCTTCTCGCGGGATAATCTGAGGGGATTCATGGACCGGCATTACGGTGCCGGGCAGATGCTTGTCACCGCGTCCGGGGCTGTCGATCACGATGATTTCACCCGCCGCGTCGAAGCACGGCTTGGCGGTCTTGCCACCGCGCGGAATGTCAGCCGGACCACGCCGCAATGGCAGGGCGGCCGCCATGTCGAGACACGCGACCTAGAACAGACACATCTTGTCATTGGGTTGCCATCCTTTGGCGCGCGGGACGACCGGCGCTATGCGCTGATGCTGCTCTCGACCCTGTTCGGTGGCGGCATGTCGTCACGTCTGTTCCAGGAGGTACGCGAAAAGCGCGGCCTCTGCTATTCGGTCTTCTCCTTCGCCAGCATGTATTCCGACAGTGGCCATTTCGGCGTCTATGCTGGCACCTCTGCCGCGACAGCCAACGAGATGCTGGCGGTCACCGCCGAACAGCTTGCCGACCTGGCAGGCGGCGTGGGGGCCGATGAACTAGACCGCGCCAAGGCCCAGCTTCGCGCCTCGGTGGTAATGTTGCGCGAATCCGTATCGGGGTGCGGTGATTCACTGGCGCGCCAGATCATGCTGTTCGGAGCGCCTCAGGATGACTCCGAACTGCTCGGGAGAATTGCGGACATCGACGCGGCCGCCGTGCGCCAGGTGGCGGCGGATTTGATCGACGGCGGCATGCCGGCAATCACCGCCATAGGCCCGCAGGCCGCGATCATGACGAATGAAGAGCTTGCCGGAATCCTGACAGGCGTGGCGGCCTGAAAATGATCGCTGTCTGACAGGCGTTGGCGGGCGGCGTCAGGCGCGTCCCGCGCCGCCGGCGAAAAACCCGGGATCGATGCCAAGGGCGGTGAAGCTGTGCTGCCACAGCGTGCCGCGGTCATGGTCGAAGACAAGCTCGGCCGATGCCGGCAGGTTGAGCCAGACATGTTCCGCCATTTCCTGGTCGAGCTGCCCGGCACTCCATCCGGCGCAGCCAAGAGAGACGATGGATTGTGTGGGGCCGACGCCTTCGGTGATATCGCGAAGAATGTCGATGCTTGCCGTCAGCCCGATTTCATGGGTGATCGGCATGCTTTCGGGAAGCATATGATCCTGCGAATGAAGCACAAAGCCGCGATTGCCATCGACAGGACCGCCGATATTCACCGGGTCACCGGCGCAGAAGCGCGGCGCGCCGATATCCAGCTTTTCGTAGAGATCGCCAAGATTGAGACTGGTCGCCGGCCTGTTGATGACAAGGCCCATGGCGGATTCCGGATCATGATGGCACATCAGGATCACGGTCTTTTCGAACCGTTCATCACCGATATTGGGGCTGGCCACAAGAAGCTGGCCCTGGAGAGAGGCCATTGAACTGTCGGCCTTGTCGGCGCTGTCATCCTGCCGCATCCGCGATGATTGCGCCTTGTTGTCTGATTTCCTATCTTGCGTCATACGATACCCTAGACAGGAAAAACCAACGCGGTAAAGCGTCAATCGCCCCGTGGACCGGCCGCCAGAACCAGATGAAATTCGCCTCTGCCATCGCTGTTCGCCGCCTTGCCGCGCGGCTGCTCGCCCTTGCTGCGCTGCTGGCGCTGGTGCCGGCCGGCCTGCAGGCCGCGCAGTCGGAATGGCAGGGGGACCCGATGATCGGCGAGGCGCGCCTTGTCTCGGCGGTGACGGCGACTGGTGATCTTCAGCAGGTGCCGCTTGGCGTTGAATTCACCCTTGCCCCGGGCTGGAAAATCTATTGGCGGACCCCGGGCGAGGCCGGGCTTGTCCCGGCCGTTGATCTGTCGCAGAGCGCGACACCCGGCCTGACAGGACACTTCAGATGGCCGCTCGCCAAGCGGTTCGATGCCTTCGGCTTTGACAATTTCGGCTATGAGAACAGCGTCATTCTTCCGTTTGATGTGACCGGCCATGCGGCCGGCGCGCCGCTGCAGCTGACAGCCGATCTCGAAGCGCTGGCCTGCGCCGATATCTGTGTGCCGATGACGGCGCGGCTGGACCTATTTCTTCCCGATGGCGCGGCGATGCCAAGCCCGCATGCCCAGGCCATGGCGCAATATAGGGCTATGGTGCCGCGCCCTGCCGGCGCTTCGGGCCTCAGCGCCAGCGGCCCCTCCATCAGCATCATCGCCGCCGAGGCGCGGGATGGCGGCCTTTATGTCGAGCTTGCCGCCGGATCGCCGCCAGTGGCCGACATCTTCGTCGAGGGGGTTGATCAGGTGACCTTCAAGGCACCTGTGCCCCGGAAAGACGGTGCGCGGCACGTAATGTTCATGGCCGCGGTGCCGCCTGACGGGCTGGCGCTGGCAGGTCGCGATCTGACCCTGACGGTCAGCGCCCCGCCGGAGATGGCCGAAATAAAGGTTCGGGCCAATGCCGATGCCGATGCCAATACTGGTGGCAGCGCGGCGGCCGGGTCCCTGTCGCTCCACATTATCGCCATGGCCTTTCTTGGCGGGCTGATCCTGAATCTGATGCCCTGCGTTCTGCCGGTTCTGGCGCTGAAGCTGTCGGCAGTGCTGACGGCGGTTGGCGCGCCGCGGCGGGTGCTGCGGCTTCGTTTTCTGGCCGGGGCGGCGGGCATCGTTACAAGCTTCCTGATCCTCGCAGTTGGGCTTGCCACGCTGCGGCTTGCCGGCGGCACGGTGGGATGGGGCATCCAGTTCCAGAACCCGGTGTTTCTGGCGGTGATGATCGCCATGCTGGGGCTGTTCGCGCTCAGCCTCATTGATGGCGTGACCATTCCGGTACCACGCGCCGCGCAGTCGCTTGCCGGCAAGGCGGGCGGTCCGAATGACACCTCATATCGCGGGGATTTCTTCGCCGGCATGCTGGCGACCATTCTGGCGACGCCCTGTTCGGCGCCCTTCGTCGGGACCGCGGTGGCAGTGGCGCTGTCGGGCGGCATGGGTGATCTGTTCGGCATTTTCCTGGCGCTTGGGGTCGGGCTTGCCGCGCCCTGGCTTGTGGTGGCCGCAAAGCCGTCGCTTGTCGCGATGCTGCCGCGCCCCGGGCCATGGATGGCCCGCCTAAAGCAGGTGCTGGCGCTGCTTCTTGTCGGAACAATGATCTGGCTAGGCAGTGTGCTGGCCACCCTTGTGCGCGACCCGCAGGCTGCAGGCCCTGAGGAAGCCGCGATCTGGGCCGGCTGGAGCCGGCAGGCTATGGATGACAGCCTTGCCGCCGGCACGCCTGTTCTTGTGGATGTGACCGCTGACTGGTGCGTCACCTGCAAGGCAAACAAGGCGCTGGTGCTTGATCGCGAGCCGGTCAGCAGCGCCCTTCGTGATGCGCTGGATGTTGGCAGGCTGGTGCTTCTGCGCGCCGACTGGACACGCCCCGACGACGAGATCGCCGCCTTTCTGGCACGCCACGGGCGCTATGGCATCCCCTTCAACATTCTGCTGACGCCTGACGGCCGGGCGGATGTCATCTTCGGTGAAATTCTGACGACCTCTTCGCTGCTGTCCGCCCTTGAAAATGCGGCGGTGACAGCCAAATAAGTCGGGGCGCCGGAAGACGCCTCCACCGCAACAAGTTCCAGGACATCAGACATGACCATCGAAGCCGGTCAAGCCATCCCGCAGGCGACCTTCCAGATCAAGACCGAAGATGGCATAAACGCCCATGAGACGGCCGACTATTTCGCCAGTGGACGCACTGTCCTGTTCGCCCTCCCGGGGGCTTTCACCTCAACCTGTTCGGCCAAGCACCTGCCGGAATTCGTCGCCAGGGCGGATGATTTGCGTGGTGCCGGCGTCGACCGCATCGCCTGCCTGTCGGTGAATGACGCGCATGTCATGAAAGCCTGGGGTGATGTCCATGGCACCGAGGGCAAGATCGACATGTTGGCGGACCCGCATGCGGAATTTGCCCGTGCGCTCGGTATTGCCGTGAATATGGGCGCGATCCTCGGCGAACGGGCCACCCGCTGCGCGATGATCATCGATGACGGTGTACTGACAAGCATGATGATGGAAGAGGTGGGAGCCTATGAGGTGTCCAGCCCGACCCACGTCATGACGCAGCTCTAGACAGGGGCTATTGGTCGATGGAGCTGGCCGCGGCGCGCGCCAGCTCGTCGCATCTCTCGTTCATCTCGTTGCCGGCATGGCCCTTGACCCAGTGCCAGCTGACATGATGGCGCTGCAGGGCAGAATCGAGCGCCTGCCACAGATCCTGGTTCATAACCGGCTTCTTCGCGGCCGTGCGCCAGCCATTGGCCTTCCAGCGCGGCATCCAGTCGGTCACGCCCTGCATCACATATTTGCTGTCGGTGTGAAGGTCGATCTCCATCGGGCGTTTCAGCGCTTTCAGCCCTTCGATCGCCGCCTGAAGCTCCATGCGGTTGTTGGTGGTGTCCGGCATCGCCCCGCTCAGCTCGCGTAGCTCGTCACGCCATTGCAGGACCGCCGCCCAGCCACCCGGACCCGGATTGCGAAGGCATGATCCATCGGTGTGAAGTGTCACCCTGTCCGTCATCACGCTACAGCCCTATGCCATAGGCGGCGGTGCCGGATACCGACTGGTGGAAGCGCAGGATTCCCCAATATTCCATCGGGTCCTTCGGGCTGACAAGGGCGTCTGCCGGCGTATGTATCCAGTCATAGAGGCGCGTCAGGAAGAAGCGCATGGCTGAACCGGCGGCAAGAATTGGGATGGCCTCGATCTCGGCGTCGCTCAGCGGCCGCACATCCTGATAGCCGCGAAGCATGGCGCGTGACTTGGTCAGGTTGAAGCTGCCGTCGGGCTCGAAGCACCAGCTGTTCAGGCAGATGCCAAGGTCATAGGCGAAGATGTCGTCGCAGGCGAAATAGAAATCGATAACGCCAGTCAGCTCGTCGCCGATGAACAGCACATTGTTGGGGAACAGATCGGCATGAATGACCCCGGATGGCAGGTCCGACGGCCAGTTCGACAGAATGGTGTCGAGCCGCTGCCGGATCGCCGTCTGCATACCCTCGCCAACGACATCCGCCTGCGCTCCGATGGACTCAAGAAGCGGCCGCCAGGCGGCCGGGCCGAGCGCGTTCGGCCGGCGGCGTGTCACCGGCGCGCAGTTCAGATGCATGGTGGCAAGCGTGCGCCCAAGCGCGGCGCATTTCTCGCGGTTCGGAAAGCGGCTCCATGTGCCGTCGAGGAAAGTGAAGATGGCGCAGGGGCGTCCCTGAAGTTCATGCAGGATGCCGCCGTCGCGTGCCGGCACCGGAAGCGGGCAGTTCAGGCCTGATCCGGCCAGCACCTGCATCACCTCGATAAAGAAGGGAAGGTCGGCGCTGTCCACCCGCTTTTCATACAGGGTCAGGATGTAGTTGGCGCGGTCGGTGCGAAGAAGATAGTTGGAATTCTCCACCCCCTCGGCGATGCCGGCAAAGCTCAGCACTGTGCCGACATCATAGGTCGTCAGGACTTCGGCAAGGGCGGCATCATCGACATTCGTGTAGACAGCCATCCGCCGGTCAGTCCCGGTTCGCCAGGATCGGCGGCAGCTTGAAGCTGATGCTTTCCTCGACAAGCGCGTCCTCGTCAAGCTGCAGGTCGTAGCGGGCGCGCATCTCCTCGATGATCTCATGGACCAGGCTTTCCGGCGCCGAGGCTCCTGCCGACAGGCCGATATGCCTGGCCGCGTCGATCTCGTCCCAGTCAATGGCGCTGCTGTCGGGGACCAGCCGCCCGCTTGCGGCGCCGGCGCGCGTCGCAACCTCGACAAGCCGCTTGGAATTTGACGAATTCTCCGCCCCGACGACCAGTACGATGTCGCATTGCGGGGCGATGTGCTTCACCGCGTTCTGGCGGTTGGTCGTGGCATAGCAGATATCCTCGCCGCGCGGCCCGCTGATCTCGGGAAAGCGGAACTGCAGCACCGATATGATCTCGGCGGTGTCATCGACGGACAGCGTGGTCTGGGTGGCAAAGGCAAGCTCGGCATCCTCGGGCGGGGTGACGCCGCGGGCATCCTCGACGGTTTCGATCAGGGTCATGTCACCCGGCTCGACCTGGCCCATTGTCCCCTCGACCTCGGGATGGCCGGCATGGCCGATCAGCAGGATATGCTTACGCTGCGAGGCGTGGCGGCGGGCCTCGACATGGACCTTGGTGACAAGGGGGCAGGTGGCATCGACGGCGATCATGTTGCGCCGGTCGGCCTCTTCCACCACGGCGCGGGCCACGCCATGCGCGGAAAACACCACGGGCGCGCCTTCCGGCACCTCGTCCAGCTCCTTGACGAAGACGGCGCCCTTGGCCGCCAGACCGTCGACGACGGTGCGGTTATGCACGATCTCGTGGCGGACATAGACAGGGGCGCCGAATTTTTCCAGCGCGACCTCGACAATGCGGACAGCGCGATCCACCCCGGCGCAGAAGCCGCGAGGCGCCGCAAGATGAAGGAATTTCCGGTCTCTGGTCACGGCCTGATCCATGTGGTTGTTCTTGCGCGATTACGGGGCACAGGTCAATTGCTGTTGTTCCAAAAAGCAGATAGGATGCGCCGCATGAAACGCCAGACCCCGCAGATGAACATGCAGAAGACATTTGCTGCGCTTCCCTCGCTTTTTGTTGCTGGGGCCCTGCTGTCGGCATGCGCCGGCAAGCCGAACTACATCGCCTGCCCGGATATTTCCGCGCCGCAGGAGGGCACAAACGCCTTCATGAAGATGGACGAGACGGGCGAGGTCTTCGATGTCAGGCTGAACGGGGTCCGCGGTCTGTGCGAACGGGGCAAGGATGGCACGACAGAGATGGTTGTGTCTGTCGGGCTGAAGCTGAAGCGGGCTGCGTCCGAACAGCTGGAAGCTGGAGTTGCGCAGGTCGAAATGGCTGCCTTCATCGTCGATTCCGATGACAAGGTGGTGTCGAGCGATACCATTAAATACAAGACCGGCTTCGCCAAGGGCCAGCGGATCCACTATCCGGCGGCCGAATACAAGATTGACGTTGCCGACGGCAACAGGCTGGTGATCAGCCTGATCCCGGCGCTCTAGCCTCACGCGACGATCTCAGAAAACAGTTTGAGAGGAAAGAGGGGGCGCCTGTCCGTATGCCGGATGGCGGCGCCCGCCCTTAATTCAGTTTCTCGATCTCGCCCGCGGCGTCGTCAACAAGCGCCAGGCTGGCCTTGTCGTCGAGCTTCGAGGTGATGATCTGCGCAGCGGAAGCCACGGCGAGGCTTGCCGCCTTGTCGCGAAGCTCGCCGATCATGGCGGCTTCGGCTGCCTTGATCTTGGCTGTGGCCTGCTGTTCGCGCCGCTTGATCGTCTCCTTGGCGGCCGCCTCGGCATTTTCGCGGATGCGCTCGGCGGTGGCTTCGGCGTTCTTCAGGATGGCTTTCGCCTCCTCGGCAGCTTCACGGTGAAGCCGCTGGAACTGGTGAAGCTCGTCAAGGGCCTCCTCGCGAAGCGTGCGGGCCTCGTCAAGATCTGACTTGATCTTGGCCGACCTGTCATCAAGCATGGTGTTGATGACCGCGCTCAGCCGCTTCCAGACAAGGATGACGAAGACGACAAAGCCGACGGCGACCCAGACTGATTCCCAGACAATGCCTTCCATCAGCCTGCCTCCTGCCCGGCGAGTTTCGCCGCGCTGGCCTTCACGGCCTTTTCGGCCTGCGGCCGGGTTGCCTTGACGCCTGCGATCTGGGCCGCGGCGGCCATGGCGGCCTCGGCTGCGACAGCGGCGAGATTGCTCTCGGCTTCGGCGCGGTCCTCGGCCAGCTTGTCTTCGGCCTTGCCGACCTTTGCGGCCATACGCTTGGCGGCACGTGCCTCGGCGGCGTCCGCGTTGGCCTGCGCCTTGGCGCTGGCGTTGCGGGCGAATTCGGCTGCCTGCGACCGGGCTTCCTCGAGGCTTGCCTCGTATTCGGCGCGGGTCGTGGCGGCTTCGGCGCTGGCCTCGCGGGCACGGGTCAGGTCATCATCAAGGCGCGCCCGGCGTTCCTCGAGGACCGAACCGATCCGCGGGGTCACGACACGCGACATGAAGATGTAGCCAACCGCGAAAATAACCGCCAGCCAGAACAGCTGTGACGGCCAGGTTTCGACCTTCAGCTGCGGCAGGCCGGGCTCGGCGTCTCCAGCCGCATGCGCAAGGCTGCCCATGCCGGCAAGAAGCGACGCTGTTACAGCGGCGGCTGCGGGTTTGCGAGCTGTTTTGATTGTGCTCATGCCCGTCTCCTTGAATGACC
>CAJWVJ010000058.1 GCA_913048595.1 uncultured Alphaproteobacteria bacterium | reverse complement strand
TCCAGCCCGCCGCCCGCCGAGGGTTATGCCCGCCACAGCTGGCAGCAGGACCATATGCCGAACACCACCGGCACGAGGCATGCGCACCGCCCGGCGGGCCATCTTCTCAAAGGGGGCAAGCGCCCCCCGGCAACCGGCGATTACGAGCCCTGGACACCCAGCTGACCGCGGTCGGCCGCCGGCCGCGGCACTGACAGGAGACAAAGATGCAACGCAACATGCTGGAAACCGTGATGGGGGCGATCGTGTTGCTGATGGCGGCGGGTTTTGTCTCGCTTGCCTATGAGGCCGCCAACATCCGCGGCACCGACGGCTATGAGCTCGCGGCCGAGTTCGGGGCCACCGGCGGTCTGTCTGTCGGGGATGATGTCCGCATTTCGGGAATCAAGGTCGGGCGAATCGCCCGCCAGGAACTCGACCCGGTCACCTATGCCGCGCGGATTGTCATCTCGCTTGACGAGCAGATACGGATTCCCGCCGACAGCAGCGCCCGCATCACCGCCGCCTCGCTTCTCGGCGGCATTTATCTGGAGCTGATTCCCGGCGCTGATGAAGAGATGATGCAGCCCGGCGAAGTTATCTATAACACACTTGACCCGGTCAGCCTGACCGACCTTCTCGGCAAGGCTGTCTTCTCTGCTGACAATGGCCCGTCCTGACCCGCTGGCCATCGCGGCGCTTCTTCTGCCGCTGGCCCTGCTGGCGGCCCCTTCGCAGGCCGCCTGGATCGAAGGCGAGCGCGCCCGTCTTCAGGCGCTCGACAAGATCACCGCGCGGATCTCCACGCTCGAGGTGCCGCTTGATACGCCGGTCGCCTTCGGCACGCTGAGCGTGTCGGTGCGGCGTTGCGCCTACCACCCGCCGGAGGAACCGCCTGAGGACGCGGCCTTTCTGGAAGTGGTGGATAATGGCTATAGTGGCGCGAGGCAGCCGGATACGGTCTTCAGTGGCTGGATGTTCAGCTCAAGCCCGGCCGTCTCGGCGATGGAACATCCGGTCTATGACATCACCCTTTTGAGTTGCAAGCCGGACTAGGAATTCGGTCGCTCGCCGGCCAGCATGGCCTCGACGATCGGCTGGCAGTCCTCTTCCAGATGAAGGTCGGCCGGATGGGCCAGCGCATCGGCAAGCCGGGCCTGGAATCGCTCACGCCCGATTTCGTGAATACCGAACTGCATCAGGTGGTCATTGGTGAACTGCGCGTCGAGAAGGCGAAATCCGCCGAAACGAAGCCGGGCCACCAGATGCACCAGCGCCACCTTCGAGGCGTCGGTCTGGCGCGAGAACATGGATTCGCCGAAGAAGGCCGCCCGCAGCGCCACCCCGTAGAGCCCGCCGACAAGCCGGCCTTCCTTCCAGACCTCGAGCGAATGGGCGAAGCCAAGCCGGTGAAGCGCTACATAGAGCTGTCTGATGTCACGGTTGATCCATGTTTCCTTCCGGCCATCACGAAGCGCCGCACATTCATCGATGACGGCGGCGAAGTCGCGGTTGATGGTGACGGTGAAGGGCTGCTTCCTGACCGTGCGGGCAAGGCGGCGCGGCAGGTGGAATTCGTGACGCGCCCCCTCCTGCCAGGCAAGCGGGATCAGCGCCCTGACGTCAGGGTCGTAGAATTTGATCTCGCGGCTGTCGGCGCCGTCCGCCATCGGAAAAACGCCCAGCGAATAGGCCTTGATCAGCGTTTCAGGAGAGAATGCGAACCGTTCCGCCATTCAGGTCCTCGCCATCCAGATTGCTGCCTTGGATGATGGGCATGCGCCGGCGCGCCGCCCGCCATTGTCAGGCCTTATCGTCGCTCAGGAAATTTTCTTCAAGCCAGCGAATATTGTAGCTTCCGTCAATCACTGCCGGCGCGTCGACAAGCCGCTCGTGAAGCTCCAGCGTCGTCGGGATGGGCTCGACAATGAATTCCGCCAGTGCCCGTTTCAGCCGCGCTAGGCAATGCGCCCGATCATCGCCATAGACAATCAGCTTGGCGATCAGGCTGTCATAATGAGGCGGCACGGAATAGCCGGAATAAAGGCATGAATCGACCCTGATTCCGGGGCCGCCGGCGGCGTGAAAGGCCGAAATCCTGCCGGGCGTCGGCATGAAGGTCTCGGGATGCTCGGCATTGATCCGACATTCGATCGCATGGCCGGTGAAGGTCACATCCTCCTGCCGGAATGACAGTTCCATCCCGGCCGCGATGCGAATCTGTTCACGCACAAGATCGACGCCGGTGATGGCCTCGGTGATCGGGTGCTCGACCTGAAGGCGTGTGTTCATCTCGATGAAGAAGAACTCGCCATTCTCATAGAGGAATTCCATCGTGCCGACGCCGAGATAGCCCATGCGGCGCGTGGCTTCGGCCGCAATGCTGCCGATCGAGGCGCGCTCCTCGGACGTCAGGACGGTCGAGGGGGCTTCCTCAAACAGCTTCTGGTGGCGACGCTGGATCGAACATTCACGCTCGCCAAGATGCACCACATTGCCGTGGCAGTCGGCGATCACCTGAACCTCGATATGGCGCGGCTGGCCGAGATATCGTTCCAGATAGACCGTGTCGTCGCCAAAGGCGGCCTTCGCCTCGGACCGCGCGGAACTGAAGGCTTCGGCAAGGTGGTCGGCGGTCTCGGCAACCTTCATGCCACGTCCGCCGCCGCCCGATGCGGCCTTGACCAGAAGCGGGTAGCCGACATCGGCCCCGACGCGCCTCGCCTCGTCCAGCGTGTGCACCGCGCCGGGTGATCCCGGCACCAGCGGCAACCCGGCCTCGGCGGCGGTGATCTTGGCTTCCACCTTGTCACCCATCGACCGGATATGGCGCGGCTCTGGCCCGATAAAGGTCAGGCCATGTGCTGCGACAATCTCGGCAAAATCCGCGTTCTCGGCAAGAAATCCGACGCCCGGATGCACGGCGTCAGCGCCGCTGATGCCGGCGGCGGTGATGATCGAGGCGACATTCAGATAGGAATCGGCGCTGGCCGGCGGGCCGATACAGACGGATTCATCGGCCAGCCGCACCGGCATGGAATCAGCATCCGCGGTGGAATGAACCACGACATTGGGAATATTCATCTCGCGGCAGGCCCGCAACACGCGAAGCGCGACATCGCCGCGGTTGGCTATGAGGATTTTCCCGAACATCACTCGATCACGACCAGCACTTCGCCAAACTCGACAGGCTGGGCGTTCTTTACAAGGATTTGCGTGACGGTGCCGTCCGCCGGTGCGGTGATCGGGTTCATCACCTTCATCGCCTCGACGATTAGGATGGTCTGGCCCTTCTTCACCGCGTCACCGACGGAAATGAAGCTCGGCGCGTCAGGTTCTGGCGCAACATAAACCGTGCCGACCATCGGCGAGGTCAAAGCCCCGGGATGCGAAGCGGCATCGAGGCTGTCTGCGGCCGGGGCAGGCGACGCGGCGGCGGGTGCAGGTGCGGCGGCCGGGGCCGCCATGGCCGCCAAGGGGGCGACAGGTGCCGCGCTGCTGACCCGCGACAGCCTGACCGACAGGTCGGCTGTTTCATATTCCAGTTCGGCAAGGCCGGCATCATCAAGAATATCCGCCAGTGCCTTGACCAGCGCGGTATCATCCGGAGCTGTCTTTTTCGGGGCTTTTGCCATTTATCTGGACTCCCTCGCCATATCGATTACACCCTTGATTGCCATGACATAGGACATGCCACCGAATCCCAGCACGACACCATCGACGACTGCCGAAGACATTGAATGGTGGCGGAAAGGTTCGCGTTTGTGGATATTTGAAAGGTGAACCTCGATTTTGCGCCCAGGAAACAGGGCTAGGGCGTCGCGAAGCGGGACTGAGCTGTGGGTCAGCCCAGCAGCGTTGATCACGATCCAGTCGAATTTTCCGGAGGCTTGCTGGATGGTGGTGACCATTTCAGCCTCTCCATTGGTCTGCATCCATCCCAGCGACGCCCCCTCCGCATCGCAAATGGCACGGCACCGTGTTTCCATATCGGCAAGTGTATCGGCGCCATAGATTTTTGGCTCACGGGTGCCAAGCATATTCAGGTTTGGCCCGTTGATGACGAGAATTTTTACTAAGTCGGGCATCGGTCGACCTTAACATTCTTTGCCGCTGCTCGCCAAACGGATGATGGCGGGGTGCGGCGACGGATAGACTAGCTATTGGCGGCGCGTTCAGCGGCGACAATCTCGCGCAGTTGTTCGATACTGATGGCACCTGGGATGACCTGGGAGCCGATAACAAGGCCCGGTGTGCCGGAAATTTCCAGCGCCTGTGCCGCAGTTCGGGTGCGGTCGAGGATGGTGGCGACGCCCGGGCTGTTCATGTCGGCCTGAAGCTTGGCTGTGTCGGCCCCAGCTTTCTCCGCCGCGTCAAGAATGGACTCCATCGAGATGGTGCCTCGCGCCGTCATCATGGCCACATGGAATGCGGGAAAGACGTCCTGCGCCTGTGCAGCGATGCCGGCCTGTGCGGCAAGCACCGAGGTCTGGCTGAGAATCGGAAATTCCTTGATCACTAGCTTGATCTCGCTATCGGTGGCCAGAAGTTCCTGAAGTTGCTTGAATACCTGCTTGCAATAACCGCAATTATAGTCGGTGAATTCATAGATCACGAAGTTGCCGTCGGGGTTGCCGAGGATTGGGTCGCCGGCATCCTCGCGAAGGATCGACAAGGCCATCTCGACCCGCTGGCGTTCCTCGCGCTGGTTGAGTTCGATCAGTGCCTCGCGCACCACCTCCGGATTGGCGAGGATGTAATCCCTGATGATCTCGTTCAGCGCAGCGCGGTCGGTCTCTGTGGTTTCGGCGTTTGCGGGCATCTGCGTCGACATTAGCATGACCAGAGCGGCCAAAAAGCGGGTGGCAATATGTCCGATGTTGCGGACCATGTTTGATCTCCGTTAAGATGCTACTCGGCAAGGTATACCAACCACCGCCCCCTTTGCCTAGCGGCAAGCGCCGGATATTGGTCATTCAGATATTGGTAATTGAAACACGTCATTTCCTGTTCTTTTCGTAACGGAACAGGATGTCGCTGGCGCGGCTGCGAAACACCTCGGCCACACCCTCCCGGTTTAGAACGCGCTTGGCCAGCTGCGTGGCACGCTGCTTGTCGCCATGGATGATGGCCTCGTCGGCAAGGGCGAGGTCGGCTTCGATGACGCGCCCGGACTTGCCAAGCGCGATGCCGTACTGCCGGTGGAGAAAGCCCCATTCCGGCTCGGCGGTGCGCGCCGATGCCAGCGACTCAATCGCCCGCTCCAGATTATCCGCGCCGCCGGCAGCGATGAGCGACCTGCCGAGATTGAGCTGGATCAGGGCGCTTTGCGGGCGGTGGGTCAGCGCAGTCTCATAGGCGGCTGCGGCCTCGAGCGGCCGTGCCATGGCCAACAGGATGTCGCCACGGAATTCGTTGAAGAAGGCATCCTGCGGATGGGCGGCGGTCAGCGCGTCCATCCGCGCCAGCGCCTCGCCTAGGTCACCCCGGCGGAACGAGGCGATGGCTGTCATGTAGGTTTCCATCACCGCGTTCGGCGCCATGTCGCCGGCCCGCAGAAGAACGCGCTGTGGGGCCTCGGTCCAGGCGGTGATCTTGGCAATTACCCGGGCATAGATGGCGTCGAACTCGTCGGCAAGCGGGGTGTCGGTGTGGCTTGACTTGCTTACATGATCCTGAAGCGCCTGAAGACGTTCTAGCGCCCCCGGATGGGTCGAGTAATAGACCGACTGACGGCTTTCCGGCAGGCTGCGCTGGCGCGCCAGCCGCGCCATCAGGTCACGAAGCCCGATGGCCGATGTGCCGGTTGCTTCTAGAAGATCAAGGGCGATCTCGTCAGCCACGGCCTCGTCACGCCGCCTGGATGCCAGGAAACCGCGTGTTGCGGTATCATTGCCGCCGATCAGAATACCTGCTGCGGCATCGCCGCTGCCGCCAGCTGCCACGGCGATCGCGGCAAGGGTGGCAAGCGCCGCATTGTTGCTCGCCTGCTGCAGCTCGTCATCAAGGCGCTGCACATGGCCTTCGCGAACATGGCCAAGCTCATGCGCCATCACGCCGAGGAACTCGCGCGCGTCAGACGCCTCGGTCAACAGGCCCGAATGGACATAGATCACCCGCTTGCCTGCGACAAACGCATTGTAGGACGGGTTGATGATGATGCGGATCCTGACGCCGCCCTCGGGAAAGCCCGCAGCCTCGACGAGCGGGGCCATAAGCCCTTCCAGACCGGCCTCGATCTCGCTGTCGCGGATCATTGAGGCCGATGCGCTGGTCACTGCGAACCAGAGGCCGGCAATCGTCGCCAGCACCAACCGGGCATGGGGTCGGAAAATCTTCATGGATGTCGGACACATCTCAGTTCTCAGCCAATTTCAGACTTTCTGCGACATAATAATGGCATGGATGTGGCACCGGCCCGACTTATCTGTTATCTACCACCGCTCAGGTTTAGACCCGATTAACAGAAAAGAGCGGTATTTCCATCATGGCTTTGAAGGCGACGACGACAAACAGGGTTCCTTCCTTTCTGGCCATGGCGGTGATGAACGCGACCCGCGAGATAGAGGCGGCCGGTGGCGATGTCATTCATCTCGAGGTGGGACAGCCCTCGACGCCGCCGCCTGACGCGGTGAATCTGGCGCTGACCTCGGCCCTGTCCGACGTGGCGACGCATGGCTATTCGCTGGCGTTTGGAGAATGGCCGCTTCGCAAGCGCATCGCCGATCATTACGGTGATTTCTATGCCACGGTGGTCGATCCGTCTAACATTGCCGTCACCCCGGGGTCATCGCTTGGCTTTGCGCTGGCTTTCCTGGCCGCTTTCGACAGGGGTGACCGTATTGCAATCACAACCCCGGGCTATCCGGCCTATCGCAACCTGATGCTGGCCATGGGGCTAGTCCCGGTCGAGATGCCGGCGCGCGCCGCTGATGGCTGGGTGCCGAGCATTGAAGCGCTGGAAACCGCAGGCGAGCCGCTTCCCGACGGCATGCTGCTGGCTAGCCCGGCCAATCCCACTGGGGTCGTGATGTCGGATGATGACGTCAAACATGTCTGCGAGTGGTGCCACCGGAAGGGTGTGCGGCTGATCATGGATGAAATCTACCACGGGCTGACATTCGAGGGCAGGCCTTCGACAGCGCTGCGCTACAGCGACAGCGTGATCGTGGTGAATTCCTTCTCGAAATATTTCTGCATGACAGGCTGGCGTGTCGGCTGGGCGATCTTTCCGGACGAGCTGATGGAACCGGTCGAGAGGCTGGCGCAGAACTTGTATATTGGGTCACCAAAGCCGATGCAGGCTGGAGCGCTGGCAGCCTTTGACGATTACGCGTGTCTTGACGGGCATGTGGACCGCTACCGCGAGAACCGCGACATCCTGCTTCGTGGCCTGCCGGAGGTTTTCCTTGGCAATCCCGCGCCCTGCAAGGGGGCCTTCTATCTCTACACGGATATCAGCGGGCTAGGACCGAACCCGGATTCCATCGCCCTTGCGGAGGCCATGCTCCGCGAAGCTGGCGTTGCCTGCACACCTGGGGTCGATTTCGACCAGCAGCAGGGACATAAATTCATGCGACTGTCCTTTGCCGGCAGCACAGCGGACATGAAAGAAGCCAGCCGCCGAATTGGCGACTGGCTTCCTAACTATCTGAAATCAGGTTAGAAACAGATTAGCCGCGGTTCCACCATCCGGGCCGGCGTTTTGCTGGCTCGGCGCTGCCAACCTCGATGACATCCTGCGGTGCAGAACTGATCGGCGATCGCTTCTCGTCGTCGCTGTCTTCGCCAGCACTGTCAGCGGCAGCTTTTTCTTTTGCTGGCGCTGCCTTGGCTTTGGCGGCCTTCTTGGCGGTCTTCTTCTTGGCCGTGCCGGATGACTTGGCGGCCTTCTTGCGGGTCTTCTTGGCGGCCGGCTTGGCCTTTGCCTCTCCGCCAGCCTCCGCCACCGGCTCTGCTCCAGATTCTGCCACAGTCTCTGCCGGGGCCGCCTTCTTGCGGGTGCGGCGTTTCGGCTTTTCTTCCGCTTCGGCCTCAGCCGGGGCTTCTGCCGAAGCTTCGGCCGCTGTTTCCGTTTCGGCCGGGGTATCGGGAGGGGTACCGGCCTCGACCGCCACCTTGTCGTCGGCGGCTGCCTTGCCGCGGCCCTGCGACCGGCGGCGTGATTTCGGCTTGGCTTCGGCCTGTGGGTCCCCGTCTGCATCGCCGTCCGTATTCGCGGCGCTGTCGGCCTCGGCCGATGCTGTGGACGGCTCGTCATCATTGGCCGGCTCGTCAGCGACCTCGCCGTATGTTACCGCCTCCGTCGTGGCATCCGCGGAATCACCGCCACGCCGACGCCGACGCCGGCCACCGCGACGGCCGCGCTTGCGGCGCTTCGGCTGTTCGTCCTCGGTCTCGGTGGTTCCTTCGTTGGATGCCTCGGCGGTGGCTTCCTCGTCGTCATCCTCGGTTTCGGCGACCGGTTCCTTCTCAGCAGGCTTCTCCTGCTTGCGGGCCTTCTTGCCTTGCCAGCCGACGCGCTCGACCTCATGCTCGGTGGCAATCAGGGTGTCGCCTGCAAGGATCACTATGTGGAGTCCGAACCGCTCCTCAAGAGAGCTGATGGCATCGCGCTTGTGGTTCAGAATGTAGAGCGCGACATCGCGGTTCATGCTGATGTGAAGCTCGTCCATCGCCCCCTTCATCGCCTCTTCCTCGATCACGCGCAGCATCTGCAGCGCCGCGGTTTCGACCGACCGGATGCGGCCGGTGCCCTGGCAATGCGGGCAGACGGAGGTGATCGACTCGTTGAAGCTGATGCGGAGCCGCTGGCGCGACATCTCGAGAAGGCCGAAATGGCTGATCGAGCCGATCTGGATGCGCGCGCGGTCATTGCGCATGGCATCCTTCATGCGGCGTTCGACGGCCTGCTGGTTCCGGTTTTCCTCCATATCGATGAAATCGACAACGATGAGGCCGGACAGGTCGCGAAGACGAAGCTGGCGCGCCAGTTCGTCGGCGGCCTCCAGATTGGTCTTCAGCGCGGTCTCCTCGATGTTCCGCTCGCGGGTGGACCGCCCGGAATTGACATCGATGGCGACAAGCGCCTCGGTCTGGTTGATCACCAGATAGCCGCCCGATTTCAGCGTCACCTGCGGGCTATGGATGGTGTCCATCTGCTGCTCGACCTGATAGCGCTGGAAGATCGGCAGCGGGTCGTCATATTTTTGCACGCGTTTCACATGGCTGGGGATCAGCATCTTCATCTGCGAGCGGGCTTCCTTGTAGGCCCCGTCGCCCTCGACAAGAACCTCGTCAACCTCGCTTGTATACAGATCGCGGATCGACCTCTTGACCAGGTCGCCTTCCTCATGGATCAGGCTGGGTGCCTCTGATTCCAGCGTTTTTGTGCGGATTTCATCCCACAGCTTCGACAGATAGGCATAGTCGCGCGAGATTTCTGGTTTGGTACGCTTGGCACCGGCGGTGCGAACAATCACAGCGGTGCCGTCCTGAACGTCAAGCCCGCCGACAATTGTCTTCAGACGCTTACGGTCGGCGGCGTTGGTAATCTTGCGGCTGACACCGCCGCGACGGGTCGAGTTTGGCATGAGCACGCAGTAACGTCCGGCAAGCGACAGATAGGTTGTCAGCGCAGCGCCCTTGTTGCCGCGTTCTTCCTTGACGACCTGCACCAGCATGATCTGCTTGCGCGAAATCACTTCCTGGATTTTGTATTTGCGGACCTGGCGCTTCGGCCGTATGTCCTCCTCATCGGCGTCCTCGCCACCAATGGTTTCCGGGGCGTCGTCGTTGGCCTCATCGCCATCCTCAGCATCGTTGCTGGCGCGCTCGGCGGCCATCAGGGCCTCGCGGTCCTCGATCGGGATGCGATAATAATCAGGGTGGATTTCACTGAAGGCCAGGAAGCCTTGGCGGTTGCCGCCATATTCTACAAAGGCCGCCTGAAGCGACGGCTCGACGCGGGTTACGCGTGCGAGATAGACATTACCTTTGAGTTGCTTCCTGTTTTCCGTTTCGTAGTCAAAATCCTCAATGCGTGTTCCGCTCAGCAGCACAACCCGCGTTTCTTCGCTCTGGCGGGCGTCGATCAACAGTCTTTTGGTCATGAATGGGTCTCTTTCCAGCCAGGCGTCGGATGCCGGTTTCTGATCGAAAGGGCAGGCCGGGCTGCGGCTGGTGTTGGCGCGCGGGTTCAATGATCCAGTGCGACACAGCACCATCAGCCAGGCTTTTCGCCGGCAACAGGTTTTGTGTATTAGGGCTGGTCATCATGCGGTCCGCGGCAGGTTTCAAAACAGTTTTCTGGTGCCTCTGGCACAAGCCGGCAGCCGCGGGACAACTTTTCAGGTCTGGCATAGCTGCTCGAGGCGGGGGCGCCCGAGGGATACTTCTCATACAGCGGTGTCACGGTGCGGGCCTACCCGCTGTGCCCTGACGCACTGTCTGTTTCCGCGGGGCCGCATCGGTGGCGGGCGCGCGTCAGCAGTGTTCAAAGCGACCGTGTCACAGCCGGAGTTGACTATATACACTCAAATCGCAAAATGCCAATAACGATATCCTGTGTGCCGCGGCCCCGCCAATCTTCGCGCCGCCGATCCATCCACGAGGGGGATTCCCGATTGTGATGCCGCATTGGTTCCGCCATTGTCTCTGTCTTGCGGGGCAGGTGGCATTTGCCCTGCTCTGGCTTGCAAGCCTGCAGGCACAGGCTGCCGAAAACAGCATTACCGGGTTGCGGCTCGGCGGCGTCGATATTGACGGCAAGCCGGCGCTTCGGGTTGTTGTCGAAACAAGCCGCAGCGCCAGCGCGAGGCTGACCCTGCTGACGGATCCCTACCGGTTTGTGGTCGATATGCCGGATACCGACTGGCAGGTCGATGGCATCGCCAAGCGCGGACCGCTGGCGCGGGCCCCGGCAACCGCCTACCGCTTTGGCATGCCGGACCCGCAGACAGGCCGTGTCGTTATCGAGATGGACGCGCCGGCCGCGCCGCTCCGCCGCTTCAAGCTGCCGGCCGCCGATGGCCGTGGTCACCGGCTGATCTTCGACCTTGTCGACCGGGGGCCGACCGCCTATCGCCTTGCGGCCAAGGCGCTGGCCAGGGAAGGCGTTCGTGACTATGCCGCCGGTTCCGCCCCGGCGAAACCGCCGGCATCGGCGGTACCGGCTCCGGTTCCAAAGCCGGCCCCCCAGACAAGGACAAAGCCGCCGCGCCTGGCGGCACAACCAAAGGTCCCGGCCACAGGCGCCAAGTGGCGGGTCTTCATCGATGCCGGCCATGGCGGCAAGGATCCGGGCGCGATCGGGAAATCGAAGACGCTCGAGAAGAACATCACGCTCGCCGCCTCGGTGGAGCTTGCCGACCGGCTTCGCGGCACCGGGCTGATCACCCCGGTCCTGTCGCGCACGGATGACCGGTATTTGAAATTACGCCAGCGGATCAAGCTGGCGCGCGATCAGGAAGCCGACATCTTCATTTCGCTTCACGCCGACGCCGCGCCCTCGGCGCGGGCGCACGGCATTTCCGTTTTCACCCTGTCCGACACCGCATCGGACAAGGAGGCGGCCCTGCTGGCGAAGACAGAGAACCAGGCCGACCTGATTGGCGGGCCCGACCTTTCGGTCGAGGACCCGGACGCGGCGGGCGAACTTCTCCGCATGTTCCAGCGGGAATCGATGAACCAGTCGACCTATCTGGCCAACGCCATTCTGCGACAAATTCGCGACATGCCGGGCGGAGACCGCCGTGGCCATCGTTTTGCCGGATTTGCCGTGTTAAAAGCCCCTGATATGCCGTCGGTGCTTGTCGAGATGGGCTTCATCACCAACAGCCGTGACGAGGCCAATCTGAACACCCCGGCATACCGTACCAAGCTGGTGGAACGGCTGGCGCGGGCAATCGTCGCCTATCTTGTTGAGTATGGCCCCCAGCGCTGACGGAAAGTTTTATGACGGGCATGGACCGCGACACAGAGTTTGACGAACCTGTCGATCTTACCGATGTGCATAAGGCGCCGCGGAAGAAATCCTTCCTGCTGCGCTTTGTCGGCTTTGTGTCGGTTATCTTCAGCCTGCTGTTTCTTGGCGCGGTGGCGGCCACCGCGGCGGTG
>CAJWVJ010000057.1 GCA_913048595.1 uncultured Alphaproteobacteria bacterium | reverse complement strand
GGCTGCGAGATGAACCAGATCGACTGGCTTCTCGAGGCCTATGGGCTGAAGCAGGGGCCGCTGTTCAAGACCATGAACATTCAGGATTCCATGGGGCTGGCCAGGACTGTCGAGGCGGGCATTGCCATGGTTCGTGACATGCTGCCCGAGGTGAACAAGGCCAGGCGCGAGCCGTGCCCGGCGTCGGAACTGATGGTGGCGCTGCAATGTGGCGGGTCGGACGCGCTGTCAGGCGTGACCGCCAACCCGGCGCTTGGCCATGCCTGTGATCTTCTGGTGGCGCAGGGTGGCACCGGGGTTCTGGCCGAAACACCGGAAATCTATGGCGCCGAGCATCTTCTGACGCGGCGCGCCGTTGACGAGGCCACCGGCAAGCGGCTTGTCGGGCTGATCGACTGGTGGCGCGACTATACCGACCGCAACCGTGGTTCCATGGATAACAACCCCAGCCCCGGCAACAAGAAGGGCGGGCTGACGACCATCCTCGAGAAATCGCTCGGGGCGGCGTCGAAGGGCGGCACCTCGCCGCTGACCGGGGTCTATAGATATGCCGAGCCGGTAACCGCGCGCGGCTTCACCTTCATGGATTCGCCGGGATATGACCCGGCCTCAGTGACCGGCCAGATCGCCAGTGGCTGCAACCTTGTGACCTTCACCACCGGCCGCGGCTCGGCCTTTGGCTCGAAGCCCTCGCCCTGCATCAAGATCGCCACCAATACCGAGATGTATGAGCGGCTTGTCACGGATATGGATATCAATGCCGGGGCGATGCTGACCGAGGGGCAAGGCCTTGAGGAAAAGGGTCGGGAGATTTATCAGATGCTGCTGGATGTGGCCTCCGGTACAAAATCGAAATCCGAGGCGCAGGGTCTTGGCGATTACGAATTCGTGCCATGGCAGATCGGCGCGACCATGTAGGCGGTAACGCCGGGGGAGACACAGGACCGACGGATGATAGCGGCGATGATGGCCGGCAGGGCAATGCAGCCCGGCGCTCTTGATGGTTTCGATCAGTGCGGGGGCCTCGGCGGGCGCGGCCACCACCGGCTTTTCGATCAGCATGTGCCAGCCGCGCGCCGCCGCCGCGATCCCGTTGGCGGCATGAAGCGTTGTCGGGGTGGCGATGATCACGCCCTCTGCCACGACATCAACCGAATCGATGCTGGGGAAATAGCGGATTTCGGAATCCGTATGCAGGTCGCTGTAGGGTTTGATTACACCGGCGATCCCAGCAGACATGAATGTGGCTTTGCCCAAGAAAAGAAACGGAAAAATGCCTAGGGAAGCAGGCGGGCAATATGCGAAACTGTCTTCCCGCTTCGATCGCATACAGGATTTCAAATCATGAGTGTCAACCTTCTGGTCATCGGTGCGATCACACCGCAGATGCAGGCGCGGCTGGAGCCGGTCTTCACCCTTCATTCCACCAGCCGGATGGATGATGTGCCGGGGTTCCTCGCGGCCGAAGGCGCCTCCATACCCTATGTCCTGACAGACGGCCATAACGGCGTTCCGCGTGCCTGGATGGACGGGCTGCCCGCGCTGAAGCTGATCAGCAATTACGGGGTCGGTTATGACGCCATCAATGTCGGGCTGTCACGGCAGCGCGGGGTGATGGTCACCCACACCCCCGGTGTGTTGAGTGACGAGGTCGCCACAACCGCGTTGATGCTGATGCTGGCAGCCTATCGCAACCTTCTGGCGGGGGATTCGCATGTGCGGTCCGGCGGCTGGGTCCGTGACGGGAACATGGCGCTGTCGCGCTCGGCGGATCACCGCCGTGTCGGCATCCTCGGGCTGGGGCGTATCGGCCTCGCCCTTGCGAAAAAGCTCGAGCCCTTCCATGCCGAGATTTCCTATCACAACCGGAGCGAGCGGAATGTCCCCTACCGCTACTGTCCGGACCTTGTGACGATGGCGGGCGAGTCCGAAGTGCTGTTCACTGTCACCCCGGGCGGGGCCGGGACGCGGGGACTCGTCAACCGTGAGGTGATCGATGCGCTGGGGCCGGACGGCATGCTGGTGAATGTCTCGCGCGGCTCGGTGGTGGATGAACCGGCGCTTGTCGCCGCGCTTGCCGAGGGGCGGCTTGGCTCTGCCGGGCTTGATGTCTTTGCCGACGAGCCGAATGTGCCGGCCGAGCTGATCGCCATGGACAACGTCGTTCTGACGCCGCATATCGGCAGCGCCACAATCGAGACACGCCGCGCCATGGGCGATCTGGTCGTCGACAATCTGCTGCAGCACAGGGCCGACGGGCGGGTGATCTCGCCGGTGCCGGAATGTCGCGATGCCGCCGTGGTGGTGAACCGCCTGTCCCTCTAGCGTCCCATCCAGCTGCCATCGACGGTCAGGATTTCACCATTCACATAATCCGATGCCGACGAGGCCAGGAACACAGCCGGACCGGCGAAATCCTCCGGCGTTCCCCAGCGCCCCTGCGGGATGCGCTCGAGAATGGCCTGATAGCGTGCCGCGTCATTGCAAAGCGCCTCGGTATTGTCGGTGGCGATAAAGCCGGGCGCGATGGTGTTCACATTCACCCCCTTCGGCGCCCATTCATTTGCAGGCGCCTTGGTCAGCTGCCCGATGCCGCCCTTCGACGCCGAATAGCCGGGAACCGTGATCCCGCCCTGAAAGGTCAGAAGCGAGGCGGTGAAGATGATCTTTCCCGACCGGCGCGCGACCATGCGATGGCCGATCCCGCGCTTGCATCCGGTCACGAGGGCGGTCTTGCCAGTCCGCTCAAGCAGCTTGTCCGCACCGGCCGCGGCTTTCCCGAAGGCCTGATCGAAGCCTAGGGCAATCTCTACACCGAATTCGCCCTTGCCATTGCAGCCACCCGTGACGGCGCCGATGCGCCGGCCGGGTGGCTGGCGATGCCGCGCGTCGAGGAAGGTGCCGACGGCGTACGCTTCATTGAGGCAGCGGTGCGATCACATGAAGCTGGCGGCAGCTGGCAGGCAATCTGACGACCTGCCGTCGCGCCGCCGGCAGCCTCAGCCAGCGCGCACCGCATATCCGGCAAGCGGAAGATGCACCGCCACCGCGCCTGTCTCGTCGCTTTCATGGTCGATCGACAGGCGGGTCATATCCATAAAACGCAGCTGTCCGGTGATGTCGGGGTCGCTCGACGCGCCGCGCGGGCGGATTACCACCCTCTGGCCGATGGCGAGGTTGCAGGCCGGATTGTCGATCCCGCGCGGTGATTGCGGCGTCGCGGCCCGTGCCACGGCAAGCGCCTCTTCGGCTGTCATCTCGCGATAGCTTCCGGCGGAGTCACTTGCCAGCTCGGCCTCGATCTTCTCGATATGCGGATAGCGCGACAGCAGAGCGCCGCCGCCATTCCAGCGTCCGCGAAGGAACCAGGCCACAAAGGCCAGGGTCACATCCGGCCAGGACGGCGTGCTGCCGTCCAGATAGCCGGTATCGGCCAGCATCGACTCGGCATGCGCCAGCTGCGCGCCGAGTTGCAGCACCACCCCGTCAAAGCCGGCCTTCAGCCCGTCTTCGGTCCAGCCAGGGCCGAAATAAAGATCGCCGCGATCCCTGATGAATTCCGCCGGGGCGGTGCCGATGGCGCTGGTGATGACAACGCGGACGGCCAGTTCGGCAATGGCCTGGTCGATCCAGCCCGAGATCGCCATGGCGCGGCCCCGGCTACCGGACGGAAACAGCCGGTCCTCATGACCTGCCTCGGCCAGCGCGCGGGCGATGTTCTGTGTATCGCAATGGATGTCGGCCCCGATCTGCATCACCGGCGTGCGCCGGTAATTCGCCGTCAGCGGCATCAGCAACGGTTTTGGCGGCACCCGCGGTATTTCGACCGATGTCCAGCTGGTGCCGGCAAGGGCAAGGGCGAGGCGCACCTTGTGGGCAAAGGGTGACGGCCAGTAATGGTGCAGGATCAGATCGGTCATGATGCTGGGCTCTCCGTTCATAGACACGCCGAGATGGCGCTCCTTCCTGTCTAGGCCAGTGGCGTTCGCCGGGCAACAGATGCGTCACGGACAGCGTCGACCGGCCGATCGCCTTCGGTCTGTTCATGCTGATCCTTGCCGTGCTGGCAGGCCAGCTGTGGCGCGCGCTGCGCCGGCACAGAAAAGCGGCGGTCAGATGACCGCCGCCGGCTTGGTTCATGAAAGGAGTGCCTTTCCCGGTGAAGTTCCCAGGTGGGGGGTCAGGCGGCCTTGATCAGCTTCTTCGGCTTGGCGTTGATGCTGATCTGTTTCGGCTTGTCGGCCTCGGGGATTTCGCGCTGCAGGAAGATGGTCAGGATCCCATCCACGAACTGCGCGTCCTGCACCTTCATATATTCGGCAAGCCTGAACATCTTCGAGAAGGCCCGCTTGGCAATCCCCTGATGGATGTAGGTGCCGGTCTCTTCGGCCTTCGCCGTCTCGATGGTCAGCACACCCTTTTCGGTCTGGATGCTGATCTCGTCGGCGGAAAAGCCGGCAAGCGCCAGTTCGATGCGGTAATTCTCGTCATCATCCTTGGCGATATTGTAGGCAGGGTAGTTCGATTCCTTGCGTTCCGACATGCGGTTGAGCTCGTCGAACAATGTATCAAAGCCAACAAACTGGCGTGCCATGGGCGTTGTAAACAGTGTCATCTCTCTCTCCTTTTCTAAGCGAGACTGGTGCCGCCTCCCGGTATGGCAAGGCGGCGTTTCACGATGGTTTTTGTAACCCGTTACGGCGTTACACCACTGAGATAGGGACAGAAAATCCGGTTTCAAGAGAAAGGGGCAGATGCCTTTAAATCGCCCCTTTCGGGTCATTTTGATGACATGAAAGGAGGCAAGTGTGACACCATACCTTCATGGTTCCTCCCCTGAGAACGGGTCGGCCCGGCCGGCCCGTTTCTTTGTCTGGGCGGGCGTTGTTCAGCTTCATGGGCCAGCTTTCCGTTCAGCTTTCGGGGACGGCCCCGCCGGCGGCGCTTCTGGCCGCGATGAAATCCTGCATCGCCGCCACCCGTGCCTGGTTATGGCCAAGGTCGGGCGGATCGGCGAGAACGGATTTCCAGATATCGGTGGCGCGCTGGCTGGCGGTCTTCTCGCCACCTTCCGTCCAGCTTCCGAAATTCGACCAGTCGGCAACAAGCGGCTCGTAGAACTCGGTCTGGTAGCGGCTCATGGTGTGCTCGGTGGCGAAGAAATGCTTGCCCGGCGCCACCTCGGCAAGGGCGCCAAGGCTGATGGCCGGACCCTCTGCCGATGGCTGCCGGCACATCTCGGCGACCATCTGCAGAATTTCCATATCGGTGACCAGCTTCTCGTAGGAGACGGTCAGCCCGCCTTCCAGCCAGCCGGCAGCGTGGATGATGATGGTCGATCCGGCCATCAGACATCCCCATAACGCGAACTGCGTCTCGTTCGCCGCCTGCGCGTCATTGATATTGGCTGCCGAGCCGCTGGCGCAGCGCCATGGAAGGTCGATCAGCCGGGCCAGCTGGCCAGCGACAAGCGAGGCGCGGAAATGTTCCGGCGTGCCAAAGGCCGGCGCGCCGGATTTCATATCGACATTCGAAGTGAAGGTGCCATAGCAGACGGGCGCGCCGGCGCGTGTCAGCTGTGTCAGGGTGATGGCGGCAAGCGCCTCGGCATGGCTCAGGGTCATCGCCGCCTCGACGGTGATCGGGGCCATCGCGCCCATCAGAGTGAAGGGCGTCACAATCGACACCTGGCCGTGGCGGGCGAAATCAATCAGCCCTTGTGCCATCGGGATGTCGATCTGGCGCGGCGAGTTGGTGTTGATGATGGTGTAGCAGTGGCTTTCGGTTTCGAATTCGGCATCGCTCAGCCCACGAAAATCGCGCAGCATTTCGAAGCTTTCCATCACCTGCGGCGTGCCGCGGCTGAAAATGAACGGCAGCTTGTCGGACTGGGTCAGCTGCGACTCCATGGTGAAATAGTGCCTGACATTCATCGGCACATCCTGCGGCTCTATCAACGGCGGCACCATCTGCAGCACATCGAAATGCTGCGTCAGCTGGACCAGCTCGCGGAAATCTGTGGCCGTCCCCGGGCGGCGTCCGCGTTCAAGATCGGTGGCATGCGGCGCGCCGGCACCAGGCTGGAACACAAGGGTGCCCGGCTCCAGCAGCACGTCGCGATCGCGGCGGGCGGCGCGGCACAGGATGGATCGCGGCGCGCTGTTCAGCGCGGCCTCGACCATCTCGCGGCCGATCCAGACCATTTCCGAAGCTTCGTCGCACCGCGCCCCGCCTTCGCGGAAGATACGGCGCGCCTCGCGGAGCAGGATCTTCATCCCCAGCGTTTCCAGCATGGTCAGCGCCGCCTCATGCATGCCGGCGATGGCGTCGTCGGAATAGAGCTTCATCACCGGGAAGGGGTTGCGCAGATTCCGGTAATCCACGACGCGCGCGGGGGTGCTTGCCTCGCGGGCCTTGCGTCCACGGCGGCCGCCGCGCCCGTCTGGTCGCTGATCGTTCATGACATCCGCCCCCGCTATGTTTCCGGCCTCATCCGCGACGCTATCAAAGCCGCCGCCGGGGTCAATCGAATTTGACCTGTCGACAGGTTAGGGTTTCACCGGCGTGCCGGCCCGCATCGCGGCACCGGTGCGGCTGTTATAGGCGACGAACCCGCCACTGGCCGGGGCGATGCCGGTGATGCCGGTGATCACCACCTGATGCGTGACCATCAGCGTGATGCCGCCGTCCGGTGATGCCGCGATCCGGCCAAGATGCCGGCGAAGCAGCGCCAGCGTCTCGCCGCGGTCGACATGACCGTCGAAAAAGGAATTCAGCCCGTCATGAATTGTGAACGGGCCCATGCCCAGTTCCGCCGCCGTCTCGACACAGCGGCACCAGCGGCTGCTGAGGATCACCCTGATATCAAGGCCCTCGCCGCGCAGATAATCGCCGATGCGGCGCGACTGGTCGCGGCCGGCCTGGCTGAGATTGCGCTGCGTGCGGCAGTCATCGATGCGGAAACTGGCGGGATCGCCAAAGCCGGGCGCCAGCGCGTGCCGCAGGAACAGCACATCGGCATCAATCTCCTCCACAGCTTCGGCAAGCGCCCCGGCCTGCTCTCCGGTCTGCGCCAAGGTCTGCATTGGCAGGACGGAAAGCCAGAACAGAAGCAGGCATGCGGCAAGCCGCATCATCGGGCGAAAAGACGGGCGTAGGAACGGCGGAACCAGGGTCATGACGCCCAATCTAGGCGCCACGACCCAGCCCGGCAACCCGGCTGCCGGTTCAGCTATTCTCATCCAGCCAGAAGATGTTCGACCAGGCGTGCCAGCCGGCGGCGTCTGTCAGCTCAATGCGGAAGAAATCGAAATCCCGGCCTTCAAGCGCGATTGTCGCCTCGGTCAGCCCGTCGCCGCTGGCGGCGAAGGCACGATGACCGCCTGCCGGGACCGTGATCCGGCTGACCGGCGAGCAGGCGATGTGAAGCTGGTCGCCATCAAGCTGGATCATGGTGAAGTCCGGCCCGCAGGAGGAATAATACCGCCCGGCCTTCAGCGCAGCGATGATGCTGTCAGGGGCAAGGCGGTCCGCTGCCACCATGACCCATCCCCCGAACGCGTCCTCAGGCACCATATGCGAATCATCGGAAGCGATGATCAGCACGCGAAAGCCCTCATTCGCCAGCTGGTCTATGGTGCCGACACCGCCGCCGCGCCCCGCGCCGATGGCCGAGGCGTGGTTATAGATTTCGACGCCATGCGCGCCGGCCTGCGCCAGGCTGCGCGCCTCTTCGGTGGTCAGCGAATACCATTCCGGATGCGGCATGGTGACAAACGCGCCGGCATCGACAGCGCGCCGCACCAGCTCGGGCCCGGTCTCGGTCTCGCCGGCCATGGGGAAATCCAGCGGCAGGCCGTTCGCGAGGATGTGCCAGAGATTGTCCTGGTCATAGAGCTTGCCGCGGCAATGCAGTTCGGCCGACATGATGGTGATGAAATCCGCGCTGTCGAGTGACGAGGTGTCATTGACGGTGTCGGCCGTGTAGCGGGGGTCGGTCCAGTAATGGTCCGACAGGCAGGTGAAGTCATATCCTGCCTCGCAATACATCCGCACCACCTCGGCGGCGTCGTTGATCCCGTCCGAATGGGTGCAATGCCCGTGAAGATTGCCCCGGTAAGGCCAGCCGTTGGTGGAAAACAGGGTGCGGGTCATGGGCTGCGCCTCCTTGCCGTCGCTGACGGAACACGCGTCCGACGCTATGGCATGTACGTCACGATTTTGTGACATAGTCCGACAATTAACGGCCAGCAGGCCAAGATGATTCCGACTGCGGCGACGGCTTCTGTTGTCATATCTGTAATTTCTGTGTCATCAAACCTATCTGATCATCGTCTTTCAACCGCCACCGGACGGAACAAACTTCGTGACCGCCTTCACCCTCGCCAATGCCAGCATCGTCACCCCGACCGAAGTGATGACCGGACGCCTGACCGTCGAGAGTGGCGTGATCACCGAGATCGCCACCGGCGACGGGGTTCCGCAGGGTGCCGTCGATTGTGGCGGCGACTATCTTTCGCCTGGGCTGATCGAGCTTCACACCGACAATCTCGAGCGCCATATGAAGCCGCGACCAGGCGTTCGCCAGGCGCATGCCGACGCGGTGATGGCGCATGATGGCGAGCTCGCAAGCACCGGCATCACCACGGTCTTCGACGCGTTGCGCATCGGCTCTGTCGTCTCCGATTCACGGACAGGCTACCAGCCCTATGCCCGTGCCGCTGCCGACGCCATCAACGAGCTTGCCGATACGGACAGCCTGCGGATCGACCATCTGGTGCATCTTCGCGCCGAGGTCTGTTCCGAAACCCTTGTCGAGGAGCTGAAGAGTTTTCGCGGCGCGCCTCGGGTGCGGATCGTCAGCCTGATGGATCACTCGCCGGGCCAGCGTCAGTTCCGCGACACCGCCCAGCTGAAACAATATCTCAGGGGCAAGCACAATATGTCGGACGATGCGATTGCCGATCATTTTACGCGGATGAAACGGCTTCGTGAGGAAATGTCGGACATGCATCGTGGCCTGGCGCTTGATTTCGCGCGTGACGCCGGCGCGGTGATCGCAAGCCATGACGACACCACGGCGGCAGATGTCGAGATGGCTGTCGAGGCCGACACGCACCTTGCCGAATTCCCGACCACAATCGAGGCCGCCAGGCTCTGCGCCGGGCATGGCATCGCGGTGATGATGGGGGCGCCCAACCTGATGCGTGGCTCGTCACATTCCGGTAATGTCTCGGCGCTTGATCTTGTCGGCCCCGGGCTTCTTCACATCCTCAGCTCGGACTATGTGCCCTCGACGCTTCTTCGGGCGGCTGTCAAGCTTGGCGGGATCGCCGGTAACATGGCTGCGGGAATGGCCACGGTCACCTCGGCCCCGGCGAAGGCCGCCAATCTTCAGGATCGCGGCACCCTTGCGGCCGGGCTGCGTGCCGATCTTCTGCGCTTCCGGATGGCCGGCGACAGGCCGATTGTCCGTGGCGTCTGGTCGGCTGGCCGACAGGTGGCCTAGCCGCGTGTCACTGCCGATCACTGACATTGCAGGCGCCGGACCCAAGAAGCGAAAGCCGGGCCGCAACGCCCGGCTTTTTCCTTCTCGCATGGCATCGGCCTGTGCTAACCGGATGGTCGGATGAACAGGGATATGCCGTCAGAGACGCGCTTTGTGACAGGCGTGGCAGAGTAACCATATGACAGCCGCAGCAGCACAGACCGACAATGCCGACGACAGCGACACCCCGCTGACCGACGCGCTTCTCGACCAGTTTTCCGGCTATTATGTCATTTCCGTGATGGCGGTGCGGGCGCTTGAAGAGGCGCGCCGCCAGAAACGGCTGACCGAAGACCGCTAGGGAGATGGCCGCCGCGCGACGGCGTCAGCCCCCCGGCGCGAACAGCAGATCACCAATGCGCGCCGCATGGTCCTTCAGCAGGTCAAATTTCGCGATCGCGTCGTCAAGGCTAAACCGCTGCATCGGTCCATGAATGGCAAGCGCCGCATAGAACCTGCCCATCTCGTCGGTCACCGGCACGGCGATGGCCACCATGGCCTCATGAAATTCCTCGCGGTCGAGGCTGAAGCCGCGCCGGCGAATCTCGGCAAGCTCTGCCTCCAGCTTGCCGACATCGGTAAAGGTATTGGGCGTCAGCGGGGTCAGGGCAAGGCTGCCAAGGAAGCTGCGCCGACGCGCTGCTGGAAGGCTCGCCATATATAGCTTGCCGCTGGCGGTGCAGTGGAACGGAACATGGGTTCCGATCGGCAGGGCGACGCGAAAGGCCCAGTTGGTTTCGACACGGTCGACGTAACCCATGCCGCGCGGCTCGGGCCTGGCGAAATTCACCGTCTCGCCCGTTTCACGTGCTACCTGCCGAAGAAGCTGGTGGCAACCGATGCGTCCGGCGGCGCGGTCGGCAAGGCCGGTGGCCAGAAGATTGGCGCGGCGTCCGGGATAAAGCCGCCTGTCATGCTTCTCCAGAATTCCGGCCTCGATCAAGGTCTGGCAGAGCCGGTGGACGGTCTGTTTGGGCCAGCCAAGCCGCCCGTTAAGCTCGGTCGGGGTTGGTGGTGCCGGGCTCTCCGACAACACCTCTAGTATATGAATGGCCCGAAGATTGGGCGGTACCTGTTCGGTCATTTGGCTTCCTCCGGTTGGCTGCCAGCCCCTTTTGCGCTTGCTTTACGCACAGGCTCGTGCATCATTTACTTGATAATAACAAAAAAAGAGAACAAAAGTCTTAAAAATTAACAAAAAAGGCTTCGGGGGTGCATTTCGACTTCATAATCGTCGGCGCAGGGTCGGCGGGATGCGTTTTGGCAAACCGGTTGTCCGCGGACGGCCGGTACCAGGTCGCGTTGTTTGAGGCCGGCGGTGCTGACAGTTCGCCGTGGATTCATATCCCGGTCGGCTATTTCAAGACGATGGGCAACCCGGCGACAGACTGGCGCTACCGCACCGAGGCCGATCCCGGGCTGAATGGACGCGCCATCAACTGGCCCCGCGGCAAGGTTCTTGGCGGCAGCAGCTCCATCAACGGCCTCCTCTATGTGCGCGGGCAGCCGCAGGATTTCGATCACTGGCGTCAGCTTGGCAACCCGGGATGGGGCTGGGATGACGTGATGCCGCTGTTCCGGCGTACCGAAAACTGGGAAGGCAAACCGTCGAAGGTGCGCGGGTCCGGCGGCGCGCTCAATGTATCGGAAAGCCGTGTGCAGCGTCCGGTGATTGATGCATGGGTCGAGGCGGCCGCCCAGCTCGGCTACAAGCGGACCGACGATTACAATGGCGAGAACCAGGAAGGCGTGGGCCATTTCCAGATGACGATGCGAAATGGCCGCCGTTGCAGCAGTGCCAACGCCTTTCTGAAGCCGGCGCGAAACCGCCCCAATCTTCATGTCTTCACCAGGGCCAGGACCCTTGGTCTGATCATGGAGGGCAGGCGTGCCGTCGGCATTCGGGTCCGGCGCGGTGCCGAGGTGATCGAGGCACGCGCCCGGTGCGAGGTGGTTCTGTCCGCCGGCGCGCTTGGCTCCCCCCATATCCTGATGCTGTCCGGCATCGGCGCAGGTGCCGAGCTGTCATCTCACGGGATCAAGGTGGTTCACGATCTTGCCGGTGTCGGCAAGAACCTGCAGGACCATCTGCAGGCGCGACCTGTGTACAAGACACGCGCCAGCACCATCAACAGCGAGACAAGGCATCCCCTGCAATATGTCGGCATCGCCATGCAGTATGCGCTGCAACGGTCCGGCCCGATGGCGATGGCGGCCAGCCTTGGCACCGCGTTCCTGAAAACGCGTGCCGAGCTCGAGACGCCCGACATCCAGTTCCATCTCCAGCCCTTCAGCGCCGACAGCCCGGGCCAGGGAACGCATCCCTTTTCGGCCTTTACCGCCTCGGTGCTGCAGCTTCGCCCGGAAAGCACCGGCCATCTGGCGCTGACATCATCCTCGCCGGAAGATCATATAGCGATCCATCCGAATTATCTGGCGACGAAGACCGATTGCGACACCATCGTCGCCGGTGTGCGGATTGCCCGCGCCGTCTGCAGGGCCGATCCGGTTAGAAGCATGATCACCGAGGAACATGCGCCGGGTCCCGGGATTGATGATTCGGATGACGAGGCGATCCTCGAATGGGTTCGCAACACGGCGACAACCATCTATCACCCCACCGGCACCTGCAAGATGGGGCCCGACAGTTTGGCGGTGGTGGATTCACGACTTCGCGTTCACGGCATCGAAGGGCTGCGGGTTGCAGACGCTTCGATCATGCCGGTGATCACATCCGGCAACACCAATGCCCCGGCGATCATGATCGGCGA
>CAJWVJ010000056.1 GCA_913048595.1 uncultured Alphaproteobacteria bacterium | reverse complement strand
TGCTGCAGATGACGAATCTCGATATTTGTAATTTCCTGCAGGAGCAGGCGCTGGAAAATCCGTTCATCGAAGTCGAGAACGGCACCGATCATACCAGCGCCGCCGACCTGGGGGCCGCGTCGCCGGACAGCGGTGCCGACAAGGATGTAGCCCTTTCGCAGAAAACTGACGGGCTGGATCGCGAGATGGACGCCGGGCGCGCCTTTTCCGACGACCCGACATCCCACGCCGATCTCGAGAACCGTTTTGGTTCCGAAGGCCTCGATTACGGCCATGCGCAGCGCGGCCGCCCGGCCGATCTCGACTGGGACGGGCTTGCCAATCTTGCCGAGCAGGGACCGGAAAGCCTTGTTGAATGTGTGCTTCGCCAGGTTGACCTGACCATTTTCGATCTGCGCCAGCGGGTGATTGCCTATGCCCTTGCCGAGGCCCTCGAGCCAAGCGGCTGGCTTGGCAGACCGCTTGCCGAAATCGCCGCCGCCTGTGGTGCCGGCGAGGAGGAGACCGAAGAGGTTCTGGCCATCGTGCAGACGCTCGAGCCGGAGGGTGTCTTTGCACGTGATCTGGCGGAATGTCTTCGGATCCAGGCCCGCGAACGCGACGAGCTCGACGAGACCATGACCGTCGTCCTTGAAAATCTGGAGATGCTGGCAAAGGGTGACATCGCCGCGCTGGCCCGCCGCGCCGGAAGCGATGCCGAGGATGTGGCGCGCTGTCTTCGCCTGATCCGTGAGATGAACCCGAAGCCGGGCGAGGCCTATGACGCCGCGCCGCTTCGTGTTCATGCGCCGGATGTGATCGTGTCGCGTGCCAAGGATGGCTGGGTTGTCGATCTCAACAGGTCGACGCTGCCCTCGCTTGTGATCAATGAGGATTACGCCGCCCAGATCAGCGCCGCCGGTCGCGGCAAGGCTGCCGAGGCAAGCAACCAGTTTGTCACGGATGCTGTCGGCTCGGCGCGCTGGCTTCGCCGGGCGCTTGAACAGCGCAACAATACGACGCTGAAGATCGCCGGTGAAATCGTGCGCCAGCAGGCGGCCTTCCTGACCGAAGGGCTGTCGGCCCTGAAGCCGCTTGCGCTCAAGGATGTCGCCGAAGCGGTCGGCATGCATGAGAGCACGGTCAGCCGCGTGACAAGTGGTCTTCTGATGGCCACGCCGAAAGGCTGCTATCCGCTGAAGTCGCTGTTCAGCGTGTCGCTGGCCACCGACGAGGGTGACGCAAGGGCCGCCGCCGCGGTGCGGAACATGATCCAGGCGATTATCGAGGGCGAGCCCGCAGGCAAGCCGCTGAGTGATGATGCCATCGCGCTGATGGTGTCTGAAAAGGGTGTGAAGCTGGCCCGCCGCACGGTCGCCAAATATCGCGACATGCTGAAGATTCCGTCATCATCCGAACGCCGTCGCCGGGCGCGGCTTGCCATGGCAGGCTAGCCGCGCATTTGTCCCGACACATGAATCGGGCAGATAAGATGGGCTGGTGATTTGGCAAGCCGTGTCTAGAGGAAGCTGCTCAGCGGGCGGGTTTCCGAGGTGGCGGGAAGATCATTGTCATCAAACTGCACGATCTGGATGGCAGGCACCGCCGCGCCCTTGCTTTCGTCTTCGTCTGTTTCAGTGAACAGCCCGTCAACGAGTTGATCTTCGGTATCAAAAAGTTTGTCCAGCATGGAACCCTCCAACCTTGTGCCCGGTCGGGTGCAAGTTCTATGCCATCAAGGCCACATTTCGCAGGAAGCTGGCGTGCCGCTCCGGCATTTCGCCAAGCGAGGTGAACAGCCGCTCCGCCGAGAACATCCGGACGGTGGTCGGCCCCTCTGCAAGCGCCGTCAGGTCCCATGTGCCGCGCGCCAGGACCTCGGGTATTCCGAACAGCTCATTCGCGCCGAATTCCCGCATCCTGCCAAGGCCCGCCTGGTCGATGATGGCGACGCACCCGCGTGTGACCAGAAAGAAATGCGTTGCCTGCTGGCCTGCATGGAACAGGGCTTCGCCATGAAACAGGGTCATCAGCTTGCTGTCTGCCATGTCCTGTCCTAGCCCGCGAGACGCCGGCGCGTGATGTCCGACGCGATCGACCGCGACAGCGGCCAGACGAGCCTGCCGCCGCGTTTCAGCCCGGCTTCCAGCACATCCTGGCGGATCGCCACCAGCTGGCAAGGCGCTGTCGCCTCTACCGGCGTGCGGTAGGATTCAAGAGCAAGCGCCTCGCAGACAAGAAGCATGTCGCCGGCCGCATAGGCCAGACCATCGCCGTCGCGGGCCTGTCCCGCCTCAAGACAGAAGATCAGACCGGTCGGCTCGCCGCTGGCGATGATCGCGGTGCCTGTCTCGACCGCGCGGCGTGGCTGCGCCTCCCAGTCGATCAGCGTTTTCAGAAGGTCAATCATCTCGTGTCTCCTGCAAACGAAGACGACATAATGGCGGAAATGTTAGCTGGAAAGCGCGCTTTGGGCGCTATTTCGGTATATGCCGGTCGCGCAGAAGTTCGATGATGGCCTTGGCATGTTCCTCCGACATGCCGAGCTCCTTCTGCATCGCCGCGATCCTGTCCATTTCATCCTTGGTGATGACGCCGTCGCTCAGCGCGGCGACGATCTCGGCCTCGAAAATATCCTGACGGCGCGAAATCTGGTTGGAAAAGGCGGTGGCGACAATACCAGTCAGCAGGGCGACCACGCACACCCCCATCATCGCCGTCATCGCCCCGACGATCTTGCCGACAGGCGTTACGGGCGAGACATCGCCATAGCCAACCGTGGTCAGGGTGATCAGAGACCACCACATGGTTGTCGGAATCGATGAGAAATTCTCCGGCTGCGCCTGGTGCTCGACCACATACATCAATGAGCTCGACGCAAAAAGAGCGATAAAAAACAGATACATCGCCGCACCAAAGGCGCTCTTCTCCGAGCGGATCGCGGCGATCAGATCTTCCAGGGCCGAGGAGTAGTGCGAGATTTTCAAAAGTCTTACCAGCCGCAGCACGCGAAGCCAGCGAAGATCGATTTCGCCAAGGAAAAGCGGCAGCAGGCTTGGCAGGATGGCGATCAGGTCGATCAGGCCGGTGAAGCTGAAAATATATTCAAGCCGCCGCTTTGCCGGCGAGCTGTGTTTGCTGGCCTCATTGGCCGCGGCGCTCCAGATGCGAAGCGCGTATTCAACGCCGAAGATGGCGACCGAGACCATTTCGAAGGCAAAGAAGGCGGTGCCGTAGCTGGCGCTCAGCGCATCGACGGATTCAAGCGACACCGCAAGAAGGTTCAACAGGATCATCGTTGACAGGAACCTGTCACAAATCCGGCTGGCACGGTCGCTGCCGCTGGATCGCGACAGAATTTGCAGAATTCGTTTCTTCGAAACCATGGGACCTGAACGCACCTCTTAAAACAGCCCTCGTTCCGGTCTCCTGCCGGTTTTCGAGGCTGCGCCTATCATAGGCATGGTGCGAGGCTGCTGAAAAGGGCTGGCTTGGCCATCAGCGGGTTAACCGCGGTCAAGGTCCTTTGCGATTTCGGCCGTTTCGATGCAGCGGTTGGCAAATCCCATGGTCGCGGCGCGGCCATGAAGGTGGTACATCCGCATCAATCCGAACCTGGCCGAGGCATAGGCCACCGCCTCGGGATCACACCGGATTCCGGCCACCATGTTCAGCAACGCTTCGACATTGTCGCGGATGGCTTCCAGCCGTTTGATTTCGGCCGGTGTCAGCGCAGTGTCGTCCAGCAGCGGCGCGCCGCAAGCTGTCCCGTTCGGGAACTCGATCACCTCACCCATTGTCAACCTCCGGCTTGGCATCAGGGCAGCGCACCATCTTGGCGCTGAACCGGTGTGGCGTGCCGCTGACCGGGCTTTCGGCGAAGTGGAGAGGAATGATCCTGTTGGCGTTGATTCGGACAGCCGTGTTGCGAAGCTTGATCAGCCCGTCGTCGAAACTGCCGTCATGAAGAATCCGCATGCCGGTGATCACGCGGCATCCCTCAAGCTGTGCAGTTGTGCTGTCCATGAAGGCGACATCGAGACTTCCCTCGATTGGTTCCACCGGCTCTGGCGGCGGTGGTGGCGGCATGTCGGCCTTTGGCGCGAGAACGGTGCCGTCGGGAAGCTTGTTCTCGAAATCGATGACATACATGTTGCAGGCGCCGAGGCTGGTCAGCAGCGTGCAGATTGCAAGAGACGTCAATATTCTGCACTGCGCCATGCTGGCCTCCGGGACTGGTTCGGTATCGGAATGCTTGCCATGCACATGACACCATCCGCTCCAACAAAAACGACGCAACCCCGGCCCATGTTAGGACGGTTGCTCCGAAAAGTGACTGTCCGGGTCTATTGCTGGTCGGTTGCCAGCATCAATTCGCCGCCGACGCCGATCCGATGGCCGATATCGAAGAACAGCTGCGGATCGAACGATTTGTCGCCAAGGCGGATTTCATAGTGAAGATGCGCGCCGTCGACACGTCCGGTGCGGCCCATTTTGCCAACGACCGTGCCGGGGACGACATCCGCTCCCTTGCGCACGGTGATCTTGGCCAGATGCGCATAGGTGGTGACGACGCCATAGGCATGCTGCACCTGCACCACCTTGCCGAAGGATCCCTTGCGGCCGGCAAAGATCACGGTGCCCGGAGCCGGGGCCTGAACGGTTTCCTGCCAGGTGCCGGCCAGATCAATCCCGTGGTGGAAGCGTCTTTCTTTCAGAACGGGATGTTTGCGCCAGCCATAGTTGCTGGTGATGTAGAAATACAGCATCGGCGGCTTCAGAGGCACCTTGCGAAGCATCGAGCGATGATCCTCGACGGCCATGGCCAGTCTGGCGAAATCGGCCGTCTCGACATAGCTTCTGAGCGTGCCGATCTCGGGCATGATGGTCTCGGGAAGACCGATCTTTACAAGGCTTTCCCTGATGCCACGAACCTCGCGGGCCATGGAGCGAAGAAGCTTGCGCTGACGGCTCTCATTGCTGAAGACGGGCAGATCGCCCCCGGAATCCGGAACCATCTCGAAATCACCGTCCGGCGGCAGGACCGCCGGGGCGGGCGGCGCATTCAGCATGGCGATGGTCTCGACATCGTCCGCCAAGCTGTCCGGTTTCGGCACTGCGACGGCCGGGATGTCGATGATCTTCGGCTTTGCCGGTGTCAGTTCCGGCAGCATGAGGTCTGCCAGCTCCGCAAGGGAAGGCAGCGGCACCATGGTGTCCGGCTCGTCATGATTGTGGGCTACCTGATGCTCCTCATCCTCGGGAAGGGCGAGCCCGGCATGGCGGTTCGGGACGGTGATGGGCGCGACCGTGCCGGTCGCCGCAAGCGATGGCGGCCAGCGCGGTGGTGCAGGCTTGGCGGGTGCTGGCGGCGCCAACGCCACGATATCGGGCGCGGCATCGGTCGCGGCGAGTGATGGTGGCCAGCTTGGCGGCGGGGTCACCGCCATGGCGAGCCTGGTGACGACACCGCTGGAACCGGGGCCGGATGGCAGTTCGATTTGACCTACAAGGCCGGAAGGCCTGCCGGCCTCGGCCAAGTCCAATGCCGGTTGAGCGCCTTCTTCGACGGGCATGATCATCTGCGGGGCGCTGGCTTCGGCCGGCGTGATAGATTCGGTGGTTACCACCTCGACTGATTTGTAGCCGACGAACAAGGTCGCCGCGGCGATCACCCCGGTGCCGACAAAGCCGACAAAGGCTGCGCCAAGGATCAGCGCCGGCTTCACCGTGATTTCCACAGGCCCCTTGCGGGTCAGGAAGAGAAAGCGGGTTTCCTGAAGGAACCAGTGCTTGCGCCTGACCACCATTGGGCGGTCCGGGCTGTCACTTCGCAACATCTTCGGAGTGAAGCGAAGCAGTATCTGGGCCATCAGGTTGGTCATGGTCAGCCGAGTTTGTGCCAGAGAATAGCCATGAGTCCGATATTAGTGGCAAGCTGCGTGACTACCAGAAAAATGAGCAGCTTGTTGGGGCCCTGATTGCGAACATTCAGCTGGAATGACGGCATCTTCAGCGCTTCGTCCAGTCCGGACTTCGCCTTGACCAGCTCGACCGGATCAGGGGCCTGAACCGGTTCCTTCACCGCAGCCGAGGCGGTCGATGTGACGCCGGGGACAGAAAATTCGGCGAGTTCACCTGCTGGGCGCGACTGAATGACGGTTTCGCCGCCATCGGTCATCGCGGTGGACACCTCGTTTCGAATCTCTTCAATGCGCTTGCGAATGTCGATTACATCTTCAGCCATGATCGGACCCCGGATTTCGTTTAACTTTTCGTCGACCCCGTCGTTCACTGTCCCGCGACATGAATTGTGGCATTGGCGTACGAATCAGTTAACGACATCATGCCAAATTTGTTACCTTGCGAGCAGGGGTCGGCGCATTAATTTTTCACCCGATTTTTTTTCGGCGTGATTACAGGAGGATGTGATGTTCGAGCGCGACAAGAAGACCGAGTTGGGGGATCACGTGACGTCGTTGATCGACGCCGACATGCGAATCACCGGGACCGTTGTGTCGTCCGGAGACATCATTCTCGCCGGTGGAGTCGAAGGCGAAATCAAATGTCGCAACCTGCTGATCGAGGACGAGGCGGTTCTGACGGGCAACGTCAATGCCGAGGAGGCTGTCGTTGCCGGGCAGGTTGACGGCCAGGTCAATGTCGGCAAGCTTTGCATTAAGGACACGGGAAAATTCGACGGCGTCATCAAGGCCGATGGCGTTGAGGTAGAGAACGGCGCGGTGGTGACCGCGCGCTTTCGCAAGAAACGGCGCTGAAACAACTCTGACAGGAGCTGGCAGGAGCCACAATCCAGAAATGAAAGAGTAAGCGGGCAGACGCCCAAGGGAGACAGGATCAATGGACAGAACCAGAGCAGTGATCGGCGCTGACGCCAAGTTCGTCGGCACAATTTCCAACGTGAAATCGATCGAGATCGAGGGAGCGGTCGAGGCGGACCTGACCGCCGAGAAGCTGTCGATCGGCGCAAGCGGCCGGTTCTCAGGCCAGGTCTCCTGCGACCTTGTCGTGATCGGCGGCGCCTATGACGGCATCATGCAGGCCGGCAGCATCTGGGCCACGGAAACAGCCCAGATCGCAGGTGAGATACATTATCAGAGCTTGCAGATGGACCGTGGCGCGGCGCTGAACTGCCGGGTCGTTCATAACTGGCAGGAACCGTCGGCGGCCGTCGCTGCAGAAGAAGAGCCGGCCGAAGAAGAGGCCGAGGCCGAGGCCGAGGAAGGCTGACGTGTGACGCCGCGCCAGCGCGGCCAGGCAAATGTGGATTGACGCGGCCTGCAGCAGACAGGCGATGACCAGGGAATAGGTAAGATGAGCACAGCAACAACCATCATTGAAGGCATGGTAATGGAAGGTAAGCTGGATGCCGGCGAAACGCCGGTCCTGATCGCCGGACATTTCACGGGTGAACTGAACGCCAACGAGGTCATCCTCGACCCGACCGGCGTCTTCAACGGTCAGATCAATGCCAACCGCGTTGAACTTGCCGGCAATTTCAACGGCAAGCTTCTGACAGAGGAACTGTCGATCGGCTCGACCGCGGTGATCGACGGCGACCTGAAGAGCAACGCGCTGGTGATCGAGCTCGGCGCCGAGGTGTCCGGAACCATCGGCCGTAAATCCTGATCGCGGCCTGCCGCGTTCAGTGACGGAACGGGCGGCCGCAGGGGCCGCCCTTTCTGTTGGTCATCCGTCCGTTGGTGACCCTTTTTTGGCGGAAGGTCTGCGCGCGCAGATGGCTAGAGATCGCCAAGCGGGGCGAGCGCCTGCTGCATATGCGCGACAAATCTCGCCACCGCAGGCGGGGGCTGCCGTCCCGTCCAGATCGCCGCATGCGCCAGTGTCACCGGCGCGGTGCCGCTGTCAATCTGGACAAGCTCGGTGGCCATCTGCGTGTTGGCCAGCACATAGCGCGGCACAACAGCAATGTGATCACCAAGGCGCAGAAGGGACAGGATCATGTTCGAGGGCAGCTCGTTCGCCTGAAGCGCCTCGCCGATCCCCATCTGGCGCAGCAGCCTGTCGGCCGCGCTGCGGATTCCCGACCCCGGTTGATGAAGTGCCCAGCGCGCCGATTCAAGATCGGCGACGCTGACCGCCGCGTGGCCGGCAAGCGGGTGATAGCGTGACGCCAGAATCACCATCGGACTTTCGAACAGCGGGCACATGCCCTCGACCTGGATGCGGCCTGCCATTTCCGGTGGTCCAAGCGCGACATCGACTGTCCCGTCGCGAAGCATCTCGGCAAGGACATGGCTGTGCGCCTGACGCATATCCAGCCGTACGCCGGCATTGTCGCGGGCAAAATCTGCCACCGGCTGGGGTAGGGCATGAAGGCTCAGTGTCGGGGTGCAGCCCACCCGCAGCTCGGCCTCGTAGCCGCGGCGCAGATTGTCCGTCATCGCGCTGATCCGGCGTTCGGCAAGGACGATGGCGCTGGCCTCGGCAAGAATCCGTTCGCCAAGCGCCGTCGGCACGATTCCCTGGCGCGAGCGGACCATCAATTCGAAGCCAAGCCGCCCTTCCATCAGCTTCATGTTGCGGGTCAGGGCAGGCTGCGTCAGACCGAGCGTGACCGCCGCGCGGGTAAAGGACCCGGTGCGGATGATTTCGTGAAATTGCAGAAGGTGGCGTGGATCGACGGTGCGCATAAGTCAGCATACCAAAAGCTGATGCATGCGGGAAAGAGGATCACGCGACTCTATTGACGGCTTTGCGCTGGCGACAACCGAAGGGCCGTGGCACCATTGTGGTGACGCAGAGGCAAGGGCTTTGGACAGGACAGGGACATGGCAGGCAGATATCAGGTTATGGGGCGGTCAATCGCCGGATCGTTTTTCATCGAATGTCTTCTTCGCGAGGCGGGGGCCGAATATGACTTCATCCATATCGCCCGCAAGCAGAGCAAGACTCCCGAATTCCTCGCCACCAATCCGCTTGGGCGCATCCCGGTCCTTGTCACGCCTGATGGCCACCAAATTATTGAAACAATTGCTATTTTTACGCATCTTGTGGAGAGGTTCCCATCGCTGGCGCCAGCCTCCGGTGATCTGCAGCGGGACAGGATGTGGCAGCATCTGGCGGTTCTCGGCACCAGCCTCTACACCTCCTTCCATCGCTATCATCATTCCTATTATGTCGGCCCGGAGGAGATGTTCGACACCATCCGTGACTATGCGCGGACCGAAATGGCGCGGTGGCTGGATTACATGGAAACCCAGCTCGACCCCTTTCTGACCGGCGCGGCGCCGATGGCGGCGGATTTCTATTTCTTCATGATGACCCGCTGGGCGCCCGAGCCGGAGATGGTGGTGGACGGCCGGCCCAGATTGGCGGCCTTCATCGAGGCGATGCGCTTTCATCCGACGGTCGAATCGGTCACTGTTGGGCATGGCAGGCCAAGCGGCAGCTGACGCGGGTCGGCTCTGACGGGTTTCCGTCCTGCCAGCCATCATTCCGCGTGATTATCAATTCGAAAGGCCACCATTTCGCGTGGCTGTCATTCCGGGAGACAGAATGTGATTCGATCGCTTGTGTTTGACAAGGACGGCGTGATCCTCGACATGGCCGGCACCTGGCTGCCGGTGGCGAGGCAGGTGGCCGATTACACGGTGTCGCGCCAGCCCGATGGCGACAACAGGCTCACGCGGGCGGAACTGCTGGCGGCTGTCGGTGTGGATGACGCCACCGGCGTGATTGACCCGCGCGGCATGTTCGCCGCAGAGCCCTTTGCCAGGGTGCGTACCACCTGGCAGGCCATGCTGCCGCCGGGCATTATCGATCTGAACCAGGATCAGGATTATCGCAATGAAGTCAGGCGGATGGCCCAGGAGATGGCGCATGGCGGCGTTGTCGCGAAGGGCGATGTCGAGACCCCGCTTCGCCAGCTTGCCGCCGCCGGGTTCCGCATTGCGATGCTGACCAATGACAGCGCGGAGTCGGCCCGCCGCAACATGGTCGAGCTTGGCATCGCCGATCTGTTCGCCCCGATCATCGGGGTCGATAGCGGCTATGGTGCCAAGCCGGATCCGGATGGGCTTCTTCATATTCTGGACCAGCACGGATCGACGCCTGAACAGGCGCTGATGATCGGTGATACGGGGGCGGATTACGGCGCGGCGGTCAATGCGGCGGTGGCCGGGTTCATCTGTATTTCCGACGACCCGAACCACAGGCCACATGAGGAGGTGCCGGTGGAGAACGTCATCCCGCAGCTGGCGGAGTTGCCGCAATTGCTGATCGGGCGCGGGGTTATGGCGGCGGTCTGAGGGCGGCGGTCTATTCGACCATTGGCTCGTCGTCTGGTTCCTCGGCCGGCAGGGGTTTCGGCTCCATGGTCTTGCCAAGCAGGACATCCCGCGCCGGGCCGATCGTCGGATACATTTCTTCCTCTTCAGGCGTCTTCGGCTTGAAGCTTCCCATGACCATTTCCCGCTTCGCGATGCTGAACATCTTGGCGTTATGCGTATAGTGGGCGACGATCTGGTCGATCTCCCTGGACACCTTCGCCGCATCGATCTGGTCGATATATTCGTTCTCAAGGCCCTTGCGAATCTGCTGACCGGTCTGCGCCTTAACCGCGAACATGTTTTTTTCGATCTGCTTTTCCTTGGCGATAATGGCGTTGCTCAGCTCCAGCATCTGGTTCATCGTCAGCGGTGGCAGCGGCACCGTCACGCGGCTGTTGGCCTGGTCATAATGAACCGTCTCGAAGCCCTTGTCGGTCTTGATGATATCGATCAGCTTCTGGGTTACTTCCTGGTTGAGGGAAATCACTTCGACGCGGTCGATCATCGCTGTCACCTCGATATAGTCGAGAAGCCGGCGGTTGCGTTTGCCAATGACGATCTTGTCGCTGTGAAACATGGTTCTGTATTCGTCGGAAGAGCCAAGCTCATAAAGCTCTTTCACATAGGCGACAAACCGGTCACGCGCGCGCGACTCGAAAGAGTCGCTGTAGCTCTTCAACTCATCCGTACTGCTGTACAGGAAGTCCGAAAGATGTCTTTCTTCCATAGCTCAGGCCACCGTTCTTCTACATAAAGGTGCGCCATTACGATAAAAGGCGGCCGCCAAGTTTCAAGCAAAGAATTATGTGGACTTTATCAGGAATGAGCTGCCGGATGCCAGCTGTGCCTTGGTGACTGTCAGCGCACCTTCTTCTGGGCGTTACGGAAGGCAATCACAAAATCAGAAGCGGTCTTTGATTTATCGGGGTTGTATTTGCACTGCACCTCGCCGGCGCAGTACGCGCCCGCCTTGTTGTAGATGGCGAGATAGGTTCTGTTGGCACCCGCATAAACGCAAATCTGCTTTGCCTTGACGGTCTGGCGGGTTGCAAGGCGGCAGGTGGTCATGCGCGGCTTTTCAACCAGTCCGTTCCACAGTTTCTGCATCTCGCGCAGCCCGACCCCAATCCCTGACTCCGCCGCATGTGCTGCGGGCGCCGCCAGAATCAACATTCCAGTTATCAACAGTCCTGAGATCGTTCGGCTTGCCATGGGGAGGGGCATCTGCTCGCCTTTTCTGTTATGAGGTGGATGTGGCCTTGGGTCGTTTGTAGTCCGTCGTTGGGAAAGCGGAGTCTGAGATCGATTTCGAAGCGTTTCTGGCCAGCGTAGGCCCGCGACCTCAGCGATCCGAATGTATGCCCCGGCATCACGCCTGTCTGCCCGAAAAGTGTCGATGTGTTCCTTGTTATATTAACTATCCCTTAATTAGTAATATTGTGAATTTTCTGGTTGGCCTTGGGTTGGTGAGATGGGTGCAGATCGATCTGCCATCCGGTCCCTGCTGATGCGGGGCGTTCAGGGCTATTGCCCAATTGAATGGCTTGGGCGATGATCCATCCGCATTGGGGAGTATCGCTGTCATGGTGTGCACATCATGAAATTCAGGGGCATTTACACGCCTGCCATCACGCCTCTCGACGCGGATGGCGGCATTGACTGGGATGGTTTTGCCACAATTCTCGAGTATCTGGTCGCCGCGGGGGTCGATGGAATCGTCGTTGGCGGGACAACCGGCGAATATTACGCGCACAGCACCGAGGAACGGATGGAGTCACTCCGCCGCGCCAAGGATATCGTCGGTAGGCGCGTGGCCCTGATTGGCGGCACCGGGGCCATCCGGACGGAGGAGTCTGTGGCCTTCGCCGAAGCCGTTGCCGGCATGGGCTATGACGCGCTGCTGGTCACCACGCCGCCCTATGCACAGCCGACGCCGCGCGAAAACGCGTTGCATGCGCTGGCCGTCGATCGCGCCGCGAACCTGCCGATCATGCTGTATAACTACCCCGGCCGCATGGCAGCCGAGATGAGCGAGGAATATCTCGACCGCGTCGGCCGCAGTCCGAATTTCTGCGCCATCAAGGAAAGCTCGGGCGACATCAACCGTCTTCACATGCTGGCCCGTGACTATCCGCACATCCAGACAAGCTGCGGCATGGATGACCAGGCGCTGGAATTCTTCGCCTGGGGCGCGGAATCCTGGATCTGCGCGGGATCGAACTTCGCCC
>CAJWVJ010000055.1 GCA_913048595.1 uncultured Alphaproteobacteria bacterium | reverse complement strand
ATCCGCATCGCGGCATCGAGACCATCACCTATGTGCTGAAAGGCAATGTCGAGCACGCGGATTCACTTGGCAACAAGGGGGTTCTCGGCGATGGCGACGTGCAGTGGATGACCGCCGGGTCCGGTATCATCCATCAGGAAATGCCGACCGGCAACGCCGCTGGCCAGATGCACGGTTTCCAGCTCTGGGCCAACCTGCCGCGCGACCGCAAGATGTGCACGCCGCGCTATCAGGATGTGAAGTCAGGTGACATCTCCAGCCTGACGGATGATGACGGCACCCATATCCGCGTTATCGCCGGCGATTATCGCGGCTATCGCGGGCCGATCGACGGCATCGACACCGATCCGATGTATCTGGACATCGCGATGCCGGCCAACAGCACCCGCCGCTTTCCGTTCGACACGCGCCGCCAGGGATTTGCCTATATCTTTGAAGGCAGCGCGAATTTTGGCAACGCTTCGGCCCCGTTCGGGGTGAATGTGGAAAAGGAATTCAATGGCGAGGAGCTGAAGATCCGCGACCAGTCCGGCAACCGCACCCTTGTGGTGTTCGGGGCCGGTGACGAGGTCGAGGTCACCTCAGGCGAGCACGGGGTGCGTTTCCTTCTGGTGTCCGGCGCGCCGCTTCGCGAGCCTGTCGCCTGGCACGGCCCGATCGTGATGAACAGCCGCGAAGAGCTGCAGCACGCCTTTCGCGAACTGAATACCGGCCAGTTCGTGAAGGAAGGCGCGGCGGGCTGGAAGAATTCACGCGGCCGCTGATGTACCGGCCCGAGCTTCCAGACGGCGAGAACGCCTCGCTGACCAGCGCGATCTCGCCGGACGGCCGTCCCGAGACAGGCACCACTTACCGGGTGCCGCCGCGCTGCGGGGTGGCGGTGCGGATGGTGGCCGGACAGTCGATCCGGGTGATCAACACACATGGCACACAGGTCTGCGATTTCTGGGCCGTCTGCGATGGTGGGCCGCATGAATTCCTGTCGATGGCGCATTGCCATACCGAAACGGGCGGCATCATGCCGGCGACAGGCGATGTGCTGGTCAGCAACCGGCGCCGGGCGATGCTGACCATCACCGCCGATGACAGCCCGGGGGTGCATGACACGGTGATCGCCAGCTGCGACTGGCCGCGCTATCAGGTTCTGGGATGCACCGAATATCACGACAATTGCGCCGACAATTTCCGCATGGCGCTGATCGCCATCGGCGAGGCGGCGGTGCATGTGCCGGACCCGTTCAACCTGTGGATGAACATCCCGGTGTCGCCGCAGGGGCGGATCAGCTGGGAAGTACCGGTATCATCCGCCGGCAACAGCATTGTGATGCGCGCCGAGACCGACATCATCGCGGTGATGTCGGCCTGTCCGCAGGATATCACCCCGGTGAATGGCGATGCGCTGGCTCCGACCGAGCTGCATTTCCGCATTGAGGCCTGAAGGCGGGCCGGACTAGCCGAGCTGGATCACATATCCCGCATAGGCAAGGCCCATCACCGCGCCAGCGGTGCGCCCCAGCCTGCCGAAGACAAGGCCGAGGGCGATGACACCGACGCTGGCGGCAAGCATCAGGCCGAAATCCATGCCGAGAAATCTTGGGGCGACCGTAATCGGGGACGCCATTGCGGTGATCCCGGTGATCCCGAGAAGATTGAAGATGCTGCTGCCGATGATATTGCCGATGGCGACATCCGAATGGCGGTGCCACGCGGCAACAGCGGCTGTGATGATTTCCGGCGCGGCCGTGCCAACGGCCACGACTGTCAGGCCGATGACAGCCTCGGATATCCCTAGAAACAGGCTCAGCCTCACCGCGCCATCGACAAACAGGTGCGACCCAAGGGCAAGCGCGCAGAGTGCCAGTGCAATCATGACAAGATCGGGAAGGGGCCCTCCATAGCCTGTGATGCGCAGTGGCTCGCCTGGTGGCCTTCCGGACGCCGGTCCGGCTGTCCCGTGCGACGGCACCAGAAAGGCAAAGGCGCTGTAGGCCCCAAGGCAGACCAGCAACAGAACGCCGTCAATGAAGGATACCCGGCCGTTCCCTGCCAGAAGGCCGAACAGCAGCGATGCCATGACCAGACTGGCCCCTTCGCGCCCGATCACGGGCCGTTCGACCCTGATCGGGAAGATCAGCGCCGAGACCGCAAGAACCAGCAGCAGATTGGCGATGTTGCTGCCGATGATGTTGCCAATGACAATATCGTCATGGCCGGTCAGCACGGCGTCGAGCGAAATGACAAGTTCCGGTGCCGAGGTTCCGAAGGCGACGATGGTCAGGCCGATGACAAGCGGCGGGACATTTAGCGCTGTCGCCAGCTTTACCGCATGGGTGACAAGATAATGCCCGCCGCCGAGCAACAGTGACATGCCGCCTGCAAGAAGAAGGGCAACGACCATCAATATCGTCCTGGTTTCCGGGGGCGGCACGAAGATGCATGGTCTATGCGCCTGTCCGGTCTTTGGCGGGAATTGTTCATGTTCTGCAGGTGATATTGTTGTCCTGTCCGGGTTTTCAAGACACAGGTGAGCCTGTGGCCATCCAGCTACCGGATTTCCGCTTCAGGCCGGCAAAGCCCCGGGACAGGTTGTGCCGGTCAGTCCAGCCGGGATGTGATGTGGATGCAGGCTTCCGGGTGTCCCAGAAGGCCCACTATGCTGTCTTCCTCTATGGCGACCGGTGTAAATCCGGCCGTGCCCAGCATCGCCACAAGCTCGTCCTCGCCGAAATAGGCGTAGAACCGCCCGGCGGCGTCACGCGCCTCATGCATGCCTGTCTTCAGACCCATATAGAACATCCCGCCGGGACGAAGCGCCCGATGGATCCGCGACAGGTTGGCAGGCATCTCTGCCCGCGCCGCATGAAGAAGGCTGAAACTGGCCCAGACCGCGTCATAGGCGGCTTTGGCGGCAAGCTCGTCAAAGCTCGTCACCTCGACATCAAGACCGTGCTGTTCGCGCGCCATCGCCGCCATGTCGGGCGAGGCGTCCATGCAGGACACGGTGAAGCCGGCATCGCGCATCCGTGCCGCGCTGTCGCCGACCCCGCAGCCAAGGTCGAGAATGGCGGCGCCGGGCTGAAGACGCTCCAGAAACCCCTCAAGCCGGCTGTTGCCCCCCTGTTTCGTGACGAGATTCCGGTATTTTTCGATATTTGCGGCATAGGCCTCTATCGTTTCCCGGTCAGCCATGATGAACCCCTGTCACGATCCCCGAAGATAGTAAAAGCCTATCAGGGCCTAAGCCGGGTTGCCATGACTGAAATAGACGCTGCCGGTGTCAGCGCCGCGAAGAATTTTGCAAAGCCGTCCCCGTTCGGTTACACCCGCCGGCACAGACGCAACCCGGAATTCCAATCATCACCACCACGCCTAACCTGATAGAAGACTGCCTGCCTGCTGTCGATATCGACAGCCTGACCCCGGATAGCCGCAGCACCCACCCGCCACGTATTCTGATGCTCTATGGCTCGCTTCGTGATCGCAGCTATTCACGATTATGCGCCGAAGAGGGCGCGAGAATCCTCGAACGGCTCGGTGCCGAGGTTCGCTTCTTCAACCCGTCCGGTCTGCCGCTTGTCGATGACGGTGTCGATGCAGGCCACCCGAAGGTGGCGGAGCTTCGTGACCTGGTGACCTGGTGCGAGGGGATGGTCTGGTCCTCGCCGGAGCGGCACGGCGCGATGACCGGCATGATGAAGACGCAGATCGACTGGATTCCGCTGTCGCTTGGCGGGGTGCGCCCGGCGCAAGGCAAGACGCTGGCGGTGATGCAGGTCAGCGGCGGCAGCCAGAGTTTCAACACGGTGAACCAGCTTCGTATCCTGGGGCGCTGGATGCGGCTTCTCACCATTCCGAACCAGTCGTCGGTGGCCCGCGCATGGGACGAGTTCGACGAGGCCGGACGGATGAAGCCGTCTTCCTTCTACAACAGGCTTGTCGATGTGATGGAGGAGCTGGTCCGGTTCACCGTCCTGACGCGTGACATCAAGGACAAATTTGTCGACCGCTATTCGGAACGCGTGGAAAGCCGTGAGGAGCTGTCAAAGCGGGTGAACGCGCCAAAGGGCTGAGACCGCCTCTTGGTTGTTGGCAATCCTCGGCAAAATTTGCAACGATGACTGGGGCGCAAGGACCTGTGCCCCGAGTTTAGACAACGCAAACGGCCCTTCCTCATGCGTGCCCATCGTCTGTTTTCCAGCAAGTCCCGGCCGATCCACCACGGAAACTATCCGCTCCACCGGCTGCGCCGCACCGAGCGCGCCCCAGACCTGAACGACCTCACGACACCGGCCATGTCATTCCGCCGCCCGCAGGACCCGGACAGCATCGTCAACGCCATGGCCGAACATCAGGCGATGCTGGACACCATTCGCGACGGACTTGTGAACGGGGCGAGGGCCGACATTCCCGAAAATCTCGAGGAGCGTTCCAATCATCTGAAATCATTTGGCTATTTCAATGATGCCTCAATGGTCGGGATCGGGCCGATCGAGGGGGCATGCTGGCTTGATGCGCCGGTCCGCAATCCAGAGATCGATGACCTTGCCGCCATGATCAACACCCGCCAGACCAAGACCCTGGCCGCCGGGATCGATCAGATCATGGCCGACCTGAAGGATTCGATCGCCGCGCCACCGCGCCAGATCGGCCATCATCACACCGCCATTGTCCTGTTGTGGGAGTATCATCGTGACCCGCGCCCTGACGAGCCCGGCACGGCCTGGATCCGGAACGCGCAGGCGCATCGCGCCTGCCTGCTTTCATCCGAGGCGGCGATTGTCATCGCCAATTACATGCGTCTTCTGGGGTTTGACGCCAAGGCGCATACCGGCACGTCTGCGGACATCTGCCTTGCCAGGGCGGCGGTGGCCGCCGGCCTGGCCTGGAACGAGGATGGTGTGGCGACAGCCCCCTGGCTTGGCAGCCGCTTTGGCGTCAGTGTGATCACCACCGATATGGCGCTGGCCCATGACCGGCCGCTTGCGCCGCGTGACGCACAGCCGCGTTCTGATCTCCTCGGACTGAACTGGAAGCTTGGCCGCCATTCCAATAAAAGCGCCTTCAACCGCGACCCCTACGCCAGGCGGGATTATCGGGACAGCGCGATGAAGCTTGAAACGCTGAAGCGTGTGGAGGCGCCGACAACCTATATGGACGAGGCCAATATCCCGCGCGTGCCGAAACGGACCGACATGTTCGCACGTTCGCAATTCGGGGATATGGGAAAAGCCAATCAGGAGGCGGCCACGGGCGGCTATTACGCCCGCAAATCCGCGCCATCCTATGCCCAGCGACGGGCGCTCGGGGCCTTTGTGCTTCTTCAGGGCGGCGATGCCGAGGACAGCGCCCCACCGGTTCGCGACGCGGCCTGGTTCAGCGACCAGGTAAAGGCGACAAGCTATTTCCTGGGGGTTGACGCGGTCGGCATGTCGCGATGCCCCGACTGGAGCTGGTATTCGCATGATGCCCGCGGCGACCCCGTCACCCCGCCCCATGACCAGGCCATCAGCATGGTGATCGACCAGGGGTTCGAGACCATGGAAGGCGCGTCGGGCGATGACTGGATTTCAGTGGCGCAGTCGATGCGGGCCTATCTTCGCTTCTCCCTTCTTGGCGGGGTGATCGCGCGGCAGATCCGCAATCTGGGATTTGCCGCGAAGGCGCATACGGTCCTTGACGGGGACGTGCTGCAACCGCCGTTGCTTCTTCTCAGCGGGCTTGGCGAGGTCAGCCGTATCGGCGAGGTGATTCTCCACCCCTTCCTCGGGCCGCGGCTGAAGTCGGGGATTGTGACCTCCACCATGCCGCTGGCGCATGACAGGCCGATTGATTTCGGCCTTCAGAATTTCTGTGAGAACTGCCAGAAATGCGCCCGCGAATGTCCGTCCGGGGCGATCACCGCCGGGCCGAAACGCATGTTCAACGGCTATGAGACGTGGAAGTCGGACAGCCAGAAATGCACCACCTACCGCATCACAACCAAGGGCGGGGCGATGTGCGGGCGCTGCATGAAGACCTGCCCGTGGAATCTCGAAGGCCTGTTTGCCGAGGCGCCGTTCCGCTGGGCCGCCTCGCATCTGCCGAAGGCGGCGAAGCTTCTTGCGCGGCTTGACGACATGGCCGGCCGTGGCGGGCTGAATGATGTGAAGAAATGGTGGTGGGATATAGAGCTTGCCGAGGATGGCGCCTATCGCCCGTCAAACCATCCGGTGAATCGCCGCGACCTCAGTACCGGTCTGAAGCTGCGGCATGAGGACCAGACAATGGCTGTCTATCCGGCACCGCTGGCCCCGCACCCCTATCCCTATCCCTTTCCGATGGACCGCGAGGCCGGCATCAGGGCCTTCGAAGCTCTGGTCAGTGCCGGTGAATACCGCCGCCGGCTTGCAGCAGGCGACACAAGCCATCTTCACCGCTATGTCAATGCCGATACCCCGGCCGCTGAATCGCCGGTGATCCCCGCCGTGGTCAGCCGGGTCGAAAAGCTGTCCGACCGGATCAGCAAATATGAATTCGCGGCGCTTGACGGATCGCCCCTGCCACCATGGACCGCGGGCGGCCATGTCGATGTTCTGGTCGCGCCCGGCATGATGCGGCAATATTCGATGTCCGGCGACCCGGCCAACCGCGACCATTACCAGGTTGCGGTGCTTCGCGAGGATGACGGTCGCGGCGGATCGCTGCTGATGCATCGTATCTTCACCGAAGGCCGGCGTGTCTTCATCTCGCGGCCAATCAACCAATTTGAACTTCGTGACGGTCCGGGCCGCAGCTTCCTGATGGGCGGCGGCATCGGGGTGACGCCGATGGTGGCCTTTGCCCATAGGCTGCATCGCGACGGCCGCCCGTTTCATCTGCATTATTCGGTCTCGCGTCCGGAGGACCTTGCCTTTGCACGTGATATCAGCGGGTTCGACTGGTCTGATCATGCCTCGAGCCATGTGTCGTCAACTGGAGGCCGGGCTGACATGACACAGATTTTCTCTGCGGCTACGGCTGTGGACCATGTCTATATCTGTGGCCCGGATGGCTATATGGACGCGGTGCTGGCCGCCGCCGCCGCCGCCGGTATTCCCGAGGATCATCTGCATCGCGAATTTTTCTTGGTTCCCGAGCAGCCGGATTACGAGAATTTCCCTTTCGAGATACAGCTTCGCAAAACGGGACGGCGGATTCGTGTGGAAGCCGGGGAAACGGCGTCCGATGCGCTGATCGCGAATGGCTATGCCGTCGATGTGAAATGTTCGGACGGGCTGTGCGGCGTGTGCCGGTGCGGGGTGCTGTCCGGCGAGGTCGAGCACCGCGATTTCGTGCTGTCGCAGAAACAGCGCGAGACCATGATGATCCTGTGCCAGTCACGCGCGGCACAGGATAACGGGGTGATTGAGCTGGATCTGTAGGGGGGGCAAGAGGCGCGACACCGAACTGTCAGTGCGTCTCACCAGCCTGGTTGTCGCCGAGAATGGCGCTGTGGTCCGCGCCCGCGTTGCCGGTTCCGCTTTTGGTAAAGCCACCGTCGCCATCATGATGCCAGTCCACCAGTGGCACGCCGCGAAGCGCGCGCGTCACCATTTCGTAGCGATGCGCGTGGGGCAGGATATGTTTGGCGATCAGCTTCTGACATTCCTTGAAAGCCTTCGGCGAGCTGTATTCCCACAGGATGCCCAGTTTGTGCTGGTCTGCGTGGTTCCAGATCCGGGTGATGGATTTCCGCTGCAGGCCGTGCTGTCCCAGAAGAGTCATGATTTCCGGAGTCCAGATGCTTTCCACATCGGCAAGATAGCGGCGCAGCGCCGCATCGCTGGTAAAGCGCAGTTCGGTGAAATTCACGCAGGAGGTAGACATCGTGACAGTCGTTCTTCTTCAGTGTCAAAAGGCAGCAGGCCATAAAGTTGCCAAGTCAACTATGTAACTGAACAATCAAGGGCGCGCCATCTCCAAACTTCATGTTTCCCCGTAGATGGACCTCGCAGGCCCGTATGTCCAGATACCGCTATCATACGCCGCAGCTGGTGGTAGCAGGCCACTTGGCCCGGCATCAAGGCAATCGCGCCAGACGCTCGGTAACAAGGTCGAAAAACCCGTCCGAGTCGATATCGCCGACAACAAAGGCGTTATGTGGGCGATCCGTCACCTGCCACCAGTCGATCACGGTCATGCCCATGGTCAGATCGCTGCCGGTTTCGATCTCGACATTGCACTGCCTGCCGGCAAACAGGTCCGGTCGCAGCATCCAGGCGATGGTGCAGGGATCGTGAAGCGGTCCGCCGTCGCTGCCGTATTTTTCCTCGTCGAATCTTTCAAAGAATTCCAGCATGTCGGCAACCGCCATGGCCGTTCTTGTGCCGATGCCGCGGATGGCCTGCGTTCGCACCGTGGTTGTCAGCGCCTTGTGGGTCACGTCCAGCGGCATCATCACAATGGGGATGCGGGCGGCAAAGACCTCGGCAGCCGCCTCCGGATCGACATATATGTTGAATTCGGCGGCCGGGGTAATGTTGCCGCCTTCGAAACAGCCACCGCCCATCAGCACGATCTGTCCGATGCGCGGCGCTATGTCGGGTGCCTGGCGAAGCGCCATGGCGATGTTGGTCAGTGGGCCGACTGGCGCGATCGTCACGCTTCCGGCTTCCTCCTGTCTCAGCGTCTCGATCAGAAAATCGACTGCATGGCGGTCCTGAAGCGGGGTGACGGGATCGGGAAGCTCCGGCCCGTCCAGACCAGTGCGCCCATGCACATGCTCGGCCGTGACAAGATTTCGTGCCAGCGGCCTGTCGGCGCCGGCGAAGACGGGCATATCCTGACGGCCTGCCAGATCACAGATCTTGCGGGCATTTTCCTGTGTCAGGGACAGCGGAACGTTGCCGGCCACCGTTGTGATACCGAGAAGATCGAGTTCCGGACTGGCAAGCGCCAGCAGGATGGCGACAGCATCATCCTGCCCCGGGTCGGTGTCGATAATCAGCTTCTGTGGTGGTGACATCATCTTTCCGCCATGTCGTGGGGCCGGCGCACAGTTTCGGCATGCGGACCGCGCTTTGCAAGGCCAGCCTGCCTGATTCAGCCTGCCTGTTGCGTGATCAGACGCGCCGCAAGTCCGCGCGCCTGCCGGGCGATGCTGGCCGAGCCCAGAACATCACCGGCGACATGCGCTGTCATCGGCCCGACCCCGAACAGGGTGTCATAGGCGTTTCCGTCAGGCCGCAGAAGTTGAAGCCGTGGCGTCAGGGCAGGACGGGCCGCAAGGCCGTCATGGCGTCTTGCCACGCCATCATCCAGAAGCCGGGTGATCAGCTGGTCGCGCCCGGCCCCGCTGCAATTGACCACGGCATCGGCATCAAGGCTGGCACCGCTGGCAAGCCGAACCTGATGGGTGTCGTCATCCCTGCTGTCGATGCCGGTCACAAGGCCGGTGACAAGCCGTAGCTGGCCGCTGTCAAGCATCGCCATGGCCGAGCCATGCGCCTGCGGGCCGGCGCGGAAGCGTGCCAGCGACCATAGCCATCCAAGCCGCCGCATCAGCCGTGTCTGTTCGGTGGCGGGCAGGGATTGCCAGGCAGCCGAGATATTGAACCGAAGGCTTTCAAAGCGGCGTTGCCATTCGGTTTTTTCCCAGGGCAGATCGCCGACTGTGTCGCGCATGAATCGCAGGAATCCGGCGGCGCTGGATGTTTGCGGCCACGCCAGCGGTTCGGCATCATGCCAGTCCGTCTGCACGGGCGGCAACAGGCCGTCCGGCGCGACAAGTCGGATATCGCCCTCATGACCCCGAAGGCGAAGCGTGTGGAGCGCATCAAGCGCTGTCAGGCCGCTGCCGATGATGACGACCCGCGCCTGCCGTCCGATATGGTCTGGCCAGTCGCCGCGCCAGGGAACACGGACCAGCCTGTCGCTGTCGGCAACCGGACCCCGGAAGGGCCAGTCAGGTGGCGGGTTGCCGGTGGCAAGAACGACGCGGGCGGCACTCACCCTGCTGTCATCATCAAGCGTGATGTGCCATGCCCCGTCACGTTCGCCGAGGGCCATCGCGGTTTTCCGGATATGGCGCACCGATGACAGCGCCGGCCTTGCGGCCAGCTCATGCGCGATATAGGCGGCGAAGTCACGCCGCCTGTGGAACGGGCCGACAGGGGTATCGGCGTCCGGGTCGTCGGTGATGTGCCGGGTGGCCCAGATCGCGAAATGGTCAGGCTCGTCCGGCCAGAGCTGCATCAGGTCGGCGCGCACATTCAGCCGGAAATCTCCGTTGACGCAACCAAAGGCCTGGCCGGCGCCAAGCACCTGCGGGCTGACAATGCTGATCTCCTCCATGCGAGCGCCCTGCGCCTGCAGATGAAGCAGAAGGGCGGCAGCGCTGTAGCCGCTGCCAATGATGCAAAGGCCTGGTGCCGTCGCGCCGCGCACGGATCAACGCAGGCTTTCGGCCGTCGCGGCGAACCCGTCGAGCGCGGCTTCCACCCGGTCGAACAGATCGTCAAGCTCGTCGCCATTGATCACCAGCGGCGGGCAGAAACCGACAATGTCGCCGGGAAGGGCGCGCAGGATGACACCATGTTCCTGAATGGCCGCCACCGCCCTCGCGGCGATCTTGTGCGCCGGATCGAACTTCGCCTTTGTGGCGGGTTCGGAACTGAATTCCACGGCCCCGATCAACCCGACAGAGCGGGTGTTGCCGATGAAGGCGAACCTGTCCATCCGCGCCACACGTTCGGCAAACCGCGGCGCCAGCGCCTGCACATTGCCTAGGATGTCGCGCTCCTGCATCAGCTGCTGCGCGCGAAGCGCCACGGCGGCGCATACAGGATGCGCGGAATAGGTATAGCCATGGCCGAAGATGCCAAGCTCCTCGGCCTGCGCGGCAAGCGTGTCATAGACACTGTCAGACATTAGAACCGCCGAGATCGGCAGATAGGCGGATGACAGCGCCTTGGCGCAGGTCAGCATGTCGGGGCGCACATCCATCGTCTGCGATCCCCACATACTGCCGGTCCGGCCGAAGCCGCATATGACCTCATCGGCGACAAGCAGCACATCATGTTTTCTGAGAACTCGCCGGATTTCCTCGAAATAGCCTTCCGGCGGGATCACAACGCCGCCGGCACCCATCACCGGCTCGGCGAAAAGGGCGGCAACGGTGTCAGGACCTTCGGCGAGGATCAGAGCTTCCAGCTCTTCGGCACAGCGCCTTGCGAAGTCACGCTCGCTCTCCCCGTCATGACCTTCATTGTAGAAGCAGGGCGCGGTCGTATGTTTGACGAACTCCAGCGGCAAACCGAAACCGTCCTGCGCGTAGGCAAGCGCGGTCATGCTGGCGGCGGCCATGGTGACGCCGTGGTAACCGCGCCTTCGGCTGATGATTTTTCGTTTCTCCGGCTTGCCGCGGGCGGCCTGATAATACCAGACCATCTTGATGGCGGTGTCGTTGGCTTCCGATCCCGAAGAACAGAAGAATGCCTTGCTCATGGAGGCGCCGTCCGCTGCCGGTGGGGCGATGTTGATCAGGTGCTCGGCAAGGTCCACCGCCGGTCCGACCGTCTTGCCGGCAAAGCTGTGATAGAAGGGAAGCTTTCTGAACTGCTCGATGGCGGCATTGACAAGCTCCGGCTCCGAAAAGCCGAGCGATGTGCACCATAGGCCGCTCATGCCTTCATAGAAGCGTGCGCCGCTCTCGTCCTGAACGAAGACACCGCTTCCTTCGGCCATGATATGCGGGCCGGTGTCGGCAAGCATCGCCGGATTGGTGTAGGGATGCATGTGAAAGGCGATATCGCGGCTTTCAGGAGAATTGCCGGGGAATTTGCCGGCAGAGGGAGCGTCATCTGGGCTCATGCCAATGTCCTCGTTACAAGGTCGCGGCGGTGGCAGCGCAATTAGACGTGCTGACCACCATTGACGTGAAGTTCGGCGCCGTTGATGTAGGCGGCACTGTCATTACACAGGAAAAAGATTGTCTCGGCGACCTCTTCCGATGTGCCAAAGCGTCCCAGAGGAATGCCAGGCAGCATCGCTTCTTCGCTTCCTGGCGACAGGATTTCCGTCATGATTTCACCCGGCGCGATGGCGTTCACCCGCACGCCGCGTTTTCCGAAATCGGACGCCATCTCGCGTGTCAGCGCGCTGAGTGCGGCTTTCGAGGACGCGTAGGCAGACCCGGCGAACTCATGAACACGGCTTCCGGCGATGGAGGTGACATTGACGACAGTGCCGCTGCCGCGCTCAAGCGGGTCGATCAGCGCCCGTGCCAGCATCACCGGTGCGAAGACATTGACCTGGAAGACCGTGTGCCAGACATCTAGCGGGGTCGAAACGGAATCGAGGCGAATGCCGTCGTCGCTCTTCGGCGATATGCCAGCATTATTGACCAGCGCATGAAGCGGTGCCCCGTCCAATCGATCCATGAGCTCGGCTGCGCCGCGTTCGATTTCAGCTGGAGACTCCAGGTCGATGGCGATGTGGTTGCTGTCGCCTGCATGCCAAGGGCACTGGCCCGGAACGGCGCCGCGCGAACATGTGATGACGCGCCATCCGGCGTCGGAAAACCGCTTTACCGTAGCATGGCCGATACCGCGGCTGGCACCGGTCAGCATCATTGTTTTCTGCGACGAACTCATGGCCTGAACCTAGTCGATTTGTCGCAGGCTGCCAAGCGTCACTGCTGCTTACAGATGCGCGAGGTACTGCCTGGCAAGTTCATGGCGTGGCGCGGCGAAAAAGCTTTTGGCAGGCACGGCTTCAAGAATCCGGCCGCTGTCGATAAACAGGACATCGTCGCCGATCCGCTCTGACTGTGCCCGGTTATGACTTGTCATGACGATCGTGGTTCCGGCGCTGTGGGCTTCCCGGATCATCGCCTCGACGAAATTTGTCGCCGCAAAATCAAGATGTGCGGTCGGTTCGTCGAGAAACAGAACTTCGGGCGTCGTGGCAAGCGCGCCAATAAGCGCAAGCAGCTGCTGCTCGCCACCCGACAGCATGCGGG
>CAJWVJ010000054.1 GCA_913048595.1 uncultured Alphaproteobacteria bacterium | reverse complement strand
CGGCGCGCCTCGCCGCCGGACAGCCCGTTGCTCATCCGGTCGGGGTCGAGGCCCAGCCTCTGCAGGAACTCCTCGGCCTTGTGGACCGGCACCGGCCGGCCAAGCCAGTCGGCGTCATGACCGGCGACGACAACGCTGCGGAGCGTCATGCCGGTCGGCAATTGCGGGGCTTGCGGCAGATAGGCGACGGACGACCCGGGGGCCATCCACAGGCTTCCCTCATCCATGTCAGTGCGCCCTGCCATCAGCTTCATCAGGCTGGATTTGCCGGCGCCGTTCCGCCCGACAAGCGCCAGCCTGTCGCCGGCATGCAGCGTCAGATCGGCCCCGCGGAGAAGCCAGCGGTCGCCGAGATTGATCCCGGCAGAGGCGATGGTCAGAAGCGGCGTGGGCATGTCAGGCAGACCCTCCGCCACCCGTCGGCGCGGCACCGAAGCCGCGCGAGCGCATCATCGCATCGTAAGCGGCGTTGATCCGCGCCAGCCTGTCATTCGCGGCGGCGATGAATTCCTCAGGCATGCCGTCGGCGATCAGCTTGTCGGGGTGATGGTCGCGCACCAGCAGTTTCCAGTGGCGCTGAAGCTCGTCATCGGGGATCGCCGGATCGACGCCAAGAACATCCCATGGCTGCGGGCCTTCATCGGCGTGAAGCGCCAGCAGACGGTGGAAATCCTCTTCGGTGAAGCCGAAGATGTCGCTCACCCGCGCCAGATAGTCGATTTCCGGCGCGGTCAGGCTGCCATCGGACCGGGCGATGTGGAACAGCAGGTCCAGAAGCTGTTCCAGAACCGGTGCGCGCGGGCTGAACATCCGCGAGACCTGCGTCGCATATCCCTCGAACCCTTCCTTGGTCTGGCGCGCCAGATCCCAGAACCGGCCGACCTGGGTAACTTCCGCAGGCGGGATATGAACACGTTCCCGAAAGGCGGCGATCTCGTCGCGCGTGACTATGCCGTCGGCCTTGGCCATTTTCGCCGAAAGCGCGATCACCGCGACGGTAAAGGCGACCCGGCGGCTGGCGTCGGTCTCGTTCGACGCGGCAAACGCCGGAGCGACGAAACCACGCTCGACAGCGATGCCGGCAGCCGCGCCAAGAAGTGCGCCGATCGGCCCGCCGATGGCCGCGCCAGCGGCGCCGCCGATGATCATGCCCCATATGCTCATGCGCCTATCTAGCGGCTGGCAACCTTGGCTGGCAAGCGTCGCTGCGATGAATTGACACTGGCAATTGCCACTGGAATAGGATCCGAAGCCGGTCTAGGGTCGCCGCATGATGACCCAAGACGGCTATGACATCGCGGTATCGCTGGACCTGACCGGCCTGAAATGCCCGCTCCCCGTGCTCAAGGCGCGGCGGCAGATCACCCGGATGCACGAAGGTGTGGTCGAGGTGCTGGCGGACGATCCGGCGGCCCCGCTGGATTTCGAACATTTCTGCGACACCTCCGGCCACATGCTGATCCGCAACGCGGATGAAGGCGGCATCTTCACATTCCACATCCGGGTGCGCGGCGCGCTGGCCGGCAAGGCCGATACAGCGGGCTAGCGAAGACAGTTCAGGTGAAAAGCAACGGCCTGCGGGCCGTCGACAGGCCCGTCATAGATGCCGAGCTCACGACATTTGTGAAAGAAGCCGGGGGCGGGAAGCCCGCCGCGGGCGCGTGAAATCACCCGCGCCGTCAGCAACCGCGCGCCGGATTGCACCTCGCGCGCCAGCTCTTCCTCAAGCCAGCCTGTCAGCCTGTTGATCCGATGCTGGCCGGTGATGCCGGCGGCATCTGCAAGTTCGGCATAGGTGACCAGCTTTTCCGCTGTCGCCGCGGCGGCCAGCGCCATGGCGGCGCGCCGCTGCCAGCCATCGTCATCCTCGTCAACTGTGTGTGTCTCGGCCATCCGCGGAGGCTCCCGATTGCAGCGGTGGGACAAACTGCCTATTGTCGCCGCCATGGTGTATCTCCGCTCACTGATTTTCAACATCCTGTTTTACGGCGCGACAGTGCTGCTGGCGCTGATCGCGCTGCCGGCCCTGCTTCTTCCGGCAAGCGTGATGCGGGGCCTGGCGATGGGGTGGGGCTGGTTCACGTCGCAGACGCTTCGCATCGCCGGCGCCAGCCATTATCTGACGGGCGATCTGCATCGCGGCAGTCAGGTGATCTATGCCGCCAAGCATCAGTCGGCCTGGGAAACGGTTGTGCTGGCGCTGATCCTGCGGGCCCCCGTCATCGTGTTGAAGCGAGAATTGCTGCGCCTTCCGATCCTTGGCTGGTGCTTTCAAAAAGCAGGCTGTATCGCCGTTGACCGGTCGGCTGGCATGAAGGCCCTTCGAAAGCTTCGCGAAGATGCCACGGTCGCGGCCGCGACAGGGCGTTCGGTGCTGATTTTCCCGCAGGGCACGCGAGTCGGCCCGGGGGTGGCGCATCGGTATGAGGTTGGCGTGTTCGCGCTTTATGAAGCCACCGGCCTGCCGGTGGTGCCGATCGCGCTCAATTCCGGTCATGTGTGGGGGCGGAACAGCTGGATGAAACGCCCTGGCCGCATCGCGGTGGAATTTCTGCAGCCGATTGTCCCCGGCCTTTCCCGGCGCGATTTCATGGACCGGCTGGAAACCGCTATCGAGACTAGAATGGCGGTCCTTGACGCCCCATATCTGTCTGAGGCGAAGGACGGTTGAGGAGCAGCGTATCATGGATGGATCGCAGGGGCGCCCCGAGGGGCAGAAGAATGTACTTGGCGGCAGGTTGCAGGGATGCTCGCAGGACCCGCTGACAGGGTTTTTCCGCGATGGCTGCTGCAACACCGGTCCGCAGGATCAGGGGCTTCACACCGTCTGCGCCGTGATGACAGACGATTTCCTCACCTTCAGCAAGAGCGTCGGCAATGACCTGTCCACCCCGATGCCGCAATTCGGCTTTCCCGGGCTGAAAGACGGCGATCAATGGTGCCTGTGCGCCGGTCGCTGGGAACAGGCCAGGGAAGCTGGCCGCGCGCCCAAGGTCAGGCTCCAGGCGACCAACAGGATGACCCTTGCTGTCTGCAAGCTCGAGGATCTGAAGGCGCATGCCATCGACCTGCAGTGAATGGCTGTGTTAGGCTTGCCGTTCAACCGGAGGCAGACATGCTCACACTCGACCAGAAAGTCACGCTCTCATGCACCGACACCGGCAAGGATGCAGCAGGCACGATCGTGCGGATCGTCGGCAGCCGCGTGGATGTGATGCTCGATGGCGGCGGCAATCTTCTGGTGTCGCTGTCGATGCAGAAACCGGGACTTTATGTCGGGTCGCAATCCGGGCTTGAATTCGTGATGCGGACCGGGTGATGGCCGAGGACGGCAAGCCAGCGGCAGGCGGAGAGGCCGGCACCGGGCCGGGTCGTGACGCCGACTTCTCGGTCTGGCTGATCTGGGGCGCGATCATGCTTGTGGCCGTCGCGGTGCTGCCCTTCGCGGTGCGAAGTCAGGATGTGGTCCGCGCCATCGCCACAATGTGCGGCTTCGACATCGGATAAGCCCGTCTCACTGGCCTTCCTTTGGCGGCAGGGTGGCGCAGAACATGATCGCCATATCGACATAGCGGCGAAGCTCGGCATCTTCGGACAGACCTTCGGGATGGACCATCGCCCATCCCTTCATCACTTTTCCGGTCAGGTCCATGGGCCCCACATGCGGCTGCGCGCAGATGCTGTTCCAGCCATCCACGCCAATGCGGATGACAAGCCTGTCATTCCAGATGCCAACGCACATATGGCCGTTCATCAGAAAGCCGTAGCCGCCGAACATGCGGGTGACTTCCATTTCAAGCATGCCGGCCATGATCTCGTCCAGCCGTGCGGCGAGTCCCGGGTCATACATGGGTTTATCCCGTTGCCTCTAGGTGGGTCTAAGTCAGGTTTTCTCCTGTGTCTGAAGCTTGCCACGCAAAGCTGTCGGGCGGCAAATCACATTCCCGCGCGATGGCCCGGTGGCTTGCCTTTGCCGGCCCCGGCGTTCTACATTACACCGATCTTCGGCGGCGGTGCTTGGACGGCTGCATTTCATCGAAAGGAACAGGCTTGTGGTCATTCTGGATGGCGGGTTGGGACGACAGCTGGAAACCAACGGGGCCCCGTTCAAACAGCCCGAATGGTCGGCGCTGGCGCTGATCGAAGCCCCGCAGATGGTGCGCGACGTCCATGATGAATTCATCGAGGCCGGCGCGGATGTGATCACCACGAACACCTACGCCATCGTTCCCTTCCATATCGGAGAGGACCGATATGAAGAGCAGGGGGCGGCGCTTCTCGAACTGGCGGCCAAGCTGGCGCGCGACGCGGCCGACGCCGTGCCGCATCAGGTTCATGTGGCGGCCAGCATCCCGCCCATGTTCGGGAGCTATCTTCCCGAGCACTTCGAAATTCAGGGCGCGCGCCGCATGATGCAGCAATTCCGCCGGCATCTGGCGCCGGTTGCGGATATCTTCATTGGCGAGACCCTTGGATCGGTTGCCGAGGCGACCACCTATCTCGATGTGTTTGCCGATTGCGCGGCTGATCTCTGGCTGGCGGTCACGCTTGAGGATCGCGACCCGGTGGACGGTGCCCCGCGGCTTCGCTCCGGCGAGCCGTTGTCCGAGCTGCTTCTGTCGATCGAGGGCAGGCGGTTCGACGCGCTTCTGTTCAATTGCAGCCAGCCGGAAGTGATGAATGACGGTGTCTGTCTTGGGCGCGCCGAGCTTGAGGCCTTCACCGCGCAGCATGGCGCGGCACGGCCGATGATCGGGGCCTATGCCAATGCCTTCCCGTTGATGGATGAGGAGTATGAGGGCTCCAATACCAGTGTCCATCAGCTTCGCAAGGACATCACGCCTGAAGCCTATCTTCGCTATGCCGAGACGTGGGTCGAAAGCGGGGTGGACATTATCGGCGGCTGTTGCGGCATCACGCCGGCACATATCCGGCTTCTTGCCGATCGGTTGAAATCCTCGCCGCCGCTGTCGATGCCGGACTACGCCTGAGACCGGGGCGGCGGCCATGTCCGAGAAACACCTCTCGCATCCTTCCGTGCGTCATGTGGCGGCCTGCCTTCAGGCGGCCGCGCATCCGCATGGCGTGATCGCGCTCGACGATACCGCGCGCAGTGCGGCCGAGGCCGCCGCCGCGCTTGGTGTCGAGACCGGGGCCATCGTCAAGACTCTGATGTTCATGGCCGGAAGGCCCGAAGCGCCGGTCAGCGCCCTTGTCGCCGGTGACAGGCAATGCGATGTGGCGGCACTGGCCGCCTGTGCCGGAAGCACAACGCCCTGCCGCCGTCCTGACGCCGCCGCCGTCAAGGCCGCCACGGGCTATGCCATCGGTGGCGTCTCGCCGATCGGATTGCCGGAGGGCCTCCGCATCTTCATGGATTCCTCGCTGATGCGCTTTCCGGTTGTCTGGGCCGCCGCAGGCCATCCGCATTGTGTGTTTCAGGCTGCGCCCGCCGCCCTTGCCACCCTCGCCTTCGCCACCTTGACCGACGAAATCTCGATCACCGGGTGACCGCGCTTGAATGACCTGTGCCAGCCCCTATCTCAAGGGAGCGACGGCATGAGGGGGATGATGGAAACCGGTCCGGACGCGGGCCGTACAGGCGAGGTCATTATGAAACACGCAACAGATTATCTTGAGGCGGCGAACGCGGTCGTTCCGCGGATCACGCCCGAGCAGGGCATTGAAATTCACCAGGCGGGTGGCGCGGTCTTTGTCGATGTACGCGACAGCGGCGACATAGCCAAGACCGGCACCATCACAGGCGCGCTTCGCATCCCCCGCGGCTTTATCGAGTTTGCCGCCGACGATGCGCACCCGCTTCACAACGACGCGCTGAGCAAGGACAAGGACATCGTTCTGGTCTGCGCGGCGGGCGGGATGGCGGCGCTGACCGGCAAGACGCTGAACGAGATGGGTTACACCAAAATCCATAATGTCGGCGGCATCGGCGACTGGATCAACGCTGGCGGGGAGACGGAATCATGAGCAGCCGTACCTTTCAGAATGTCAGGGTGGCGAATGCCCGTCCCCTGTTTCTCCAGCTTCTCGGCCTGCTGGCGCTTATCGCCATTTCGCTGATGATCGCGCCTCCAGGCGCCAGGGCTGCCGGCACCAGTGAATCGGACGGAAACAGTTCGTCATATACGGTGCCAACGGTATCCAAGGAAATGCGCAAGGCCATCGTGCTGATCCGCAAAGAAGACTACAGCGGCGCGCTGTCCTTCCTGGAGGGCGAGATCGCCAAGAATCCGGACAGCGCGGACGCCTGGAACCTGACCGGCTTTGCCTCGCGCAAGATGGGAAATTACACCGCCTCGGAGGCGGCCTATGACAAGGCGCTCGCCATCAACCCCAAGCATAAGGGCGCGCTGGAATACAAGGGCGAGCTGTATCTGACGCTTGGCAATCTGGCGGGTGCCGAAGAGATGCTCGCCCGCCTCAGCAAGGCCTGCTATTTCAGCTGCAAGGAAAAGAAGCAGCTTGTGGCGGCCATCGAGGCCTACAAGAAGGCGAACTGATCCCTTCTTGATATCATCCCTGTAAAAAAGGGAGGCCGAACCGGCCTCCCTTTCCGTTTGATGGATGTGACGTTTGCAGGAAACGGCGTCAGATGTTCCTGACGAGGCTGCTCTTCAGTCCACCTGTCGCTTTTGCACCGTCAAAACCAATCATCCTAGACATCAGATCACCTCCTTTGCGTTGTTGAAAACATGTCGCAAGCTTAGGACGCTATGCTGGCAAAGTCACGCCCGGCGCCCACATCGCGTCAAAATGTCCGGCGCTTCACCTGGTCCGGCGGTTCCCCCTAGGGTCAGCCGCCGAACAGACCTTTGGCAAAGGTCACGGCGGCGTCGAAATTCTCGGTGATCACATTGCCGACGCCGCTGGCGGCGCTGCCGGCCTTCTCGCCGATGGATGTTGTGACCTGGCCGGCATTGCCGACAAGGTCCGCACCGACTTCACTGATGCTGGTCGCGGCGCTGCCGACATAGCTTGTGGCGTTGTCGACAATGCCGTCGAATGTGCCAAGAACCTTGTCCATGACATTGCCTTCAGCGGCAATATCGGTGGCACTTTCGGCGGCCGGCTGCTGGTCATTTTCCATCTGACATCTCCTGTTGCGCCAGTCCCTTTGCCGTCGGCGGCTATTTACATGCGTGTCGCAGCCCCTACATATGCCTCTGGAACGAGGAATGGGCAGGGACCCGATCAATGGCTGGTCACAGACTTATAGTCCGGTATCGCAGGCTTGTCGCCAGATTTGGTGCGCTGGCCGCAATGGCGGCGATGATGGAGATGGTGGTGCTTCACGCAGCAAAAGCCGCGCCGGTCACGGCGCATGATTTCACCTTCGAGAGCATCGATGGCGGGGCGCTGCCATTGTCCGATTTCGCCGGCAGCACGGTGCTTCTTGTCAACACCGCCTCGCTCTGCGGCTTCACCCCGCAATATAAGGCGCTGCAGTCACTCTATGACAAATATCGCGGCCGTGGCCTTGTCGTCCTTGGTGTGCCGAGCGATGATTTCGGTGGCCAGGAATATGACAGCACGGCGAGGATCAAACAATTCTGCGAGATCAATTACGGCATCACCTTTCCGATAACGGAACCGGTGCAGGTCAAGGGCGGGGACGCGCATCCCTATTACCAGTGGGTGGCGACGCAGGGCCGCATGAAGGTGCCGCGCTGGAATTTCTACAAACATGTGATTGATCCGAACGGCCAGCTGGTCGAATGGTTCGCCTCGACAAGCGCGCCGGATTCGCGCAAGGTTATCGACGCTATCGAGGCGCATCTTCCGCGCTGACCGGTGGCTGTGGGGGATTTTGAACCAGGGCCCGCCATGCCGATGGGCAGGGCGGGCTGATTGGCAGGAGTCGCCCGCATGGAAGAACACGCCCTCAGGCGCAGCCTATCCGACGAGCTTCACGCCCGCGCCTTTCACGATTTCGATGGTGCTGGCCGCTTTGTCCGCTACGTCTTCCTGACCGATGGCGGCACGGCCGACATCCTTGCCTATATCAATGAATTCCTGGTCGCAAACGGGCAGCAATCAATCCCGGAGGGGTCGAAATTCCTGCGTCTTGAAATGGGCGGCTATGCCATCCGGGTCGAGCAGCACACCGAATTCCTGTCGGTCAGCTTCATCGAAAGGGGCTACAGCAAGGCGACCGGACTTCTGGATGACGCCTTTGATGCCGCCAATGCCACGCTTCCGCTTGCCTGGGCGCGGGGCATCCCGGCCCCGGTGTTTCATGCCATCTGGCTGGAAATCGGCGGCAAGCCGCCACGCGGCATCACGCCCGAAAAGATGCAGGCGACGATGCAGAGCCGGGCCATCGCCTCGAACCTGTTCAGCGACGGTGCGGCGCAGCTGCATTTCTCCTTCGATATCGATGATTCCGGCTTTGCGAGGATCGCCATGTTCAACGAACATATCTCGCCGAACCGCATGGGCCGGGTGGTGCAGCGGGTCGTCGAGCTGGAAACCTATCGCATGCTGGCGCTTCTGGGGTTTGCCGGAGTGCGCGAACACGGGCCCACCCTCGGCCGGATCGAACGCACCGTCGGCGGGCTGACCACCGATCTCGCGGCGCAGATCAGGCAGTCGCAGGGGCAGGTGCAGCAATTGCTGTCGGTGTTGTCATCGCAGGCCGCCGATCTCGAGGAAATCTACGCCAAGACATCCTACAGGCTGGCGGCCACAAAGGCCTATGAAGCCATCCTGATGGACCGCATCGCCAGCCTTCAGCTTTCGCGGCTTGCCGGCTTCCAGGGTGTCAGCGGCTTTCTCGGGCGGCGGATGACGCCGGCTCTCGACAGCTGCCGCGCCTTTGCAGAGCGGCTGTCGCGCCTGTCGGAACGCATCACCCGTGCCGGCGACCTGCTGCGCACGCAGACCGAGATGATCATCCAGCGGCAGAACCGCGACCTGCTGCAATCGATGAACGCCCGTGCCCGCCAGCAGCTTCGCCTTCAGCAGACCGTCGAGAGGCTGTCCGTGGCGGCGGTGACCTATTACGGCGTCGGGCTTGTCGGGTATCTCGCCAAGCCTCTGTCGCTTGCCGTCCGCGGCTGGGACATCAATATGGTGAAGGCGGCGGCGGTGCCTGTCATCGCCTTCCTTGTCTGGCTCGCCATCCGCGGGGTGCGGCAGCATATCAAGGAACCCGAAGAAGACAGCGAAAGCTGACCGCCAACCTGCCATACCGACCTGATAGGGCTGGCAGCCGCGCGCCGGGCGTTGCCCTGTGTCGTTCCTCTGCTATATCTGGAGGCCACACATTGTCTTCAGGAGTGTCTTCAGGGGGCGCGTCATCATGCCGGATGATCAGGCAGCAAGGCGGATTTTCCCGCAGCCGGAGGGCCACCATCTGGCGCAGCTGAACCTGGCGCGCGCGGTTGATGATCTGGACCGGCCGGCGATGGCGGAATTCATGGCCGCGCTGGACCGGGTGAACGCCATCGCGGCAAAGTCGCCGGGCTATGTCTGGCGGCTGAATGATCCGGGTCTGGATACAGCGGCCAGAGCGCTTCTGAACGAGCCGCGCGAGACCTATACACTGTCCGTGTGGGAAAGCGCCGACGCGCTGGAATTCTTCGCCTGGAACACGGTGCATCGCCGTTTCATGAACAACCGCCACAAATGGTTTGTGATGCCAACCGCGCCGTTCCTCGCCATCTGGTGGATACCCGCCGGCACGACGCCGGATTTCGCCGATGCGCTGGCGCGGCTCGAACATCTTCGCGCGCATGGCCCGTCCGAACACGCCTTTGGATGGAAGAACCTCGAAGGCACCCGCGCCTGGCAGTCCGAGGGCGCCCCGCCGGTGCCGCCACAGCCGTCTTCCTGACCCGCCGTCCTAGCCCCGTGCCGCGACCGCGTCGCACCAGGCGACCGTCGCCCGGATGTGCCAGTTGAGCTGGCTGTCATGGAAGCCGACATGCCCGCCGCCGCGCGTCACCACCACCGAAACGCCGGCAAGCGGGTCGTCCGGCACCGGCAGCTTCAGGCAGGTCTTCGACGGCACCCAGGGGTCGTTCGACCCGTGCAGCACAAGGACGGGTATAGCGATCTTCTGCATCCGTTCATGGACACTGGAGGCGCGGTAATAGGCGGCGGCGTTGCGATGGCCTGCCATGGGCGCGGTCACCCGGTCGTCGAATTCCCTCACGCTTCGCGCCGAAAAGGCAGCGGCAAGGGTTTCATTGCTGATCCCCGGGGCGGTGCCCACGATATGTTTGAGCGCCAGCAGCATATGCCGCCCGTAGACACGGTTCCGATGCCGGCTGAACCGCCGCGACGTGGCCATCATGTCGAGCGGCGTTCCGATGGTGACAAGGCCGGCAAGCCGCGCTGTCTCCTGCGGAAAGTCCAGCGCCATGTTCAGCGCCGCCGTGCCGCCGAGGGAATGTGCCATCATGAAGAGCGGCACGTCCAGATCATGGTCCGCCGCCGCCGTAATGAAGGCAAGCAGGTCGGCCCCGGCACAGGCATTGTAGGTTCCCTTCGCCAGTGGCCGCGCCGGCCCGGCGCCGCGCATATTGACCCGCAGCAGGCTGTATCCCGCCGCCAGAATTTCGGGAACAAGCCACCAGATATGCTGGGCATCCATACATCCGTTCAGCCCATGGACCGCGATCACACATCCCTTTGACGGGTGGCTCCGCGCCGGATGGAAGGCGGCAAGCAGGCGGTCGCCATCGGCAAGATCGATCAGCACCTCCTCGCCGGGGTCGGGGCGCGGCGCATCATGCCGCAGATAATGCCGCACCGTCTGCAGGTCGCCGCCGATCCAGGGAAAGGCCTCGCCGCCAAAGGGCGGTACAACGGCCCCGACATCATTTCGCAGGAACCCCATCTGCCGTACCTTCAGTAGAATCCGATCTCGGACACTGATACATCGGCGCGGTGGTCGCGGCCATAGGCAACGATGCCGATCGAGATGATGTCCTGCGGGCGGGGTGTTGGCGGGGTCATGCCGGCGGAATGTCGGAAGCTGTCGAAAGGAAGGGTCGCCTGTTGCCAGTCGTCACCGGCGGTGAAGGGGGCGGCGTAGTAATGCCAGGGCCGGCGGTTGTCGCGGGTGCGAAGATGCACGAAATAGGTCTCGCCATTGCCGCGGCTGGTGACCCGGATGCCGGTCAGCCCGGCCCCGCTATCTGGCATCCCGGACAGGTTCAGCCCGGCACGGAACTGGATGAAACCGCCATTGTTTGCGGTGCTGACATCGCCGGTGAGGCGGGCGAAATCCACCCCGTCCTGTGCGGCGAAATCAAGGCGTCCGGTCGAGACGCCGCCCATCACCCCGTCGGTGACAAAGCGCCAATAGGCGGCCTGGTCGCCGGTCATCGGAAAGCTCATATCCTCGCCTGCCTTCACGCCGCTGCCTCCATCGCCCGGAATGCCCACCATCACCATGCCAAGCGCCAGCGCGATTGCTTTCGCGGCGCGGACGGCACGCGACCGGGCCTGCCGCAAGGCAGTCATGCTGGTGGCCGGTGGCCGCTGTCGGGCAGGCTGTGACATAGGGTTCAGATGGGGGTCCGCCGGCCGGCTGTAAAGGCTGGTGGCTTTGCGCTGGCGCCAACGTGCCGGCTTTGGCATGATCACCGTGATGACTGAGGAACGGGGACAGAGTTTGCCGCAGATCGAGGCCTTTCTCGAGGCCTCGGGCCTGCCCTATGAAATCTGGCCCTGCGATGACAGCCTTGCCGACACGGCGGCCTTCTGCGCGCATTACCGGGTACCGCCGGATAATTCCGTGAACGCCATCCTCGTGCGCTCGAAGACCGAGCCCGGCAACATGGCGCTGTGCATGGTGCCGGCGACACACCGGCTTGACGTCAACAATGTTGTGCGCAAGCGGCTTGGCGCGAAAAAGGCGTCCTTCGCCCCGCCCGAGGATACCCGCGCCGTCACCGGCATGGAGATCGGCGGGGTCACGCCGATCGGCCTGCCACCGGGGATTCGGGTCTGGGTCGAGTCCGGGGTCATGGAGCTCGACTACATCATCCTCGGCGGTGGCAACCGCACCTCGAAGCTCAAGGTGCCACCCGCCATCTTCAGGTCAGTGCCGGACTGCGACATTGTCGAAGGGCTGGCAAGGCCTGCCTGAATTCCGCGCATCCGCTTGACAGCTTTCAAAAAACAGGTTGCAGTCTGCTTGTAACGTTTGTCAGCCACAGACGGCTGGAACGATAAAGACGGACCGCACATCATGTCAGGTGAAGGACCGCATTAATAAGGGAGAAACCGATGAAAAGAATGATTCTGACAGCCGCAGCCGCAGGCCTTGTCCTCTCGGCAAGCGCTGCCCAAGCCGAAAAGTGGGATATGCCGATGGCCTATGCCGCGACCAACTTCCATTCCGAGATGGGCGTCGTGTTCGCCGACAAGGTGCGTGACTACACCGGTGGCAAGATCGACATCACCGTTCATCCGGGCGGCTCGCTCTTCAAGGGCGGCGAGATCAAGCGCGCCGTGCAGACGGGCCAGGCCCCGATCGGCGAGCGCTTCATGTCGGCCCACGCCAACGAGGCCCCGCTTCTGGGCTGGGACAACCTCCCGTTCCTTGCGACCACCTATGAGGCCAACAGCAAGCTCTGGGCCGCCGCCAAGGACAAGGTCAACGCCCAGCTTGACAGCCTGAACCTCGTCGCGCTCTATACCTGCCCGTGGCCGGGTCAGGGTTTCTATTTCAAGAAGCCGGTCAGCTCGTCCGCCGATACGCAGGGCGTGAAGTTCCGCTCCTACAACGCCGCGACCGCGACCTTCGCCAAGGAGCTTGGCATGACCCCGGTCCAGATCGAGGCCGCCGAGCTGTCGCAGGCGCTTGCCACCGGCGTTGCCGAATCCTTCATCTCGTCCGGCTCGACCGGTTATGACCGCAAGGTGTGGGAACATCTGACCCATTACTACAAGGTCAATGCCTGGCTGCCGCGCAACTATGTGATCATCAACAAGGGCGTTTACAACGGCCTCGACGGTGCAACCAAGGATGCGCTTCACAAGGCTGCCGACGAGACAG
>CAJWVJ010000053.1 GCA_913048595.1 uncultured Alphaproteobacteria bacterium | reverse complement strand
CCAGGCCGGGTCCGGTGCCGGCCGCCTTTTCGTGACCCGACCCGATACCATTCGTCCCGAGGGAGATAAGAGAATGTTGATCAAGCGCCGCCGGTCCTGGGAGATTCCCGAATCCGCCGCCACCCCCGAATCCGTCTATATGAACCGCCGCGAATGGCTGAAGGGGGCCGGCTTTGCCGGGCTTGGCCTTGCCACATCCGGCCTGATGGCCGGCACAATGGCCGGCAGTGCGCTTGCCGCGATCGGCGGCTATCCCTTCCCGCGCAACGAGGCCTACACCCTCGACCGCGCGATCACCGACGAGGATCTGGCCACCACCTACACCAATTTCTACGAGTTCGGTTCCTCGAAGAACATCTGGAAGAAGACCCGCAAGATGAGCGCCGACCCCTGGGCCGTCACCATCGACGGCATGGTCGAGCAGGAAATGACGCTGGATGCCGAGCAGCTTGTGAAGGCCATGGGCGGCATGGAAGAAAGGCTCTACCGGCACCGCTGTGTCGAGGCCTGGGCGATGGCGGTTCCCTGGTCCGGCGTGCCGCTTGCGGGTCTGATGAAGGTGGCGAAGCCGACCGCGGGCGCGAAATATCTGCGCATGGAAACCTTCATGGACCCGAAGGTGGCCCCTGGCCAGAAACAGAGCTGGTATCCCTGGCCCTATGTCGAGGGGTTGACCATCGAAGAGGTGCGGAACGAGCTGGCCTTTCTTGCCACCGGCATCTATGGCAAGCCGCTTCCGAACCAGAACGGCGCGCCGATCCGGCTTGTGACCCCGTGGAAATACGGCTTCAAATCGATCAAGTCGATTGTCCGTTTCACCTTCACCGACAAGCGCCCGGTCAGCTTCTGGGAAGAGCTTGCCGGCAATGAATACGGCTTCTGGGCGAATGTGAACCCAGGAATCCCGCATCCGCGCTGGCCCCAGAAGACCGAACGGATGCTGGGAAGCGACGCCCGCGTGCCGACGATGATCTTCAACGGCTATCGCGAACAGGTGGAAGGGCTCTATGCCGGGCTGGGAATCACCGACCCGCGCGAGCTGTATTATTAGGGGCGTTGTAAGGGCGCGATGCCCTAACGCCCCAGAAGGGTTAGCAGTTCTTCGGTAAGCCCGGCCATCTCGTCAAGCCGGTCGAAACGCCCGTTCGGGAGGGTGTCGGCAAGCGGCATGCTGTGTCCGCGGGCGAACATATGGTCGTGAAAGGCGCGGATGCGGCCGCTCTCGCCGCTGGGGTTGGCCTCGGTGGCGGTCTGCCAGGGCGCGATCATCACCGGCTTTCCGGTGATCGCCGCCTCGCTTGCCATATTCACCGAATCCGATGTCACGATCACCGCCTGCGCCAGCCCCAATATGCCGGGATAGACGTTCGCCTCGCCCTTCTGCGGCAGCATCGCCCCGCCGACAGGCAGCTTTGAGCAGAGCCGGTCGACAAGCCCGTCCGGCGTGCGGCGCGAGGGGGTGATCATCAGCGTCGCGCCGGAATTGCGGGCGAATCCGGCAAGCCTGTCGGCCATCGCGTCGGCCATCTGCGGGGTGACGCGGTAGCGCCGGTTGTCGCCGCCGATCATCACCGCGACCGCGGCCGCGCGCGTCGTGGTCAGCCATCGCGAGGGAAGCGCCATCATCGCCGCCTGGATTCCCGGAAGCGTCAGCCTGTTCAGCGATCCGGTGGTGACCAGAACATTGCCGCCACGCACGCGGTCATGCTGCGGCACCACCAGCGCATCGAACAGCGAGGGCGGCAGGCGCGGGTCCTGAAGATGGACAACCTGCATCCCCCGGCCATCGGCGCGGGCGCGCCGCCGCATGGCAAGCGCGAAGCCGGCCATCCGACGCCCGCAGGTGATCATCAAATCGGGATAGCGCCCGGCGTGCGGGCGCCGCGACAGCGCTCCGCCGGCCCTTGCCGGCTTGCCGTAAAGCGGCATCGAGGGCAGCCAGGCGCCAAGTCGTGGCAGGGCGCGGGTCAGAGCGTGCGGGGTGACGGTGAATTCATCGCATTTCCAGTCCGGCCGCGCCCGTTGCAGGGATTCCGCCAGCGCCAGCGCCTGAAGCCGCATGCCGGCAGCGCCGTCACTGATCACCCAGATCAGCGCGGAAGCCGTCGCGGTGCCGGGCCCGTTGCTGGGTGTGCTCTGCGGCATAGGACGCGATCTCCCGCATGTTTTCAGGAAGGACGGCGCGGCACCCGGCACGCGTCATCGGATTTCATTCGTAGAAAATACACCTTTTTCGCGCAATAATCTTGCGCAATTTTCTTGCGTCGTCATGGGCTGGTTACTATTGTTGCACAGAACGGAAAAGGTGTTCCGCCTCTCCTTGTCGACAAACCAGACCAAGACGAAACGGATCAGAACAGCATGGCCGGAAAGGTAAAGCTGGATGCGGTTGACCGGCAGATCCTGACCGATCTGCAGGATGACGGCCGCATGACCAATGTCGATCTGGCGAAGCGTGCCGGCATTTCCGCGCCGCCCTGCCTGCGGCGTGTCCGCGTTCTCGAGGAGGAGGGGATCATCCGCGGCTATCACGCCGATGTCGATCCGGAATCCCTCGGCTATACGGTTCAGGTGTTCGCCTTTGTCGGGCTGACAAGCCAGGCCGAGGCCGACCTGCAGCAGTTCGAGGATATGGTCAGCGCCTGGCCGCAGGTGCGCGAATGTCACATGCTGATGGGCGAGACCGACTTCCTGCTGAAGATCGTCGCCCATGACTGGGATGATTTTCAGAAATTCCTGACCTCGCGCCTGACGCCGGCCCCGAATGTCAGCCATGTGAAGACGGCGCTTGCCATCCGCTCGGCCAAGAACATGCCCGGCGTGCCGGTCGACGGCGTCGATGATTGATGTCTGAGGGTCGGGGTTGAGTTTGAGACGAAGGCCCGGCAGATGCCCGCCCTACACCCGGCTCATATCGAACAGCTCGATCGAGATGATCTCGTAGCTTTTGACGCCGCCGGGGGTGTGCACCTCGGCGGAGTCGCCGACCGACTTGCCGATCAGCCCCTTGGCGAGCGGCGAGGAGGTCGAGACAAGCCCGCGATTGATGTCCGCCTCGTAGGGGCCGACGATGTGGAAGATGGATTCCTCGTCCGTGTCCTCGTCGGCGACGCCGACCGAGGTGCCGAATGTCACCTTCTCGCCGGACAGCTTCGCCGCGTCGATCACCTCGGCGCGGCTTGTCACATCCTCAAGCTCGGTGATGCGGCCCTCGATGAAGGACTGCTTTTCGCGCGCGGCGTGATATTCGGCATTTTCCGACAGGTCGCCATGCTCGCGGGCCTCGGCTATGGCGTTGATCACGGCCTGGCGCTCATGGCCTTTCAGATGCGCCAGCTCTTCCTTGATCGTCTCCAGCCCCTGCGGAGTAAAGGGAATTTTTTCCATCGTTCCTGTTCGTCCTGCCGCCGTCGTCAGCCTCGGCGGTCTCGTGTAAAACATGGCGCGGCCTGCGCGCCGGCACCGGATCATGGCGAATCATGCCTGCCCCGCCTGTCACAATACCTGTCGCCTGCCGCCGCTGGTCCGTAAAAAAACCGGAACGCCAGGCAGCCGGGTCAGCTGGCAATGTCGGACAGAAAATCCTGAAGCGTGCGAACGCCAAGATCGCCCTGTTGCAGGGCCTGAATGGCCTGCGCGGCGGCGCGACTGCCTGATACCGTCGTGTAATAGGGAATTTTGTTCGTTAATGCGGTGTGACGCAAGGAGAAAGAATCCCGCATCGAGGCCGCGCCCATGGCGGTGTTGAACACCAGCTGGATGTCGCCTGACAGCATCGCGTCCACGGCGTGCGGCCGGCCTTCCATCACCTTGTTGATGCGCGTCGCGGCGACGCCGGCGGCGTTCAGCGCGTCGGTGGTCCCGCCGGTGGCCAGGATTTCAAAGCCGATGCCATGAAGCCCGCGGCAGACCTCGATGATGGCCGGCTTGTCCTCGTCGCGAACCGACACAAAGACCTTGCCCGACAGCGGTAGCTCGACACCGGCGCCAAGCTGGCTCTTGGCGAAGGCAAGCCCGAAATCCTTGTCGATCCCCATCACCTCGCCGGTGGATTTCATTTCCGGTCCCAGCACCACATCGCTTCCCGGGAAGCGGGCGAACGGGAAGACGGCTTCCTTCACCGCGACATGTTCCAGCGCGATGTCGGACAGGCCGAACCCGGCAAGCGTCTCGCCCGCCATCACCCGCGCCGCGATCTTGGCCAGCGGCACGCCGGTGGCCTTGGCGACAAAGGGAACGGTGCGGCTGCCGCGCGGGTTCACCTCGAGAAGATAGATATCCTCATCCTTGATGGCGAACTGCACATTCATCAGCCCGATCACGCCGAGGGCGCGGGCAAGCGCCTCGGTCTGGCGGCGGATTTCATCGACCAGCGGCGACGACAGCGTCTGCGGCGGCAGCGAGCAGGCGGAATCGCCGGAATGGATTCCGGCTTCCTCGATATGTTCCATGATGCCGCCGATATAGACGTCGCTGCCGTCACACAGCGCGTCCACATCCACTTCGATAGCGTTGTTCAGGAAGCTGTCGATCAGCACCGGATTGTCGCCCGAAACGACCACCGCGTCGCGCATATAGCGCTCGAGATCGGCCTCGTGATGCACCACTTCCATGGCGCGCCCGCCAAGAACATAGGACGGGCGGATGACGACGGGCAGCCCGACGCGGGCGGTGATGTCGCGCGCTTCGGTGGCGGAATGGGCGATGCCGTTTTCCGGCTGGCGAAGCTTCAGGTCATTGACCAGCTTCTGGAAGCGCTCGCGGTCCTCGGCAAGGTCGATGGCGTCCGGGCTGGTTCCCAGGATCGGGATGTCGGCCTCTTCCAGCGCGGCGGCGATCTTCAGCGGCGTCTGCCCGCCAAGCTGGACGACGACGCCATGCATGGTGCCCTGCTGCGACTCGCGGCGGATCACCTCGATCACATCCTCGTCGGTCAGCGGCTCGAAATACAGCCTGTCCGAGGTGTCGTAGTCGGTCGACACCGTTTCCGGGTTGCAGTTGATCATGATGGTCTCGTAGCCGGCATCCGACAGCGCGTAGCAGGCATGGACGCAGCAATAGTCAAACTCGATTCCCTGGCCGATGCGGTTCGGCCCGCCGCCAAGGATCACCACCTTCCTGCGGTCGGCCGGGGCGGCTTCACATTCGGCGCCGACAAAGGGCTCGTAGCAGGAATACATATAGGCGGTTTCGGCGGCGAATTCGGCGGCGCAGGTGTCGATCCGCTTGAACACCGGATGCACGCCGGCGGCGTGGCGCGCGGCGGTCACCGCGGCGCGGGTGCTGCCGGTCAGCGTCGCCATACGGGCATCCGAGAAGCCCAGGGATTTCAGGCTTTGCAGCGTCGGTGCATCCTCGGGAAGGCTGTCGCTGGACAGCATCGCCTCGGCATCGAGGATGGCGGCGATCCGTTCAAGGAACCAGCTGTCCCAGCTGGTGATCGCGGCGACATCCGCAACCGACATGCCTGACCGCATGGCCTGCGCGATTCGCAGGATCCGGAACGGCACAAATTCACCAAGCCAGCCGCGAAGTGGATCACCGCCGAGGGTGGAATCGGGCTCCGGCATCGGCACTTCGTCAAGGCCGGTCAGGCCCGTTTCCATGGACCGAAGCGCCTTCTGAAGGCTTTCCTCGAAGGACCGGCCGACGGCCATGGCTTCGCCGACGGATTTCATCGAGGTGGACAGCCTGGCGTCCGATCCCGGGAATTTCTCGAAGGTGAAGCGCGGGATCTTGGTGACCACGTAGTCAATCGTCGGCTCGAAGCTTGCCGGGGTGACGCCGGTGATGTCGTTCGCCAGCTCGTCAAGCGTATAGCCGACGGCAAGCTTGGCAGCGACCTTGGCGATCGGGAAGCCTGTCGCCTTTGAGGCCAGCGCCGATGACCGGCTGACCCGCGGGTTCATCTCGATGATGATGATGCGGCCGCTGTTCGGGCAGACGGCGAACTGCACGTTCGATCCGCCGGTATCGACGCCGATCTCGCGAAGCACGGCAAGCGAGGCGTCACGAAGCGACTGATATTCCTTGTCGGTCAGGGTCAGCGCCGGTGCCACGGTGATGGAATCACCGGTATGCACGCCCATCGGGTCCATATTCTCGATCGAGCAGACGATGATGCAGTTGTCGGCGGTGTCGCGCACCACCTCCATCTCGAATTCCTTCCATCCAAGGACGGATTCCTCGATCAGCACCTCGCTGACAGGCGAGAGACGGAGCCCGTTCCCGACAATCTCCTCGAATTCGGCGCGGTTGTAGGCGACGCCGCCGCCTTCACCGCCAAGGGTGAAGGAGGGGCGGATGATGGCCGGCAGGCCGACAGCGTCCAGCGCCTCGAGCGCGTCGTCGAAATTGTTCACCGTGCGGGCGCGGGCGCACTGCAGTCTGATCTTTTCCATCGCCACGCGGAACAGCTCGCGGTCCTCGGCCTTCTCGATGGAGTCGGGGCGTGCGCCGATCATCTCGACACCGAATCTCGTCAGCGTGCCGTCCTTGTCGAGCGCCAGCGCCGTGTTGAGCGCCGTCTGGCCGCCCATGGTCGGCAGCAGCGCGTCGGGCCGCTCGGCCTCGATGATGCGGGCCACCGTGGCCGGGGTGATCGGCTCGATATAGGTGGCGTCGGCCATCTCCGGATCGGTCATGATGGTCGCCGGGTTGGAATTCACCAGGATCACCCGGTACCCCTCGGCCTTCAGCGCCTTGCAGGCCTGAGCGCCGGAATAGTCGAACTCGCAGGCCTGGCCGATGATGATCGGGCCGGCGCCGATGATGAGGATGGAGCTTATGTCGTCGCGACGCGGCATCCTTAACCTTTCCGCTCGTCCATGAGCGCGGTGAACCGGTCGAACAGGTATCGCGAATCATGCGGTCCCGGCGAGGATTCGGGGTGATACTGGACGCAGAAGGCCGGCTTCTCGCGATGCCGAAGCCCTTCGACCGACCCGTCGAACAGTGACAGGTGCGTCACCTCGAGCGAGTCGGGAAGACTGTCCGAATCGACGACGAAGCCGTGGTTCTGGCTGGTGATCTCGATACGCCCGGTGGCAAGGTCCTTCACCGGATGGTTGGCGCCGCGATGGCCGCGCTCCATCTTCTTCGTGCTGGCCCCCATGGCAAGCGCCATCAGTTGATGGCCGATGCAGATGCCGAAGACCGGCATGCCGGATTCGATGATGCTGGAAATCTGTGTCGCGGCATAGCTGCCGGTGGCGGCCGGGTCGCCCGGGCCGTTCGACAGAAAGACCCCGTCCGGCTTCATCGCCAGAATGGTCTCGGCCGTTGTCTCGGCAGGCACGACGGTGACATCGCAGCCGGCATCGGTCAGGCAGCGAAGGATGTTGTCCTTGCAGCCGAAATCCATGGCGACGACGCGGTGCGCGGCATCGGTGCTGCGGTGGGTCGCGCTCAGGAAATCCCAGCTTCCCTCGTCCCAGGCCGCCTCGGCATCGCGCGTCACTTCCATGGCAAGGTCCATGCCGGCAAGGCCGGGCCACTCCCTGGCCCTGGCGGTCAGCGCCGCGATGTCGAAATCACCGTCGGGATCGTGGCAGATCACCCCGGTCGGCGCGCCGGCGTCGCGGATGCGGCGGGTCAGCGCGCGGGTGTCGACCCCGGCGATCCCGGGAAGGTCATGCGCCACCATCCAGTCCTCGAGCGAGGACTCGCTCCGCCAGCTGGCAGGTGTGGTCGGCGGCTGCCTTGTGATCATGCCAAGCGCGGATGGCGCACCTGTCTCATGATCCTTGGCGTTGGCTCCGACATTGCCGATATGCGGGAAGGTGAAGGTGATGATCTGGCCGGCATATGAGGGATCGGTCATGATCTCCTGATATCCGGTCATCGATGTGTTGAAGCAGACTTCGCCGACATTGGTCACGGTGGCCCCGAATCCATAGCCCTTGAAAACAGATCCGTCACTGAGAACGAGAATCGCTGTCGGTTTCTGGGAGGCTGCGCGTGGCGCGGCCTGAGACCGGCCAGGTTTCGAGTTCGGCGCCATCGGGATCCTTGCAACATCTGGTCACGTCGAGATGGCCCGGCGAGCGGTTCGCGAAGGGCGTCCGCAGGGGACGTCAATAAAGGCGATGCGCCAGAGCCGATGTGTGATACATAAGGCAGGTCGGGTGGTCAAGTAGCAGCATGGCGCTTTCCGCCCGGCTCTTGCACAGGCGGCCGTTTGCCGCTAAAAGCCGCCCCTTCGAGGCGAGGCCGGCAGTATGGCGAGAAGGTGTCGAACAGATTGCCTTATGCCGGTCGGCGGGCGATCATGACAGATGACACAACCTCAATGTGAAGATGTTCAGAGCAGGTAATCCGGGGCAGGTAAGTTATGGCGAATTTGCGTGAAGATATCTCCGCAGCAATGAAAACCGCGCTGAAGGCAAAGGACCAGGCCGCATTGGCGACCTTGCGGCTGATCAGCGCCGCCCTGAAGGACCGTGACATCGCGGCGCGGGGAAATGGTAACCAGGACGGCATCGGCGATGACGAGATACTGTCGATGATGCAGACCATGATCAAGCAGCGGACCGATTCGGCGAAGATGTACCGTGACGGAAACCGTCCGGAACTTGCCGAAGCCGAGGAAGCCGAGATCACCATCATCACCGGTTTCCTGCCGGCGCAGCTCGATGACGCCGAGGTTGACGCCGCCATCGCCGCCGCTGTCGGTGCCACCGGCGCAAGCTCCATCAAGGATATGGGCCAGGTCATGGCGCATCTGAAATCGGCGCATGCCGGGCAGATGGATTTCTCGGCGGCAAGCCAGAAGGTCAAGGCAGCGCTTCTCGCCAAGGCCTGATCCACACACGGCTTGCGGGCGGCCTTTGCCCGCCGCAATATATGGGCTTGCCGGTGCCGGGTCCGCGCCGGCAGGACAGTGACATGCCTTTGGGGACTGAATGGCCGTACCACCAGAATTCATTGAGGATCTGCGACAGCGGGTGCCGCTGTCCGACATTGTCGGAAAGCGCGTCAAGCTGACCCGCAAGGGACGCAGATTCTCCGGCCTCTGCCCGTTCCATTCGGAAAAGACTCCCTCCTTCTCGGTGGTCGATGACCAGGGCTTCTACCATTGCTTTGGCTGCGGGGCGCATGGCGACGCCATTTCCTTTCTTCGCGAAACAGACGGGCTGGATTTCATGGAGGCGGTGGAACGGCTTGCCGGCATGGCCGGCCTCGCTGTGCCGCGAAGCGCGCCAGAGGACCCGCAGCGCACGCGCCAGCGCAAGGCCGCGCTGGATATCCTCGAGGAAACCGCCAAATTCTTTCAGTCCGGCCTGCAGCGCGGCGATGGCCAGGCGGCCGCGCGCTATCTGCAGGCCCGCGGGCTTGGGCCGGAAGCGCTTGCCACCTACCGGCTTGGTTACGCGCCGCGGGGCGGGCTTCTGGCGGCGCTGTCGGCCCGTGGGTTTACCGATGACGAAATGCTGGCGGCCGGGGTCGTCCGGCGAAGCGAGCGGGATGGCGAGTTGTTCGACTATTTCCGCGACCGCGTGATGTTCCCGATCGAGGACAGGCAGGGGCGGGTCATCGCCTTTGGGGCGCGGGCGCTCGGCGACGCGCAGCCGAAATATCTGAATTCGGGCGAGGGGCCGACCTTTTCCAAGAAGACGGTTCTCTATGGCTGGGTGCAGGCGCGCGAAGGGCTGCGTCGCAAGCTGCCGCTTCTTGTCGCCGAGGGTTATATGGATGTCATCGCCATCCAGCAGAGCGGCGTGGCCACCGCCGTCGCGCCGCTTGGCACGGCGCTGACCGAGGAACAGATCGCCCATCTGTGGAAGCTTCATGACGAACCGGTGCTGTGTTTCGACGGGGATGCCGCCGGGCAGCGTGCCCAGAAGCGCGCCCTCGAACGGCTGCTGCCATTGCTGCAGCCCGGCAAATCGGCGCGGCTGGCGATGCTGCCGGCCGGGCAGGACCCTGACGATCTGCTTCGCAGCGAGGGCGGCGACGGTCTGCTGAAGGTGGTCAGCATGGCAAGCTCGCTGATTGACAGCCTGTGGACGAGCTTCGCGGTCGAGCATGATCTGCGCCAGCCCGAGCAGCGCGCCGAGTTCTGGCAGGCGGTGCGCGGCCAGGTCAGGCAGATCGGGCACAATCAGGTACGAAGCGCCTTTGCCGACGAGGTGGAGGCGCGAATCGCGGCCATGCGCAGCGCCGGACGCGGCCAGGCGCGTGGCGGGGCCTTTGGCGGGCCGGGCGGCCCGCTTCGTCCGCGCGTGCGACGGCCTGCGGCCGGTGTGATCCATCGTCATCGTGCCGTTTGCGCGCTGATCCTGGCGCATCCCGAGCTGGTTCCAGAGATGTATGAGTCGCTGTTGCAGATCGATTCCGGCGATGTCGGGCTGGAAGGGCTCAAAAAAGCGGCAATTGATGCCGTTATCCGTGATCCGGACCTTGACGCAGGCGGCCTGAAGCATCATCTAAAGAGGTTGAATTTGACGGATGCGATCGACGTGCTTGAGGGGGACGAGATGAGAGCGCGAATGCCCTTCAACCCAGCAAAACTGAATGGCGAGGAAGCTGGCCGGCAACTGGAAGAACTTCTCCGGCTTGTCGGTGGTTCCTCGGGATTGTTCTCCACTTCAGCAAACGTGCCGCGCTAGCGCGGGCACCAGGTCTAACAGCGACAGCCGGGCCGGGGGCAGCCCCCGCCCGAGAGGAAGCAGATAGCATATATGGCAGCCAAGGCAGATCAGCAGACCGAAGCCGATATCCAGCCGCAGCACAACGCGGCCGAGGCACCCGATAACTATAACGCCCAGCAGACCCTGAAGACGCTGATGCAGCTTGGCAAGGAGCGCGGCTACGTCACTCATGACGAGCTGAACGCCGCCCTGCCTGCCGAGGATTTCACCTCCGAGCAGATCGACGATTTCATGTCGACGCTGAACGAGATGGGCGTGTCCGTTGTCGAGGCTGCCGACAGCGACGAATCCCTGGACAACGAGGAAGAAGAAACACGGACCACGGGCAATGTGTCGGACAGCGACGTGTCCGGAACCGACGATCCGGTGCGCATGTATCTGCGCGAGATGGGAAGCGTCGAGCTGCTGTCGCGCGAGGGTGAGATCGCCATCGCCAAGCGGATCGAGGCCGGCCGAGAGCTGATGATCGGCGGCATCTGCGAATCCCCGCTGACCATTCGCGCGCTTCTTCACTGGCGTGACCAGATCGCCGACGGCGTGGTGCCGCTTCGCGACATCATCGACCTCGAGACGACCTACGCCAAGCTGAACGGCGCGCCTGTCGACGAAGAGATGATGTCGCGCATGGATGACGACATCGACGAGGATGATCTTCCCGAGGATGAGGCCGAAGAGGAGGAGGCCGAGGAATCGGAAGGGGAAACCGAGGCGCAGGACGGCGACGCCGATACCGACACCTCGACCCGCGACGCCAATTCCGGTGAGGATGGCGACGAGATGAACATGTCGCTTGCGGCGATGGAAGATGCCATCCGCGACCATATGATGGATGTCTTCGACCAGATCGCCACGTTGTTCAAGCAGTTCTCGCGCTCGCAGGACCGTCGCCTGACGAAGATGGCGAATGACGAGCCGCTGTCGCCGCGCACCGAGGCCACGCATCTCGACCTGAAGATCAGGCTTGTTGAACTGATGGAGGGTGTGCATTTCCACGCCAACCGGATTGAGGCGCTGATCGAGCAACTGTTCACCCTGAACAGGCATGTCACCAAGATCGAGGGCCGGCTCCTGAGCACCGCGACCGCCGCCGGCGTGCCGCGCGCCCAGCTTCTCGAGGCCTGGACCAACCGCGAATGTGTCGAGTCCTGGCCTGGGGATGGTTACCGCAGCAACCAGTGGCGCAAGCTTAAGGCGCAGCATGGTGACGAGCTTGCCGACATCCAGAGCAAGATCCGGCTTGTCGTCGACGATGTAGGGCTGTCCGTTCCGGAATTCCGCGCCATCATCCAGACCATCCAGCGTGGCCAGCGCGAAAGCGCCCGCGCGAAAAAGGAAATGGTTGAGGCCAATCTGCGACTGGTCATCTCCATCGCGAAAAAATACACCAATCGCGGGCTGCAGTTCCTGGACCTTATCCAGGAGGGCAATATCGGCCTGATGAAGGCGGTCGACAAGTTCGAGTACCGCCGCGGCTACAAATTCTCGACTTACGCCACCTGGTGGATTCGCCAGGCCATCACCCGGTCGATCGCCGACCAGGCGCGCACCATCCGGATTCCGGTGCATATGATCGAGACCATCAACAAGCTGGTCCGCACCTCGCGCCAGATGCTGCATGAGATCGGCCGCGAGCCGACCCCGGAAGAGCTTGCCGAAAAGCTGTCGATGCCGATCGACAAGGTGCGCAAGGTGCTGAAGATCGCCAAGGAGCCGATCAGCCTCGAGACACCGATCGGCGACGAGGAAGACAGCCATCTTGGTGATTTCATCGAGGACAAGAACGCCGTGCAGCCGCTAGACGCGGCGATCCACGCCAATCTTCGCGAGACCACGACGCGGGTTCTTGCCAGCCTGACGGCGCGTGAGGAGCGGGTTCTGAGGATGCGGTTCGGCATCGGCATGAACACTGACCACACGCTTGAAGAGGTTGGCCAGCAGTTCAGCGTGACGCGCGAGCGGATTCGCCAGATTGAGGCGAAGGCGCTTCGCAAGCTGAAGCACCCGTCGCGCTCGCGCAAGCTTCGCAGTTTCCTTGAGAACTAATCCAATCCGCCGGCCGGCTTCATTGGGACATTGGCTAGTAATCCGGTTCCTTCGGATGGGTGATTTGCCAGTCGGCCGAGATACCGCAGTCCCGTGCCATGCCCGCCCAGTTGAGCGTGGTTGGACCAACCTTTGGTAGCACGGCACCAAACAATTCGTTGGTCTCGTGTTTCTCGAATTCGGTCCGGCCTTTCTTGTTAAGGGTGCTGCAATTCTTGTTGCGGATTGTGCACTGGCTTGTATTACAGGCTCCGCCACAATCGGTAAAATAGGTGTCTACCCGGATGCCGGACTTGCTCAACGGGCAGTGTGATCCACTGACGCTGGTTCCCTTATGGACCTTGTAGCAGGTGATCCTCACTTTTCCCCGCTTCTGGAATGCACGCCAATCGTCCCACAGCGTGATCATCGGCGATCCGTCATACGGGTTGCGGAGGTGACTGTATTTTTTGGCCAGAGACCTCACATATTCATCGCAGGTGATTTCGCCCGTGATGGGCTCGCCGCTATCGACGCTTGGTGTTGATGAGGTGCCGCCGCTCAGGATGTGGCTGACTTCAATCTTGACCTCTGTCTCTACGCCGGTGACGGTCCTTACCAGCGTCGCGTGTTTTGCGGTTTCGAGATAACGAAGATAGATGTAGCCGCCAATAGCGGTCAGGCTTGCCATGACAAGAAACGCCACAAGTATCTCGACCATTGAAAAACCATCGGTTTGTTTCATGACTGACAAGGCGAACGATATCTACGATGATGCGGAAACACTGGCCGGCAACACATTGCCATCACACGTAACTGATGTGGGAACCAAAGTCTTGGGAAATCAGCACTAGGCCAATCTCCTGTTCGGGTGTATACCACCCGCTCGCCGTATTGCCATGGGGGCCTGTAGTTCAATTGGTTAGAACCCACGGCTCATAACCGTGTTGT